>ONCX01000021.1 GCA_900316455.1 uncultured Eubacteriales bacterium
ACGACGTCAGCTTTAAGCATATTCATGCGGGCAAAAGCCCTGTTTCCGTCGCCAATGAATTCGGCTGAAACACATTCATAATTTTCATTCAGAGCTGGATCGTCAGGAGACGCCGTAAGATAAGCAACCTTCTGTCCGCGCTTTTCAAATTCGTCGCATATCGGCTTGAATACATTCCAGTAACGTTTGCTGTCGGTGAATATAGCAAAAGGCACGTTGTCGCTGTTTTCAATTTTATCCTGCTTACCGAGACTGAATAAAAAGCGCAGCTTCATGATTGAATTTCTGAGGAAATAGGCAGCCGCGCTTAATACGCCTATAAGTATGGTAAAAAGCATGCTCCCCGTACCAGGGTCGATATAAAAGAAGTTTTGATAGTTAATCATATTGTATTTCTCCTTTGCAGTAGAAAAATTAATTATTATTTATGAAACGCCAGGAACTGAGATCGGTTGTGTCTTTTCCTTTCATACCAACCCAAGCTTTAACTCCGTAATCAGTTCTTCCGTTTTTGTAACCGTCAAGCCAGATGCTTGCAATAGCTATATGATGCTCAGGACTGTTTTTTATTTCGTCGTTTATGGGATTATTTGTAAAAGGATTTACGGGCGAATCTATCAGACCATTAAAGGATAGCAACGGAGTGTCCGCGTTAGTCATAAAAGAATCGTCAGTTTTAAATTCGCTGCTGTCAAAATCCTTAAATAAAAGCAGAGCCTTATAGCACATTACATCGTTAAATTCACTCAGCGAGTCATTATAGCCTTCGGTTATTATCTGGGAGTTAAGATGATCGAGAAATCGTCCGTGATCCGATACAATAATAATCCTTGTATTGTCATATACCCCGTTTTGCCTGAGATAATCGAACCATTCGCCGAGCTTTATCATTGTCGCCATATTGCACTGGTAGTGAGTTATCTGCAAAGGAGTGGTTAAAGCTATTTCTTTTCCGTTTGCGGTTCTTCTGCCGTTAAGCTCATTCTCATAGGCTCGGTTGTCAACAAAATCAGAGAGAGTGTATTCGGGTTCCTGAAGCATGATCACATCGTGAGTTGTGTCGTTGGACATTAACAAGAAATTATTTGTGCCATCGTCATATATTTTTGTAATTGTGGGAAGCTTTTCAAGCACGCTGTAGGACTGTGCGAACTGAGTGTTTTTGTGGTCGCTTCCGCCGGACGCTGTGTACAGATCATTGATAACCTGTACCGAAGATAATCTTGACGAATGATTATATTCGCCTTTGTTGTAGAAGGAAATATGGATCAATACTGGTGAAATCCGGAAAAGGCTGTAAGCAAACATATTTCTGTTCAGAAGCCTTTCCCTGTCGTTGTCGTTATAGCTTATTGTAAATCTGCCTTTGGTGACATATTTTGAAATTTCAGGATATTCGTCGTAGATGGCAAGGTTTGGATACCATTGCATTCCCGCGTAAACCGGATCACAGACGGTGGTTTTATATCCGTTGCGTGAAAAAATGAGAGGCATTACCTTGAGAGCCTCGTCCTGTTTTTTTTCTATCGACACGTCCGACCGCCTGTTCATTTCCTCAGGCGTATACTCGTACCCCCCGTAGAGTCCGGGAAAACCAGTCAGAGTTGAATCACCGTAGGAGATGGTGTTTGGGTAGTATGTAAACCCGGAAAACTGTTCTTTCAGCTCCGGCTTTTCCTCCATCATATATGGGAAAAAGTCATTAATTGCCCTGTCAAGCATTATAACAACCACATTTTTTCCTTTTTTGTCCAAAGGCAAATCAATTCCGCTTTTAGAGGCGTACTCAGAAATAGTTGCGGACGAAGAGCTGATTAAATTGCTATATCCGGTTTGAACAGAGACGAGATTCTGGCAGCACATAATTGAAATTGCAACGCAGCCGGCAATGCAAAGATAATTAATAGCGGACTTGCGTAATTTCCAAATCAGCAACAGTATGCCGGACAACCCGACTAAAACAACAGAATTGTACCAAAAAACATGTAATTTGTCAGAGCAGCGCCGGAAAAGATTACCGACAATAAACTCATTATTTTTCTTGAGGATTTTGAAGCCAGACGGTAAAAAATTATCATCCATACAAGAAAAATACCTGCGGCAGTTGTAAATGAACTGAAAACATATCTTAACGGAGAATGTACATCAGATAAATTTACAAATTCGTCCGGCGAAGTAGCAATAACGGCGGACGGAATAAGTATGCCAGTCAGAACGGTCATCATAACGCAGCATGTTGAAAAAATGACATTATCATCTTTTGTTGCGTCTGATTTTTTTAATGAGAAGTTTAATTTTTTGACTAAGAAATAAGCGGGAAGCGGTATAAGCATTAACAGCAGACCGGCAATTGCAAACTTTTCAATTCTTTCCGACTGAATTGGGTGGGAAATCAGAACATAAGGCAAAAGGCAAGCTGAAAAAGCAGTGATTATTATACACAGCGCCAACTTTGGTTTTTTCAGTTTATAGAATAAATTCTTTATCAAAGAAAAAAGATTGTTAAGCGTCCAGTAAAAAGCCAGTCCGGAAGGGGAGGAATAGAGTAAAACAAGAAAAATAAGCGCCATACCGTATAGCTGCAGTTTGCTTTTCAGTGGCATTCCTTTGGTGTAGATAATACCCGAAACGATATTGACAGCGGTCATAAGGAGCGGCAGCAGATTAATTGAATGACCCGCAATATTCAGAAGTCCGTCCGGCTTGCTGAGGTCAGGGATCGGTCCGAAAGACGAGCCGATAAGAAGATCAAGCTCCGACAGAAAATTAAAGGCTGCGATAAAAAAAGGAATTTCAAGCAGCAGTGAAACAGAACCGCTGAGAGCAAAATAAGGCTTGTAGTTATTCTGTCTGTAATAGGTCTGGAGCATCATGAACCGTTCGTCGCCCTTGAACGTTTTTTTTATGTGCTCCACCCCGCGTTTTAATTTATTAGTTCTTGCTCGTTCATTATCCTGCAAAGCGTCTGCGCGGCGGTAGAGTGGGAGAATAAGAATATTTATGACAAGGCTGAGGGCTATGATAGATAATCCTTCATTGTCGGTCATACGATACATTAAAGCGTATACAATATCAAAAAGCAATACAAGTGGTCCAAATATAATATTGTAAATAAATGAAAGAAAATTCATGCAATGTCCTCCTGAAAAAAACAGTTGCAGACGGTTATGAAAGGTTACGTATAAAAAACTTTTTACATTATATCATTCAATTAATACATATGTCAATAATTATTTATAACTTAACAAATCTACAAGTTGTGCGGGTTTTGGTCTTGCTTTTTTATTTATATATGTTATAATAGTAGTTGAAAAGAATGTTCCAAGTTTGTGAAAGGATGATAAATTATGAACAAGAACATAAAAAGAATTATTGCTACAGCGCTGATGTGCGCGTCGTTTTCCGGTATGGCGGCGTTTGAGGCGGCTGCGGCGCCAAAATACGTAAACATAACCGGAGATCCAGTTGCTGTGAGAGAAGCGCCTGGTACGTCGGCTAAGTTTATCAAGCAGGTGCGCTACGGAGATCAGATGGTATACCTTTCTGAAAAGAATGATAAAGATGGAGTTCGCTGGTATCAGATAAAGCTTTCTGATGATAAGAGCGGCTGGGTGACTTCCGCTTATGCCGAGACTGTTGATGAAGAGAAAGTCGGCAGGCTTGAGGTAACAACCAAGCTGTTAAACGTCCGTTCGGAGGCGAGTCTAACAAGCGCCGTTTTAGGAATTACTAAAATCGGAACCCAGTTTGATTATTTCTCCGTTAAAAAGGACAGCAGCGATCAGACATGGTATTTTGTTCATTACGAAGATGATAAAACGGCATGGCTTCTGGGAACATACTGTAAGGTTATAAGCGAGCCGGGCAAGGCAGACTCAACAACCACTACCAAAGCGACTTCTGATAATAAAAACAAACAGGTGGAGATAACCGCAAATCCTGTGAACGTTCGTTCCAAGGCAAGTCTTAGCGGAAGTAAGTTAGGTACGGTTTCAAAAGGGAAGAGATATGAGTATCTTGCCACTGATACAGATGAAAAGGGACAGGTCTGGTACAAAATACGTTATACGTCAGAAAAAACCGGATGGGTTCTCGGTTCATTGAGCAGGATAGTAAATTCCGGAAGCACAACCGAATCCGAAAAAACATCAAAAACAGAATCCACAACAACACAGGCAGCGGAGTCAAAGCAGGTGGAAATTACCGCCGACGCGCTGAATGTGCGTTCAACGCCGGGTATGAATGGCAAGATAATTACCACTGTTAAAAACGGAAGCAAATATAATTACCTTGCGTCGAAGAAGGATTCCGAGGGGAAGACATGGTATCAGATTGAGTATAAATCCGGCAAGAAGGGCTGGATAAGCGCCGGTTATGCCAAAATCATAAATAAAGGCGCAACAACCGCCTCAACGACAACCACAACGGCAACAAAAGCCACGACTTCCGGAAAGAAGGTTCGCATTACAGGCGGAAGAGTAAATGTCCGCGCATCGGCGGGTCTGAACGGAAAGAAGCTCGGTTCGGTAAAAAAAGGTGAGGAATACAAATATCTTGCGACTAAAAAGGATTCAAATGGCGATGTATGGTATCAGATACAGTACACATCAAAAACAAAAGGCTGGGTGCTTGGCTCATTGAGCAAGCTTGTCACAGAAGAGACCAAAGCCACGACAACTACTACAGCTGCGGAAAAAACTGAGACAAAAAAGGTTGAAATCACAGAGAGTCCGGTGAATGTGCGTAAATCGGCAAGCACCGACAGTAAGAAACTCGGCACAACTTCTGAGGGCAAGAAGTATAAGCTGCTTGCCACTAAAAAGGATAAAAACGGAAAAACATGGTATCAGATACAGTACACATCAAAAACAAAAGGCTGGGTACTCGGCACATTCTGTAAGCTGGTGTAATATTAAAAAAATTAACCGATAAAAAACTGTCCGCGTTGAATGTCAATTGCAACGCGGACAGTTTTTTATATTCATGAAAGATTTATCAAATTATAATACCAGACAGCAAAATCAAATCCAATATTTTTTCTCATATGTATAATTTTTTTTACACACCAAACGCTCAAAAAAACGCCCTTTCCGAGATAAAGGAAAGGACGCAGGAACTGGAGCGGAAGATGGGAATCGAACCCACACCATCAGCTTGGGAAGCTGAGGTTCTGCCACTAAACTACTCCCGCAAAGGCATGATATATTATATGCCTTTTGACACAATATGTCAAGTGAATTTTTTATAAAAAAATCTCCCTTACCTTAAATTGCCGGTAAGGGAGACAGAATAATTATCAGAACGCGGTTTTTTCCGCAATATAGCTTCTGAGCTGATCTATCGGAATGCGAACCTGTTCCATTGTGTCGCGGTCGCGGACTGTAACGCAGTGGTCGGCGGGCGTCTTGTCGTCGCCGACTGTCTGGAAGTCCACAGTGACGCAGAACGGAGTACCGATCTCGTCCTCTCGGCGGTATCTCTTACCGATGGAGCCTGTATCGTCAAAATCAACCATAAAGTCTTTTGCAAGCTCGGTGTAAATTTCCTCAGCCGCGGGAGTGAGCTTCTTTGAAAGCGGCAGGACAGCAGCCTTGAAAGGCGCGAGAGCGGGATGAAGCCTGAGCACAACGCGCACGTCGTTTTTCGCCTCGTCAACGACCTCCTCATCATACGCTTCGGTAATAACGGCGAGGAAAAGACGATCGACGCCGAGAGATGGCTCGATTACATAGGGAATATATTTCTCATTTGTTGCCGGATCAAAGTATTCCAGACTCTTGCCGCTTGTATTGATGTGCTGGGTGAGGTCGTAGTCGGTTCTGTCGGCAACGCCCCACAGCTCGCCCCAGCCGAACGGGAAAAGGTATTCAAAATCAGTGGTAGCCTTGGAATAGAAGCAAAGCTCTTCTTTTGAATGATCGCGCAGACGGAGATTTTCCTCCTTGAAACTGAGAGAATAGAGCCAGTCGCGGCAGAATGCGCGCCAATATTCAAACCATTCGAGGTCTGTGCCGGGCTTGCAGAAGAATTCAAGCTCCATCTGTTCAAATTCACGCACACGGAATATAAAATTCTTTGGGGTTATTTCGTTGCGGAAGGACTTGCCTATCTGTGCAACGCCGAACGGAACCTTGCGGCGTGTTGTGCGCTGGATATTTGCGAAATTTACGAAAATACCCTGTGCGGTTTCCGGACGGAGATAAAGCTCGCTCTTGGTGTCTTCTGTTACGCCCTGGAAGGTCTTGAACATAAGGTTGAACTGTCTGATGTCAGAAAAATTGTGCTTGCCGCAGTTCGGACAGGGAATCTGCTTTTCCCTGATATACGCAACCATTTGTTCGTTTGTCCAGCCCGCGACATTTGTACCGTCGAATTCTTCGATCAGGTTATCGGCGCGGTGGCGCGTTTTGCACTCCTTACAGTCCATAAGTGGGTCAGAGAATCCGCCGAGATGACCGGAAGCCACCCATGTCTGAGGATTCATAAGAATTGCGGAATCAAGACCGACGTTGTATTTGCTTTGCTGAACGAATTTTTTAAGCCATGCGCTCTTTATGTTGTTTTTAAGCTGCATACCGAGAGGACCGTAATCCCATGTATTTGAGAGACCACCGTATATCTCCGAACCGGGATATACAAAGCCTCTGCCCTTGCAGAGAGCAACTATCTTGTCCATATTTTTCTGGGTGTTTTTCATCTGAAATCAATCCTTCTGTTGGAAAATAATAATACTTAGCGCAATGAAACAGAACTGCTGTTATCTCACGCTTAAAACAAAGATATAGTAATCTGCGCTGTCATTGCTTTCAGCCTTGACCGTGACGGTATATTCTCCCTCTTTAAGCGTACCCGGAAGCTCCAGCTCGCTTGTGCTGCCTGTGAGGTAGACCGTTTCACCGTTTTCCGCGGAAACAGCGTAAGCGGTCACATTGACAGGAGCTTTGGCAAAATAAAGACTGAGAATTTCGTTGCTGCTGCCGTCCGCGATGAGATATGAACCGTAGAGAAGCGGCTTGATATCCGTTGAAGTAACCTCGCCCGCAGTCGGGGAAGCCATTATGACATTTCCTCCGAGCTTTACGGTCATAAGCAGATCCTCGACTTTAGATGTAATGCGCACGCCCTGAGCCACAGCGTATTCAGGAGTAGTGCCGGTTGAACCGCCGGTGAACCACACAGATACAGTGTCACCTGTGGCAAGCTCACGGTAGCTTGAACAGCGGGTCTTGTCATTGTTTTCAGCAACGGTCTTGGCTGTGACGGTTACGTAATATCTGTTGTCGGAATAAGTGTTTTTTGCGTCCGGAATCTCCACCAGAATCATTATTCCGTCACGCACCTCTGAAATGCTTGTGATAACTCCGGTGATATTCGGCGAAACACCTTCCGGAATGGAATCGTCAGCGACAATAACAGAATTGCTTGCCAAAGGCGGCTGGTCGTAATCTCCGCCTACGCCGCATGAGCATATCAGCGTTAATGACACAATTAAAGCAACTGTGAGGAAAAACACTCTTTTCATTATGATAACCCCCTTTTTATAGAATTAGTGTTTATATATCACACAAGTCAGCGGGAATATAGTTACTCATTATAATACAACAAAATTACTAATTTGTCTATAGCAAATTTATATATAAAAACTCTGGATATTTAATTGAAAAAGTGCTACAATAAACAGACGAAGGCGTTAACATTTCACATGGAAAGGAATGACGGTATGACAGGGCTGCTCAGACTGATAATGAATGCGAATAATCTCTTTGATTACGGCGTGTGCGCTTATTCAAAGGTTGAGGATATGCTTATAGAATATCCGGATAAAAAAAGAATACCACAGTCGGCTGAATCAGTCATATGCGTAGTATTCCCGACAAATATAGACGCGGTTTTTGATGATCCCAACGAGGTTTTCCGTCTGAGAAAAGTTGCGTCGCAGATGCTCGAATTGACATGTATTGCTCTTCGCAAGGCGTTTGACGAATACAGCTTTGAATGGTTTCTTGACGATTCTCCGGTTCCGGAGGTAATTGCCGGTTCGCTCTGCGGTCTTGGAGCTGTCGGGGACAGCGGGCTTCTGCTTTCTCCTCATTACGGCTCATTTTGTTTTATAGGCAACATAATAACAGACTTGATCGTACCTGAAACAGGCGATGAAGCTACATACTGCGTTCATTGCAAAAAATGCATAGTAAGATGTCCGGCGGGAGCCTTGTCGGAGAGCGGTGGATTTGACAAGGAAAAATGCGTGAAATACGCGGCTGCAACACATGCCGTGAGGTCTGTCCCTACAACAGCAATATAGGCAGAGCCAATAATCATCCGTTCATAAAGGCAGCCATGAATCCGGATTCAATATATACTTCTGACGGCGGTTACAAGCCTATGGGCGGTTTGGGGCAGGAGAAATTCCGTAAGCTTCCGGACGAATTCTGATTTTTTGTGAGTAGAAGTTTTTTATTGCCTGACCTGAAATACAATAAAAATTCCCTGTCGGAAAGCCAAAGCTTCACGGCAGGGAATTTTCAGTCTCCGGCATAACAAAAAATTCACAATTGAACACTTGACATAATGAGGATAAGGTATTATTATTAGTCATATAAAAATTAGCACTCGGATATTGAGAGTGCTAATTCAAAAGAAAGGAACTGAATTGTTAAATGGAAAAGAAAGAATTCAAAGCCGAATCAAAAAGACTGCTTGATATGATGATCAATTCGATCTATACGCACAAGGAGATATTCCTCCGCGAGCTTATTTCAAATGCCAGCGACGCGACGGACAAGCTCTACTACAACGCAATGCAGACCGGAAATGCCGGACTCAGCCGCGACGATCTTGCCATAAAGATCACTCCCGATAAGGAGGCGCGTACCCTTACGGTCAGCGACAAGGGCTGCGGCATGACCCGCGAGGAACTGGAGGAAAATCTTGGAACCATCGCAAAGAGCGGCTCGCTGGCTTTCAAGCAGGAGCATGACCTCGGCGATGACGTTGACATTATCGGTCAGTTCGGCGTGGGCTTCTATTCAGCATTCATGGTGGCAAAGAAGATTGTTGTTGTGTCAAAGTCAGTCGGAGGGGATTCAGCATTCCGCTGGGAATCCGACGGGGCGGAAGGCTATACCATAGAGGACGCTCAGAAGGATGAACACGGCACGGAGATAACCCTTTACATCAAGGACAACACCGATGACGAGAATTACGACGAATTCCTTGAAACATACAGCCTGCGTAACCTTGTAAGGAAGTATTCCGATTATATCCGCTACCCGATAACCATGGACGTTGAGAAATCACGCGACTGGGAAGAGGGCGAGGAAAAGGACGATAAGGAATACGCCACATATATTGAAACCGAAACGCTCAACAGCATGATCCCTGTATGGAAAAAGACCAAAGCTGAGCTTGCCGAGCATGAATATGAGGACTTTTATAAGAATAAATTCAATGAATATGAGGATCCCGCCCGCTGCATTCACCAGAATGTCGAGGGTACTACAACATACACCGCGCTGATGTTCATACCGTCGCGCACGCCATTCAACTATTACAGCAAGGATTACGAGAAGGGACTCCAGCTTTACAGCAACGGCGTAATGATCATGGAGAAGTGCGCCGATCTGCTGCCTGATTACTTCAGCTTTGTAAAGGGACTTGTGGACTCGCCCGACCTTTCGCTCAACATAAGCCGTGAAATGCTTCAGCATGACCGTCAGCTCAAAGCCATTGCCGCAAGTCTGGAGAAGAAGATCAAGTCTGAGCTTCTTAACATGCAGAAGAACGACCGCGAGAAGTACGAGCAGTTCTTCAAGAATTTCGGTATGCAGATCAAATTCGGCATTTACAGCTCATACGGAATGAAGAAGGAGCTTTTGCAGGATCTTCTTATGTATTATTCCTCTTCCGAGAAGAAGCCTGTCACGCTCGAAGAGTATGTCGGCAGAATGCGCGAGAGCCAGAAATACATCTATTACGCTTGCGGCGAATCCACCGCGAAGCTTGACATGCTTCCGCAGACCGAAATGCTGCGCGACAAGGGCTATGAGATACTTTATCTCACCGACGAAATAGATGAATTCGCGCTCAAGACCATGCGTGATTATAAAGAAAAGGAATTCCGTTCGGTTTCCGACGCGGAGCTTGACGTAGAGGACGAGGGCGAAAAGGAAGAAATCAAGAAGACCGCCGAGGACAACAAGAGTCTTTTTGAATTCATGAAGGAGCATCTCGGCGATAATGTCAAGGAAGTTCGTCTTTCCACACGTCTCAAGACACATCCTGTCTGCCTGATATCCGACGGCGGAATTTCTCTGGAAATGGAAAAGGTGCTAAACGCTATGCCCACCAACACCGAAAAGGTCAAGGCGGCAAGGATTCTTGAAATTAATGCCAACCATCCGATATTCGCTGCGCTCACCAAGGCATACGCTGAGGATAAGGAAAAGGCTGCCAAGCTGACCGACGTGCTTTTTGCACAGGCATCTCTTATCGAGGGCATAGGAGTGGACGATCCGGTTGCCTATGCGAACGCCGTATGCTCTCTTATTACCGAATAATTATTTGATATACTGAAACAACAGAAAAACGCCTGTATATCGCGCCTTGCAGAAGAAAACGCGATATACAGGCTTTTGTTTACAGATTGTTAATAAAGATAACTGTCACCTTTATTCTTTCCGATACGTTATATTATTGGTTGAAAAAATTCTTTCAATACATAAATGAACGGAGAAGACGCATTTTTTGAGAAAAAATGACATGAATCTTTCTGTTGTCAGTAAATACCGCGGAGAATTATTTGGTATTTCCATTGTCAGTATTATTATTTTTCATTATTTTAATGATGTTGAAAAATTCAGACAACACGACGCTTTATTTTGGATTGCTAAAATATCAAACTACATGTTCGGAAGCATCGGGGTGGAGGTTTTTCTTTTTCTTTCAGGCGTTGGATTGTATTATTCCATGTGCAACAATCCGGATATTAAGACATTCTACATAAAAAGACTGAAAAGAGTGGTCATTCCGTATTTGTTTTTCGGTATGGCGTATTGGTTTATCAGAGATTTTGTCATTTATCCCAAATCATTTCTGCGTTATGTTTTGGATGTATTGCTCGTATCATTCTGGACAAGCGGCAATAAAGTCTTCTGGTATATAGCGTTTATTTTGGTCGCGTATATGCTGTTTCCGTTTGTATTCAGACTCATGAATCGCGAAATCAATGGCAAAGACGCGTCGGGCGTTGTCTGTTATTCGCTTTGTCTTGCTGTTGTGGCGTTCTGCGCGGTCATCAGTCTGCTCGCGCAGGGATACTATGAAAATACGGAAATCGCTTTTGCTCGTTTCCCGATTATTCTTCTTGGCTGCCGCTATGGCAAAAAGATACGCGATAAAAAGCCCTTTGGAATTGAAGAAAACCTGCTCGCCGCTCTGGGAATGATGCTTGTCATGACAAGAATGTTAATCCAATACCGTGTGATCGACATTGATTTTAACATACCGAGAAGAGTAACCGCGTTTTTCTTTTCCGTCTCCCTCATTTTTATGTTATGTTTTCTGCTGGAGAAGCTTCGCTCACAAAAATTCAATCAAGCTATGACAACCGTCGGCTCGTATTCGCTGGAACTTTTTATGACCCATGTTGGAGTCAGGTCGATTTTGCTGAACTGTGGCTTCAAGCTTCACAGAATCATTTATTTTGTCTCTTACATATTGCTGTCGGTAGTTCTCAGTCTCATTTTGCGTTTGTTAAGCCAAAAAACCTTAAAGTTAATAAAATGACTGTTGCTATTGAGATTTATCTTTGATATAATTTTCCTGAACAAATTCAAAAAAGGGAGTCATATCAAAAATGCAGAAAAAGCATAGCGAAAAGGAATACAATGGAAGGGGCGTAAAGGCGGAGCTTGGCGCGTTCGGGGCGAGTCTATGGAGAAAATATCTAAAATTCTACCGTCGCAACCGCATTCGTGGCATAGGCACTGTGGGGCTTGCTCTTATAATGCCGATCAGCATGGTGTTTGCCTTTAAACGCTCCCGAATTAATTATATCGAGGTAGTTTCCTCATGGTTCAAAGGTCCGGAAAAAGCGGTTTCTGACGGAGCCGATGTGTCCTCAGAGGAACCGGAGAGCGGATTCAATATTATAGTAAAATTCACATACGGAACCATATGCTCCGAGCCGAATTTCAAAAAAAAGGTGCAGAATACCGTCACCAAGGGACAGAAATTCGAGGTGCTGGAGACAAGCGGCAACTTCTACCGTATCGAATACCTTCAGAACCGCTTCGGCTGGATTGACAAGTATTACGTTGACAAGGAAGGACAGGAGGAGCCGAAGGTAATAGATCCTCACAATCCTGAGGAAATAAAGGGAACCACAGCGACAGAGCTTAAAAGGATATGTCAGGATTACAGCGCAATGGGCGCGGGGGTAGCTGTAATAAAAGATGGCAAGGTGGCGTATACATACAGCTATGGCTACGCTAACAAAGCGCAGCGCAAGAAGATAAATTCCGACACCAAATTCCGTCCCGCGTCGCTATCAAAGATAATATCGACGCTGTCCACAATGACCCTTGTAGACGCCGGAAGAATCGACCTTGACCGCAATGTTGAAGATTATTTCGGCTACCGGTTCCGCAATCCGCTTTTTCCGGAGGTTGAGATAACTCCGCGAATGCTGCTCAACCATTCGTCGTCGCTCGGTGACGAATATATTATATACACTGGCAGTAATGCCGGTACGCGACTGAAGGATCTTGTGGTGGATCTCAAGAGCTACAACAATCAGAAGCCGGGCAAGGAATTTTCCTATAGCAATTCGGGATTCGGGATTGTAGGTTCGCTCGACGAGGTGGTTACAAATCTGCACTATATATATTTCACGGACTCGGTTCTTTTTGACCGTTTGGGACTTGACGCCGCGTTCGGAGGGCAGAGTCTCAAGGACAAAAATAACGTCGCTGAATGCTATAAGGTCGGCAAGATATACCGTTCCCGCAGCGTTCTTGTAAAGGACAGACTTATAAGGGCGCCTGGCGATACCTATATTTTGGCGCAGGGAAGCCTGCTCATCAGTCCAAAGGACTACGCAAAGCTTGTGTCGATTTTTGTCAATGACGGAATGTATGGAAATATCAGGGTGCTTTCCAAAGAGGCAGTCAAGGAGGTTGAAAAGGAATATCTCAAGGACGACAAATTCCGATACTGTCTCGGATTCAAGAAAAGCACAAATTACGTTCCGGGACATGACATGTATTACCACGGCGGCAACGCCTATGGCGTTTACGCAAGCGTCTGCTACGACGAAAAGCAGAAGAGCGGGGTGGTTGTAATGACGAGCGGCGCATGGGGAACATTTGACGACAATCATTTCTACAAGGTCTGCCAGAAGCTTACCCAGCAGTGTTACGCCGATCTTATTGATAAAGTGTGAAGAATGTTTTTGAGGAAGATTAAAATTGTACAATATAGATTCCCTCCGCAAAGCCCATGTGAAAGAACGGCTTTGCGGAGGGAGTTTTTTTGCATGCTTTTCAATCAGGATTTAAGGATTTAAAGGCGATGTGTCGGTAAAGTATGCTTCAAGTTCTTCCTGCGAGAGATTAAATGACGTTCTGAGCTGAAGCATTGCAGCGTCAGGCATTGCTTTCAAAAATTCACGCAACGCATCCGGACCTGTTCTTTTCCAATAGTTGTAGGTAGGATATTTCCAGCGTTCATAGTTCAGCTTGATCTCCCCGTCAATATTGCTTGTAAACTGATCCAGAATACTAAGCGTTCGCTCGGGGGCGAATGTATGGCGTATATGCCAGCAGTATAATGTCAGGAAACGGTCACGAAAATCAGGATTTTTAAGCAGATTCCGGATTATTGCGTTGTTTTCACGTCCGAATCCGTGACCCTCAGGATTCAGCAGATATAATTTGATATAATTGTATTTTGTCATGCTGACGTTATACATGCATACGTCAAAGTCAAAAGGTATCCATTTCCATTTTCCGTCCTTGGATTTAAAACAGCGGATATTGCCGGTATCAGGATTGCAAAGATAAGTTTCTATGACCCAGAAATTAATAAGCGAATCAATATCAACTACCGAACATATGTAGTTATAGCATTCGGGATCAGTAAGATCGTTTTTTTCGCAGTATTTTGTCAGTTCATTGTATTCATTTATTGATCCTTCCTGTGCAACGCTCTGCGCCCTAATAAGATCGTAGCTACCGCGTTCAAGACCGTAGTGATTAAGGATATAGCCGTCGTTCAAAGGCTCGCGGATATAGTACAGACCCCAGTACTGGGCATTTATATAGAGTGCGCATGGGCAGAATTCCTGGTAGTCTGTTATATTCTGTCCCCTGAGAAGAGCTGCCACAAATGCATCGCGCATTTTTCCCACGTCCTGATCCTGTCCGCTTGCCCTGAGAAGCAGGGAAGAAAAGGTTGTAGGCGCTCCTTTGCAGTCATAAAAGAAATTATAGCTTACGGTTTTCTGACCGTAAATTTCACGAAGCATAAGCTTTAATGCCTTCTGATCTCTCAGCAGGCTGTTTTTACCGACATGACGCGCTCCGCAGTCAAATTCGACTGCTTTCTGACATGCCCTGTCGAAGTATTCTACATGAACAGGATATTCTGAAAAATTTTCCTTTGCGGTAAGGATTCCTATTGAACCGGTCAGAGTGCCTGGTGAACCGGAAACGCAGACAATAGGTAAGGAATGGGGATTATCAATAAAATATGTCTGTGTAGTGCAGTCGCTTATCGCGCATCCGTCCTTTAAAGCGACAGCACGCAGCACAGTGTTTTCTTCAATAACTATCTTGTCATTCTTGTTGTTATAAACTTTGGAATCGGTATTGGGCTTGCTGCCGTCGAGGGTATAATAGATAACGCAGCCGTCCGGAGCAGAGAGCTTTATGGATGTTCCGGAATTGACAAGCCCGCCTTTTATGTTCACGGACGGCAAAGGTGTATATGCGGAATAATGCTGACCTTTGTTTGCCTTGCCCGGAGTTGGAGTGGCAAAAAAAACACGTTGAGAAGTATCGTTTCCTATACGTCCGCTTGACATGCCGTAACGGCATTTTCCGGAGGCAAAATCATCGCATACCCTGCCTGAAGAGTTGATCAGATAGAATCTTTCGCCGCCAGTGCTGATTTTTACCGGAGCGTGCAGTTCCTTAGGACTAAGATTGGTAGTTCCGTCACAGAAAATAACCAGATATTTACCGGATTTCAGCGTGACGTCCGGAAATGTAAAAAAAGGGTCACCGGGAATTTGTGAAATTGCGTATCCTTTGAGATTTACATCGGAGTCAGTTGAATTGTATATTTCGATATAATCATTAACAAAATCGTTTTTTTTACTGCTGCTTGCCGACATTACTTCACTTATCAGAACGCCGTCGTTAATATCCGGCTTCAGGTCTGCCGAGAGCTTTGTCCAAGGGGTGTTGTTAGGTTCGCCAGGGGTCGGACGGGCAAAGAAGCGGAAATTGTTTTCATCTTTTACTCTGCCGCATGAGATATTGTCGGGCATATTGGGAATTTCAACGCTGTCCGTCACTGTTCTGTCAGGGGCAAAAAGAGTCAGCTTTTCATCAAGCGTACCGAGGGAGAAACCAGTGTGGATCATACCCTGCGCGTCGGTCTTGTTTTTTCCGTCGCAAAAGATAAGCAGATATCCGTTTGCGGGAATAAAAGTATCTTTTGAAAAAACAAAAGCATAAGGTTTCTTGGGATCGTCAGTAATTGAATATCCGTCAAGATCTATGGAGCGGTTTGTTGTATTGTACAGCTCGACCCAATCCCCGTAATCGCCCTCGCAATCATAGAGAGTGTAGGTGTTGGAGGTCATGAATTCGTTTATCACAACGCCAGTTCCGTTTTGAAGCGTACCCTTATCATTAGCCGCGCCGGGAGTGGGATTTTCCAGACGCATAGGCTTTCCGTCAATAAGACCGTATGATTTGTTCGGCTCACATTCGGGTATTGTCAAAGAAGAAATGCCGTGTTCATCGGAAAGATATACCGTTTCACCTTTGCTTGCCGAAAGCTTGAAGTTTGTATGAAGAAATCCGTGTTCATCGGTAATATTGAGTCCGGAACAATATACAATAAGGTAGCCGTTGGCAGGCACAGTCTGTCCTGACAATGAGCATTTGTAAGGAGATTCCTGACTGTCAGAGATGTAATATTTATCAAGAGAATATTCCCTGTCAGAAGGATTGTAAAGTTCGACCCAATCATAATATCTTCCGTCGAATGCCTGAAAGCTCTCGGTATTTGAAGGCAGCACTTCGTTTATCACTATATCCGTTTCCGATACATATGGCTGCTCGACTACAGCGCTTTCATTCTCGCCGCATGACGCGAGAAGCAAAGCAAGCGCAGCGGCAAACAGAAGCAACAGTGATAATCTGATACGGGACTTGGCAACGTCAGCGACAACCATAAATAACAATCATCTCCTATGCAATACATGGAAAAACGGCGGAAATTGTACAATCATAATATTATCAGATATTCAGTTCATTGTCAAGTGAATGCCATAATACGAAATAAATTTGAACAAATTATGAAAAAGATGAAAAAAACTCAAATTTTACAAGCTGTGACTTGCAAAGTGGTTACAGATAATGTATATTATTGATGTATCTAATTTTAGGAGGCTATTTTATATGGCTGTATCAATAAACTGTAAACATATCGCCGGTTTTGTATCGGCAGAGGAATTAAAGGCGATTGCCCCCGAGATTGCCGCCTCACATAAAACGCTTCATGACGGAACAGGTCTCGGCAACGACAAGCTGGGCTGGCTCACTCTTCCCACTGATTACGACAAGGACGAGTTTGCCCGCATAAAGGCTGCCGCAGAGAAAATTAAAAAGAACAGCGACGTCTTTATTGTAATAGGCATCGGAGGATCCTATCTTGGGGCGAGGGCTGCCATAGAATTCCTGAAGTCCCCCAATTACAACCTTTTATGCAAGGATACTCCGCAGATATTCTTTGCCGGAAATTCCATCAGCTCGACCGCTCTTAACGAGGTTATTGAGATGTGCAGGGATAAGGACGTTTCCATCAACATGATATCCAAGTCCGGAACGACAACCGAGCCGGCAATAGCATTCCGTGTGCTGCGCGGCATTCTGGAGGAAAAATACGGCAAGGAAGGCGCAAGAGAGAGAATTTTCTGCACAACCGACAAGCAAAATGGCACGCTCAAGGAGCTTTCCGATAAGGAAGGCTACGAGACATTCGTAGTGCCAGACAACGTAGGCGGCAGATTTTCCGTTCTGACCGCTGTCGGACTGCTTCCGATCGCCGTTGCAGGATGCGATATAGACAAGCTCATGGCAGGCGCGAAGGAGGCGCAGGACTCGCTTTGTTCGACCGATATCGAGGAAAATCCAGCCTACAAATACGCTGCTGTGAGAAACGTTCTCTACCGCAAGGGATATACCGCCGAGCTTCTTGTCAGCTATGAGCCTTATTTCCAGATGATGAACGAGTGGTGGAAGCAGCTTTACGGCGAGAGCGAAGGCAAGGAGCACAAGGGACTTCTGCCCGATTCGGTTATTTTTTCCACCGATCTTCATTCACTCGGTCAGTACATTCAGGAAGGCAAGCGCAATCTCTTTGAGACTGTCATGCAGATAGAGAAGGCAAAGAGCGAGCTTGTCCTTGAAGAAGAGGAGGGCGACGGAGACGGTCTGAATTTCCTTGCGGGCAAGACAATGGATTTCGTAAACAAAAAGGCTTTTCAGGGTACAATTCTCGCGCATAATGACGGCGGAGTGCCGAATATTGTTATTTCGATTCCCGAGTCGAATGAGTTTGAGCTTGGCTGGCTGATATACTTCTTTGAAAAAGCGTGCGGAATATCTGGCTATACGCTTGGAGTTAATCCGTTCAACCAGCCTGGAGTCGAGGCGTATAAGAAAAACATGTTCGCGCTTTTGGGCAAGCCGGGTTACGAAGAGCAGAAGGAAGCTCTTGAAGCGAGACTCGGAGAGTAAATTTAGTACTTTCATCAATGCAATATTTTTAAACAGGCGATTTTTAGAGCCTGTTTAGTATCTCCACGTGTGCGGATGGCGTAGTCAGATTTTTCGCCAAGGCAGCCAAAACCGCAGGCAATACTTTGTGTGATTAACTATGGAAACATTCGTTTCCATTAGATTTTGGCAAAATATGGCGGAAAAGATGCAAGCCAGACGCGCGTGGAGAGATACGTCAGCAGGCTCTTAGAAATTGCTGATATAAAACACTCTCAGGAGGTCATTTAAAATGATAACACTTCTCACAGGTAAAAAAGGTTCAGGCAAGACAAAGAAGCTTATCGACTTAACGCATGAGGCTGTAGTCAATTCAAAGGGCAACGTTGTCTGCATAGAAAAAGGCGACACACTGACATTTGACGTTGACCACAACGCGAGACTTGTCAATATCGAGGGCTACAGCATTTCAGGGTTCGATAGCTTCTATGGCTTTATCAGCGGTCTTTGCGCCGGTAACTATGATATTACCGATATACTTGTAGACTCCACGCTTAAAATCGGCGGTAACGATCTTGATCAGCTCACCGGTTTCCTCGCGAGGATCAAGATGCTCACAGACTCGGCAAAGGTCAACATTACATTTTCTGTTTCGGCTGATTCCGCAGATTTTCCTGAGGAGATCTTTAAGCTGGCTGAGGTAAAGTAAGTATAATTTTTAAAAAAATCTATTGACAAAGCCGACTTGATTCTTTATAATATATTATTGAGTGTATAATTATATACGAGGTGTATTGGTTTATTATGCCGCTTGAATTAAATGATATATTTGTCACTCCGGACAGCCGACTTGCGGTTGAAGAGTGCTTTGTGTATGACGATCTTTCCGCCGAGGGTGAGCAGCTTACAGTTTCACCCGTTAAGGTGAGAGGAGAGGTGCGGAATACCGGAGGTCTGGTAGAGCTTTGCTACACAGCGGAATATAATTATTCCAAGCCGTGCGACAGATGTCTTGCGATAGCCGAGAAATCAGTGAAGCAGGATTTTGTTCACACCCTTGCGCTTTCCGCTGAAAATGAGGACAATGATGACATTATAATCGTTGCGGGATACACTCTCGATCTTTTCAGTCTTGTTAGGGACGATATACTTCTTGAAATGCCTGTAAAGCATCTCTGCTCGGAGAATTGCATGGGACTTTGCCCGATTTGCGGTCAGAATCTCAACGAGGGCAGCTGCGGCTGCAAAAAGGAAGCTGTCGATCCCAGAATGGCGGTTTTGGACGAACTGTTCAAAGACTAATGTTCTAAAATACTTTGGTCTTTGAGAGACTGATGGCTTTATTCTAATCAAGGAGGTGCTGAAGAATGGCGGTACCAAAGAGAAAAACTTCCAAGGCGAGAAGAAACAGCAGACGCTCCAGCGTATGGAAGCTCGATGCTCCCACTCTCATGAAATGTCCAAATTGCGGAGAGTACAAAAGACCTCACCGCATTTGCAGTAACTGCGGCTATTACAAGGGTCGTGAAGTTATAAAAATGGGCGAAGACAAATAATTTCTTCTGACTTTGCAATCGAAAAGAGGGGGGAGTGACTGTATGCCTGTTACGGTGAGCGGCACGGAGAAGGGCGGACTGGCTCAACGTCACGGAATAGACGTCGGGGACAGGATAATTGCCATCAACGGGAACGAGATTAACGATATACTGGATTACCGGTTTTATGAGACAGACCGCAGACTGAATATCACTCTTGACAAAGCCGATGGCAGCAGGCGGGAGGTCCTGATCCGCAAGGGACAGTATGATTCCTTGGGAGTGGAATGCGGCACGTACCTAATGGATAAACAGCGCTCCTGCCGTAACAAGTGCGTGTTCTGCTTTATAGACCAGCTGCCTAAGGGAATGCGGAAGTCGCTTTATTTTAAGGACGACGACGACCGTCTGTCATTTCTCTTCGGGAACTATATCACACTTACAAACATTGATGAACGCGAGATAGAGCGCATAATAAAAATGCGTATTTCTCCGGTGAATATTTCAGTGCATACCACAAATCCGGAATTAAGGGTCAGAATGATGAAGAATCCACACGCCGGCGAAGCGCTGCGGTTTATCAGAATGCTTGCCGACGGCGGAATAAGCCTGAACTGTCAGATAGTGCTGTGCCCCGAATGGAACGACGGAGCGGAGCTTGACCGCACTCTGAATGATCTGACGGAGCTTTGTCCTGCGGTTCAGAGCATTGCGGTGGTTCCGGTTGGACTGACAAGACACCGCGAGGGACTTGAGAAACTCAGAATGTTTTCAGCCGAGGAATGCGGCAGGGTTATAGACCAGATAGAAAAATTCGGGGATGTGTGCGTTGAAAAATTCGGAAGCAGGATAGTCTATCCGTCGGACGAATTCTATTTGAATTCGGGCAGGGACTTGCACGGCGATGAATTCTACGAGGATTACGCGCAGCTTGAGAACGGGGTCGGAATGGTATCGCTGCTCGAGAGCGAATTCCTTTCGGCTGTGGAGGAAAGTGATGGCGGCGCGGAAAGTTACAGTGCGTCGATAGCCTGCGGGACAAGTATTGCGCCGATTTTAAAAAAACTACTTGACCGGGCGCAAAAAAAATGGCATAATGCTAATTGGAAAGTTTATCCCATAGTTAATCACTTTTTTGGTGAAAAGATAACCGTTTCGGGTCTTATTACAGGACACGATCTGATCGAACAGCTGCGTGGCAAAGAGCTTGGGGAACGCCTTCTTATATCATGCTCTATGCTCGACAGCTCAGGCGAAGTTTTTCTTGACGATTTAACATTGGAGGATGTGCAAAGCGAGCTGAATGTCCCTGTCACGGCAGTGAACAGCGACGGTTATGAGCTGCTTGATGCTCTGCGCGGAATTCAATGAAAGGATGATGTACAAAACATGTCAAAGCCGATAGTCGCGGTGGTGGGACGCCCTAATGTGGGCAAATCAACACTGTTTAATAAAATAGTCGGTCGTAGGCTCTCGATAGTAGAGGATACGCCGGGGGTGACGCGAGACAGAATATACGGGGATGGCGAATGGCGCAGCCGCCAGTTCATGCTTATAGATACGGGCGGCATAGAGCCAGCCTCGGACGATATAATTCTCTCACAGATGCGAAGTCAGGCGCAGCTTGCGATAGATTCAGCCGACGTTATAATAATGGTTACGGATCTGCGTTCAGGCGTGGTGGCTACTGATATGGAGGTTGCCGCCATGCTTCAGAAAAGCGGCAGACCTGTAGTGCTTTGCGTAAATAAATGCGATTCGATAGGCAATCTTCCGCCTGATTTCTATGAATTTTACAATTTGGGACTGGGGGAGCCTTATCCGGTTTCGGCTGTACACGGGCACGGCACAGGAGACCTTCTTGACGCTGTGTTTGAATATTTCCCGCCGGAATCTCCTGAGGAACAGGATGAGGAATATATAAAGGTTGCCATAATAGGCAAGCCGAATGCCGGAAAGTCCTCGCTTGTCAACAAGGTTGCGGGAGAAGAAAGGGTTATTGTTTCAGACATAGCCGGAACGACCCGTGACGCGATAGATACCGTAATTGAAAATGCCAAGGGCAAGTTCATATTTATAGATACAGCCGGTATACGCAGGAAGAGCCGTATAAAGGATAATGTCGAGAGATACAGCATTATCCGTGCGGAAGCCGCGGTAGACCGCGCCGACGTGTGCGTTATAATGATAGACGCAACGGAAGGCTTTACCGAGCAGGATTCAAAGGTTGCCGGAATAGCTCATGAAAAAGGCAAGGGCTGCATTATAGCGGTAAATAAATGGGACGCTGTGGAAAAGGACGGCGGCACGATGAACACATTCCGTAAAAAGCTTGAGAATGATTTTTCATTTATGTCGTATGCCCCCATCATTTTCATTTCCGCAAAAACGGGACAGAGGATAGACCGGCTTTTCGAGCTTATTACCTATGTGTCGAATCAGAATTCCACCCGTATATCCACAGGCATGCTTAACGACGTTCTTGCCGACGCCACGGCGAGAGTACAGCCTCCGTCGGACAAGGGCAAGCGGCTGAAAATATACTATATCACGCAGCCCTCGACCAAGCCTCCGACGTTCGTATGCTTTGTAAATAACGCGGAGCTGTTTCATTTTTCATATCAGCGTTATCTGGAAAACAAGATACGCGAGACCTTCGGACTCGAGGGTACGCCCGTGAGATTCATAATACGTGAACGCGGAGAATCCAGAAAATAATAATTCCACGAAATTTTTTCGGAGGTATGCATACAATGATCATTCTTTCAACCTTTCTGCTGCCGGTACTGATTTCGGCGGCAATAGCCTATCTTCTCGGCAGCATAAGCTTTGCCATTCCGGTGACAAAGCTCTTCACAGGCAAGGATATCCGCACAATGGGCAGCGGAAATGCCGGATTTACAAATGTGCTTCGCTGCGTCAGCGTTCCCGCGGCGGTTATCACATTCATCGGCGATTTTGCCAAGGGAATATGCTCTGTTTTCATCGGAGAGATGGTATTTAATCTGATGTGCGCCGGCGTGCCTGACATTGAGAATGTAGCGCAGGTGGGCGCGGGAGTAGCCGGACTCTTTGCGCTTCTGGGACATCTCTTTCCGCTCTATTTCGGATTCAAGGGCGGTAAAGGCGTGCTTATCAGCGCCGGAATAATCTGTGCGCTCGACTGGCGCTGCTTTCTGTCATTGGTGGCAATTTTCCTTATAGCTCTGGCTGCAACAAAGACGGTTTCAAAATGCTCGCTGACGGTTGCGTTTTTCTATCCGATAATCACGCTGCTGCTTAATTTATTTGTCTATAAATCGACGGCATGGCTTCCTATGACAATAATAGCCGTTTGCTTTGCCGTGGTCGTCATATATATGCACCGTTCAAATATCAGACGCATTCTTGACGGAACGGAGCCGAAAACAATTGCAAGGAAAAAGGGCGCTCCCGAACCGCCGCGTGATCCTGACGTAAAGAAGACGGACGTGGAATCAACAACTGAATCAGATGAGGCTGCCAGCGATCCTGAAGGCGCGGACGGCGGGAACTCTGAAAATGCTGAGGGAGGCAATATATAATGAAAAAAATAACTGTAATGGGCTCAGGCGGCTGGGGTACGGCAATGGCTATGTCCGCCGCTTCTACCGGAAACGACGTGACCGTATGGTCTGCTTTTCCGGAGGAAATTGAACGTATAGTATCGACAGGTGAAAACCCGCTTCTTCCCGGAATTAAAATGCCGGAGGAACTGAAATTCACCTCCGATATAAATTGCGTAAAGTCTGCGGACATAATCATCACTGCAGTACCGTCATTTGCCGTGGCTGACGTAGCCCGAAAAATCGCTGAAGTCGGTATTCCGGAGTCCACTGTACTTGTAAACATAAGCAAGGGCTTTGACCCAAAGACATGCAACAGGCTTTCCCTGAGTATTCAGGAAGCTCTGCCGGACAACAAGGTTGCCGTGTTATCAGGACCCTCGCACGCGGAGGAAGTTGCAAGATTTATCCCGACCGCGCTTGTTGCCGCTTCTACAGACAGAGATACCGCGCTCATGCTTCAGGAGACATTCACGACGCCGAAGCTGCGTGTCTACACCAACAGGGACGTTGTTGGCGTTGAGCTGGGCGGCGCAATAAAGAACGTCATCGCGCTGTCAGCGGGTATCATAGACGGATTGGGACTCGGCGACAACAGCAAGGCGGCGCTTATGACCAGAGGACTCAGTGAGATAGGCAGACTTGGCAAGGCTATGGGCGGCAATGAAAAGACCTTTGCGGGTCTCACGGGAATAGGCGATCTGATCGTGACCTGTACAAGCATGCACAGCCGCAACCGCCGCGCCGGAATTCTCATCGGTGAGGGCGTTCCGGTTGACGAAGCGATAAAGAAGATCGGAACAGTCGAAGGCTATCACGCTGCGAAGCTTGCTCATGAGCTAAAAACGCGCTATGATGTTGAAATGCCAATAATGGACGCCTGCTACAAGGTTTGCTACGAGGGCGGAAATCCTGCCGAAGAGGTCAGACTGCTTATGACGCGTCCCACCAAGCACGAGGACGACGAGACATGGCTGGACTGACGCGCACAGTGAAACGGATAAAGAAAGTTTGGTAAGCGCTGTGCGCTTGAAATACAGAAGAGGTGCTTGTAAGAAATGGGTTACAAGGGTTTGGTGATGGATATTGACGGGACGCTTTACAATTCCGTCAAGCGCATTACGGAGCCTACAAGAAACGCGATATTCCGTGCGCGTGAGGCGGGAAAGATAATTGCCATCGCCTCCGGCAGACCTGTTCACGGCATTGCGGACGTCTGCGGCAGACTGGATTTCGCGGGCAGCGGCGGCTATATCATGGGCTGGAACGGCGGCATAATAATTAATGTTCGCACGGGGGAGATTATTTCCGAGACTGCTCTTCCGGAGGGAATTGTTCCTGAGATTGCTGCGCTGGCGGCGGAATATGATGTGCCGGTGGTGGGACACACGCCGGATGTGCTGTATTCGGAAAGACCGGACGATGAAATAATTCAGCTTGAAGCAAGGCTGAACCATATGCCTGTGGAAAAAATAAATTCGCTTGCGGATTATACGGAGCAAAGGCTGTATAAATGCATTATCACAGGCAGCGGCGAAAAGCTTGCGGAGCTGGAAAAAATTGCGGCAGACCGCTTTAAAGGCAGACTGAGCGTATACCGTTCCGAACCGTATTTTCTTGAAATACTGCCTTTGGGGATTGACAAGGCATACGGAATAAAGGTGCTTGCCGCTCACCTCGGATTGACAAAGGACGATTTCATAGCCTGCGGCGACGGCTTTAACGACCTTTCCATGATAAAATACGCAGGTCTTGGCGTGGCAATGTCCAACGCGCAGGAGATTGTCAGGCAGAACGCAGATTACGTCACCGGATCCTGTGACGAGGACGGACTTGTGCCTGTAATAGAAAAAATACTTATGCAATAGATTCACAAAAGAATACAGTTATTAAAAAGCAGCTTTATTAAGGATAAAACCGGAATTAATGAAAAAAGTCGTTTTGAGATTTTTAAATCAGTTAATCCGGATATTTTCTGAATTAAGGCTGCTTTTGTTTAATATTAATAAAATTTTCATTGCAATTGGAGATTTAATGGTGTATGATAATTTTAATATGAAAAATGATGGCAAAGGGTGAAGCGTATGGAGATGAAGGAGGCAATCATTGCGCGGCGATCGGTCAGAAGCTATACAGGTCAGCCGCTTGATGAAAGCGTTATCAATGAGCTTTCGGAATTTATCTCGGAAATAAAACCGCTTCATGATAATATTCCAGTTGACGTGATGCTCTATGAAAAAGACGATTTTCACAAGGAATTTGCAAGGTCTGCGATGTACCGCGCTACCAATTACGTCGTGCTGCGCTCGGCAATGAGCGTTCAGGGGTATCTACAGAATGTCGGGTTTATCGGTGAGCTTATCGCATTATGGATCACTCACAGAGGAATTTCCTCATGCTGGGCAGGTCTTGCTAAGCAGAAGACTCTTCCGTCAAGGGGAGAACTGCCGTATGTGATATCCATTGAATTCGGCAGGGGAGACAACGCGCCGTTCCGCAGGCTTCCGGAGGAAGCGCCGCGCAAAAAGCTGCATGAATTTCTTCTTGGAGAGATCAGCCGACCGGAATTCCTGCCGGTGCTTGAAGCCGGCAGACTTGCTCCGTCCGCCATAAATTTACAGCCGGTCAGGTTTCTCACGAATGATGATTCGATATATATATGCCGGAAAAAGCCTTCGCTGAAATACAGATATCTTGACAATATTCAGCAGATAGACGTAGGCATTGCTATGGCTAACATGTATGTGAGCTGCGATGGAGAATGCACGTTTGTGCGTCAGAGCAGTCCGCCGGAGCTTCCGCAGGATATAATATACGAATACACCATGCGGCTCAAAAAGAGATAATATTCTGTAAATACTGCAAAAGCATTATTTAAATAAATTTTTTATTTTCGCAGGAGGTAATAGACTATGGCTAAACGCAGAGTCGGCATTTTGACGAGCGGCGGGGACTGTCCAGGACTGAACGCCGCTATCAGGGGAGTGGCTTACGCCTCGTTCAATCTTATGGACGTGGAGTTCGTTGGTATCAACGACGGATACAAGGGTCTTATCGACGGAACGTATCATATTATGAAGCCGGATGATTTTACGGGATTGCTGACGCTGGGCGGCACAATTCTCGGAACCAGCCGCCAGCCCTACCGCAATATGCGCGTAATTGAACAGGACAATGTTGACAAGGTTGCCGCAATGAAAAAGAATTACAAGGAGATGAAGCTTGACTGCCTTGTTACTTTGGGAGGTAACGGCACACACAAGACGGCGAACCTGCTCAGTGAGGAGGGTCTTAATGTTATAGGTCTGCCAAAGACGATCGACAATGATATCTACGGTACAGACGTCACATTCGGTTTTCACAGTGCTGTTGACATCGCTACAGACGTTGTTGACAGGATACACACGACGGCAAACAGCCACGGCAGAGTTATGGTAATAGAGATCATGGGCAATAAAGCCGGCTGGCTCACGCTTTACGCCGGAATAGGCGGTGGAGCGGACGTTATTCTCCTGCCTGAGATACCGTATGATATTGACAAGGTAATCGAAACGGTTGAAAAGCGCACACAGAAAAAGAGAAAATTCTCTATTATCTGTGTTGCCGAGGGAGCGATTGACCTTGAGGAATCGGTAATGAAGAAGAAAAAGCGCATCGAAAAGCGTGCCGCTGAGAATTATACATCAGTAAGCTACCGCGTTGCCGATCAGATTCAGAAAGCGACAGGCATGGAAGCCCGCGTGGTAGTACCCGGGCATTATCAGAGAGGCGGTTCTCCTTCGCCATATGACAGAGTGCTTGCGACGCAGTTCGGCGCATATGCCGCCATGCTTATCAAGGACGGAAATTACGGAAATACCGTCGCAATGATAGACGGCAAGGTAGGACACAACCCGCTTTCAGAGGTTGCGGGAAAGACAAAATTTGTTCCTGTAGACAGCGAGATTATCAAGACCGCCAAAATGACGGGAGCGAGCTTTGGAGACTGATTATTCTGAATAAAAGTAAGTCTTGAATTATAATGGTCACATTGTATGCGTTTAAATCGGTTTGCTTTGGCATGTACGGCAGTTATTTCCGAGTGTTTTTGTAGTTTTGGGAAAATTCTACTATTTTAATAAAATTATTGTTGTTTATTAGCTGCAGTGTACAATTATTTTGCTGAAAATTCTCAATAATGAGAATTAAGGTGAATATCAATCACTATTTTCTTTAAAAATCTTAAAAAACTAAGCATTACTTACAAAAAACAATTCGGCTTTATTATTTTTTTATAAGAAATTTGCTAAAAATGCTTGCATTTTGGCGTTTGATTTGGTATTATATACACGTAACCATATGCTTTTTTGGTGATTACGGGTTATTATTTCTTTTAGGAGTTGAAGCAAAATGAGCAATGAAACCAATATCTCATCGGGAGGAAATCTGGCACAGCATCTTTTTTACGAAGGTAAAAATGTACGCGCTTACGAATATCTCGGTGCGCACCGTCAGAGCGACGGATCTGTAGTCTTCCGCACATGGGCGCCCAACGCAAAGTCCATTTCTGTTGTCGGTGATTTCAACGACTGGAATCCGCAGGCAAATTATATGTACAAGTGCAACAGCGGCGGCGTGTGGGAATGTGAAATTCAGGGTGTAGCTGATTTTTGCGTTTATAAGTACTGCGTCGAGTCAAACTGGAACACAATGACCCAGAAGAGCGATCCTTATGGCTATCATTTTGAAACACGTCCGTCAAACGCGACACGTTTCTATGACATAGAGGGCTATGAGTGGAACGATCAGGAGTGGCGCGAAAAGCAGGTTCCGGATAAGCTTGACAAGCCTATGAACATCTATGAGATGCACGCTGGCTCCTGGAGAACATACCCCGACGGAAATCCTTTCGGATATGTCAAGTTAGCGGAAGAGCTTGTTCCTTATCTCAAGGAAATGAATTACACACATGTGGAGCTTATGCCTATGACAGAGTACCCCTATGACGGTTCCTGGGGTTATCAGGTCTGCGGCTACTATGCTCCGACGTCGCGTTACGGCGAGCCTAAGGACTTCATGAAGTTTATCGATATTCTCCACCAGAACGGCATCGGCGTTATCATGGACTGGGTTCCGGCTCACTTCCCGAAGGACGCTCACGGACTGTACCGCTTCGACGGCACGCCGACATATGAATATTCCGACTGGCGCAAGGGCGAGCACAAGGAATGGGGTACATGCGTATTTGATTTCGGGCGCAATGAAGTCCGTTCGTTCCTTATTTCAAACGCCCTCTTCTGGCTTGACAAATATCACATCGACGGTCTCCGCGTTGACGCTGTCGCCTCGATGCTTTACCTCGACTACAACCGCAACAACGGCGAATGGATGCCCAATATTTACGGCGGTCACGAGAATCTTGAAGCTGTTGAATTCCTCAAGATGCTCAACACGGCTGTCAACAAATACTATCCGAACGCAATGATGATCGCAGAGGAATCAACGGCATGGCCACAGGTTACAGGCAAGCCAGAGGATGGCGGTCTGGGCTTCACATTCAAGTGGAATATGGGCTGGATGAACGACTCTATCAGATACTTCTCGATGGATCCTGTCTATCGTTCGTATGACCACAATCTTCTTACATTCTCGCTGATGTATGCTTTCTCCGAGCATTTCGTTCTTGCGCTGTCCCATGATGAAGTGGTTTACGGCAAGGCGTCAATGCTGCAGAAAATGCCTGGCGATTACTGGCAGAAATTCGCCGGTCTGAGAGCCTTTATGACATACGTAATGGCTCACCCGGGCAAGAAACTCAGCTTTATGGGCGCAGAATTCGGTCAGTTTGACGAGTGGAACTATCAGAAGCAGCTCGACTGGAATCTTCTCGAATATCCGATGCACGCCAAGCTCAAGGAATTCAACAAACAGCTCAACAAATTCTATCTTGACCATCCCGAACTCTGGGAGGTTGACGGTTCATGGCACGGTTTCCAGTGGATCGCTCTTGACGACTATCAGCAGAGCGTCATTAGCTTCCGCAGAATTGACAAGTTGGGCAATGAGCTTATCGCAATCTGCAACTTCTGCCCTGTCAGACGTGAAGGCTATCGCATAGGCGTTCCGGTACACGGCAGATACACCCAGATATTCTCCTCCGACGCTGCTGAATTCGGCGGCACAGGTGAAAACAACGGCACAGTAGCCAGCACAGAGGATATTCCGATGCATGATCAGGAGCAGTCCATCGCGGTCAATCTGCCGTCGCTTTCAGTTCAGTTCTATCAGCTTTCCGCAAGACTTCCCAAGAGACCCAAGCCGGTTGTAGAGGAAGAAGAGGAAGAAGCTGCCGAAACAGCCGAGACTTCCGAACCCGCTGAGACAGCTGAAGCAGCCGAACCCGCGGCAGAGCCGGCAGAAGAAAAGCCCGCTCCGAAGAAGCGTGCGTCAAAGGCAAAGAAGGAAGAACCCGCGGAAGCCGGGGAACCTGCGGCAGAGAAGCCCGCTCCGAAGAAAAATTCAAGAGCTAAGAAGGCTGACGCGCCCGCTGAGACGGCTTCAAAGAAGCGTACAACCAAGGCTAAGAAAGCCGACAGTGAAGAGCCTGCCGATAAGCCTGCTGCAAAGAAGCGCAGCACGAAAGCCAAGAATTCCGAGCCTGCTCCCGAAGCAAAGCCGGAAGCGGAAACCGCTGCCGAAGCTCCGGCTGAGTCCGCGCCGGAAGCTCCCGCAGCAGAGTAATTATTTGTAACGAATAGGCGTCATTATTCCGAACGGAAGAAACGTGGAAATAATAGCGCGTATAATCATAAGTAATATAAACAGCCACGCAAGGCGGCGTTAAGACTGCGCTGCCTTGCAGTGCTGTATGCAGACTGAATTAAAATATTGAATAAACTCTAAATGCGATACGCAAGGAGGAATAAAAAACATGTATCCAAAGCAAGAATGTATTGCAATGCTGCTTGCAGGCGGTCAGGGCAGCAGACTATACGCTCTGACCAAGAGAATTGCAAAGCCCGCAGTACCGTTTGGAGGCAAATACAGAATCATAGATTTCCCGCTGTCCAACTGTGTCAATTCAGGCATTGACACTGTCGGTGTTCTGACGCAGTATCAGCCCCTCGTGCTCAACGATTATCTCGGCAACGGTCAGCCTTGGGATCTTGATACAATGTATGGCGGAGTTCACGCTCTCCCGCCATATCAGGGAACTCACGGCGCGGACTGGTACAAGGGTACTGCCAACGCGATTTATCAGAATATTCCGTTTATCGAGAGATACAATCCCGATTATGTGGTAATACTTTCAGGCGACCATATCTATAAGATGGATTACTCGGAGATGCTCGCGTTCCACAAGTCCCACAAGGCAGCCTGCACAATCGCAGCCTATCAGGTTCCGATGGAAGAAGCCTCCCGCTTCGGCATTCTCAACTGCAACGAGGACGGTTCCATTTACGAATTCGATGAAAAGCCAAAGGTGCCGAAGAGCAATAACGCTTCCATGGGTATCTATATTTTCAGTTGGGATAAGCTCCGCAAATATCTCGAAATGGACGAAGCAAATCCCAACAGCAGCAATGACTTCGGCAAGGACGTGCTTCCCGCTATGCTCAACGCGGGCGAGAAGATGGTCGCGTGGAAGTTCGAGGGCTACTGGAAGGACGTCGGAACCATAGATTCTCTCTGGGAAGCCAACATGGATCTGCTTGATCCTAACGATCCGCTCAACATGTCGGATCCGTCATGGAGAATATTCACCCGCAATCCTGTAATGCCGCCTCATTATATAGGCAAGAACGCTGTCTGCCAGAATTCACTTGTAACCGAGGGCTGCATGGTTAACGGCACGCTTGAATTCTCAATTCTTTTTGAGGGCGTTCAGGTTGAAACAGGAGCAAAGGTCACCGAATCCATTATTATGCCTGGCGCAAAGATAATGGAGGGCGCGGTCGTTCAGTTTGCCATTGTAGCCGAAGACGCGGTTATAGAACCCGGCGCAGTCGTAGGCGAACGTCCCGAGGAAATGGAAAACAGAGATGACTGGGGCATTGCCGTTATAGGCGGCGGCGTCAAGGTTGGCGCCAACGCTGTTGTTAAGGCAAAGGCAATGGTCGAAGAGGATATTCCGGAGGTGACAAAATAATGAGAGGAAATAACGTAGTAGGTATCATTTTTTCCAATATGCATGACGATACCATGCAGCAGGTCACCAATATTAGAACATTCGGTTCTGTGCCGTTTGGCGGCAGATACCGCACGATAGACTTCCCGCTTTCCAATATGGTTAATTCCGGAGTCAACAAGGTTGGCGTCATCACCAAGAGCAACTACCAGTCGCTTATGGATCACCTTGGCTCAGGCAAGGCGTGGGATCTCTCCAGAAAGAGAGAGGGTCTGTTCATTCTGCCTCCTTTCGGAAACGGAAATCAGATGTACAATAACCGCATCGAGGCGCTCGACGGCATTTCCAGCTTTTTGAGAAACTGCAATGAGGAATATGTCATTCTGGCGGACTGCGATATGATCTGCAATCTCGACTTCAAGAAGGTGCTCGACGCGCATCTTGACAACAACGCTGATATCACCATAGTATATAAAAACAGCGAAATGCCTGCAGACCTCAGCGAACCGGTAGTGCTTGAGCTTAACGGTCAGGATAAGGTCACCGATATGATTGTCGGCGTGCAGAAGGGCGAAAAGGTAAGCTGGAGCATGGGCATTTATGTCATGAAGAAGGCATTTCTCCAGAAGACCATAACCGAAGCTGTCAGCAGAAACCGCAGCAACTTTATCCGCGATATACTTCAGAGAGGCGTGCTTGAAAACAAGATTTACGGCTACAGATTTGAAGGCTATGTCGGTACGCTTGATTCCATGCAGTCGTACTTCAATGTAAACATGGATCTGATGAAGTGGGATGTGCTGAGAGACCTCTTCAATCCCATGCGTCCCATCTACACCAAGGAAAGAGACGAAATGCCGACCAGATACGGTCTCGGCTCTGTTGTAACCAATTCCCTGATAGCCGACGGCTGTGTTATCGAGGGCGAGGTTGAGAACTGCGTGCTCTTCCGCGGCGTTCACGTCGGCAAGGGCTCCAAGCTTTCAAACTGCATCATCATGCAGGACACCGTTATAGGTGATAATACCGTGCTCACTTATCTTGTCAGCGACAAGGACGTGACATTCAGTGACGGCAAAGCAATGATAGGCACCGATTCCTACCCGATTTACGTTTCCAAGGGCAGCGTGGTGTGATTAAATTCAAACCGCTGCACAGATCTCGATAAGGACGGTTTTTGATATGAGAGTTTTGTATGTAACAAGCGAGGCTATGCCTTTTGCATATTCCGGCGGACTTGCCGAGGTTGCGGGCTGTCTCCCATACGCTTTGCGTCAGCGACTTGTGACGTGCCGCGTGGTAATGCCGCTTTATGAAGGAATTCCGCAGGAGCTTAAAGACAGCATGAAGTTTGTTGTCAGTCTTTCCGTACCGGTTGCGTGGAGACGGCAGTATTGCGGCGTTTTCGAGGCGAGATACAAGGGCATAGATTATTATTTTATCGACAATCAGTATTATTTCAAGCGCAAGGGATATTACGGACATTATGACGACGCTGAGAGATTTGCGTTTTTCTCACGCGCAGTGCTGGAAATGCTTCCCTATGTGGATTATAAGCCGGATATCATTCATGCAAACGACTGGCAGACCGCGCTCGTGCCTGTATTCTATCATCTATTCTATTCAAAGAACGAATGGTTTTTCGGCACGCGCACAGTATTCACTATTCACAATATTCAGTACCAAGGCAAGTACGGTATGGAAATTGTGGAAGAAGTGCTGGGAATTCCTGAGGAAGACAAGGGAATCGTTGAATTCGACGGCAATATCAATCTGCTCAAGGGCGCAATCGAAACTGCGAATATCGTCACAACAAGCAGCCAGACTTACGCCGAGGAGCTTCGTGATCCGTGGTTCTCATTCGGACTGGATTCCATAATCCGTGACAGATGGTCAAAGATAAGGGGAATTCTCAACGGACTTGACACGACGGCTTACAATCCCGAAACCGACATGATGACATACGCTCAGTACGGCGACGATTCATTCATCAAGGGCAAGGGAATAAACAAGCGCGAGCTTCAGCGCAGGCTCTTCCTTCCGGAGCGCAAGGACGTTCCGATGATAGGCATGGTAAGCAGCATGATCACGCCAAAGGGCATGGATATCCTGCGCGATGTGCTTGAGGAACTGCTGCAATATGCCGACGTTCAGTTTGTAATTCTCGGCTCCGGCGATTGGGAATATGAAGAGTATTTCAGACAGATGCAGGAGAAGTACCGTGACAAGTTTGTTGCGTGCTTTGGATTCATTCCGGAGCTTGCGCGTAAGATTTACGCGGCGAGCGACATATTCCTTGTTCCGTCAAAGCAAGCCCCGGGTTCGACCTCGCAAATGGTTGCGCTGCGCTATGGCAGCATTCCGATTGTGCGAGAGACGGGCGCTCTGCGCGACACCGTTTCGGACAGCGCCGACGGATATGGCAACGGATTTGTGTTCCAGGCATATAACGGCAGAGAGATGCTCAACGCGATTTATCGCGCACTTAGCGGCTATTCGCACCGTGAGGGCTGGTGGATTCTTGTCCGTAGAGCAATGAACTGCGACAACAGCTGGAAGAAGAGGGCAAAGCAGTACCACAATCTGTACAAGGAATTGCTTAATGAAGAGTAATTCCCGCGTTTAAAAGCTAATTCGCCGTGCGGGCATTCGGCATTTGTCGGATTCCGCACGGCTTTTTTCTGCGGGAATGTGTAGTTTGTTTGAGCAATATTGACAATGGATTTTTGTGAGCCTATAATTACAATAGTTGCGTTTTGATATTGTAGAAATTTCATAAAATGAAAGAGTGTCAGATAAATGAAAATCCATCAGATAAAAATTGATTTCAATGTGACGGAGGAAATCAAGCGCTTTGTTTATGTTTACTTGATTGAAGAATCATGCTGCTATCTCATTGATTCCGGCGTTTACGGAGCGGAGGAGCGGATTGAGGCATATATGAAAGGAATCGGGCGCGAGGTTTCTGAAATAAAGGGTATTTTCCTGACGCACGCGCACCCTGATCACATTGGGACAGCCGCATTTTTCCGTGAGAAGACGGGGTGCAAAATATACGCGAGCGAGGGAGAAAAACCGTGGATAGAGGACATTGACCTACAGTTCCGCGAGAGACCTATTCCGAATTTCTATAAACTTGCGGGAAGGTCTGTAACTGTTGACGTTACCGTAAAGGACGGAGACATATTTGAGCTGGAGCCGGGACTTGCGATAGAGTGCATACGGACGGCGGGGCATTCTGCGGATGGAATGTCATACTGTGTGAGCAGCTTTATGTTTATTGGCGACGCCGTGCCGGTTAAGAATGAAATTCCGATTTTTATTAACGAGCGGGCGCAAAGGGAGACGCTTGATTTATTAGAGAAAATTAAAGGCACTGAAGCCTTCTGTCCTGCTTGGGACAAGACGTATGACGCGGTTCTGATGAAGAACAGGCTGAATGAGGCAAGAGAACTGATTGACACGCTGAAAGCTGCTGTCGTCCGCCGCGATGACGGCTGTCCGCTTCAGGAGCTTGCACTAAGGGTGTGCGAAAGCCTGCAAATGCCGCAACTGATGGGAAATCCACTGTTTGCCGGTACAATTGACTGTCTGAGGGAGAGGAAGGTCTGAGATGAGCTGTTTTTTTATGATCGACGTTTATATTGACGGAGAACGCGGCAGGGGCATGTACGACAGCTATATCCGTAAGGTCAGACCTATTGTGGAGCGCTTCGGCGGAAGATACCTCGTCCGGACGGAAAACGTATTTTCATTAAGCCCGTCAAGAAATCCGCAGAGGGTAATTCTTATCGAATTTCCGGATCGGGAAGCGTTAAACGCCTGCTTTTCGTCAGATGAATATAAGGCTATAGCGGGTGAAAGAGAGAGCAGTGTCGATGCCCGCGCCGTTATTGCGGAAGGATAAAATAAAAAGCAGACCCGAACCCGTAAAGGCGAGTCTGCTTTTATTTCTTATCCTTGTTAAAATCCATAGCGTTTTCAGCGTTTCTTATGAGATTCATGAGAGAAGAAGCGTAAAGCTGGTAATCAGAGCTGAGACTGTCGAACGACATACTGAGCGGCTGAGTGTCGGATACCGGCTTCATTCCGTCTGTTTCCCTGCCTGATACGAGCGAATTTATGCGCGATTCCGTCAAGCTCATCGACGCGTCGGAGAAGCCCTTGAACGCGTTTTCTGATACGGAGAAAAAGCTGGACGAATTCTGCGAATTTGCAGAATACAGAATACGGAATATTTTATACACCGCAATCATCTGGTAGACAGAGATCTGATTGGTGAGATCGTTGTTGTCAAGCTTCTGGAGCAGATCAAATATTATGTTGAGTGAATTTGCGATAAGCTTTTTATTAAGTACGGGCAGGGTAGAGCCTTTCATCATACTGTCGTCAGCGTTTTCCGGCTCAGGGATGTCATTGACAGTAAGCCTTGCGCCGGTGCGTTCCGAGGTTCTGCCAAGGAGGTAATCACACGATACTCCGTAATAGTCCGCAATTTTTATCAGGAAATCCAGACCGCATTCCCTTGCGCCGCGTTCATAATGAGAGAGAAGAGCCTGGGAAATGTTGAGGTCGCGGGCGGCGTCCTTTTGTGTGATATTGCGTTCGGTACGAAGCAGTGTAATAATCCGCGGGAAGCTGTCATTCACCTGTATCTCACCTCGATTGCTTTATAAGGATAATGAAACGCTGAATTATATTTTTCAGCGTTTTCTTAATTAATACTTGATTATATTTATTATTGAAGCTATAATATAAAGAAAAGGTGTTCCGGATTTGTTTGACCCGAATAACATAAATGATATCATAAACCGGTAGTTATTTCAAGAGTTAATTACAATAATTTGTTATTTGGAGGAAGCTTTATGAAAACTTACCAAATTCATCTGCTGAGACATGGTGTAACTGACGGAAATATAAAAGGTCAGTACATAGGGAGCAAGGACGTTCCTCTGAACGAAACCGGTATCAGGCATATACGTTTTCTTGATGAAAATTTTGTATATCCAGGAGCCGCCGTATACTTCACAAGCCCGATGCTGCGATGCAGGCAGACCCTCGAAATAATTTATCCGAGTGCTAATCCTGTCAATATAGCTGAATTCCGTGAGTGTGACTTCGGCGAATTTGAGGGGCTGACTGCCGATGAACTCAGCGGAAGCAGTGAATTTGCCCAGTGGCTCGCTTCTGACGGAAATTCCGCTCCGCCAAGCGGCGAATCCGGCGTTGAATTCGGCAGGCGAGTATGTCAGGCGTTTGAAAAGATAGTTGAGGGACTGATGAAAACCGGCGTTCCGTCAGCTTTGATAATGACTCACGGCGGTGTGATAGCCACCATATTGGCTCAATACGGACTTCCTGAGGCTGGAATGTCCGATTGGATAATGGAGCCTGGCTGCGGCTATTCAATAAGAATACATCCGCAGCTCTGGTCGGCTGCAAAAAAGGTCGAGGTATATCAGACGCTCCCGCTGCCTAAGGAAAATGATGACGAAGATTATGAAGCTGAGTACCTTATAACTGACGCGCCTTTGCACACGGAAAACAGTAAGCAGGAATAAAAAAAGCAGCCCGACGTACTGAAAAAAAGTGCGTGCAGGCTGAAATATTAACGAATAAAGCCCTCAGACAAGATAAGTGGAAATCCTGTCAAGATAAGCTGCCGCGTTTTCCTCGGTGGCGTGGATTCCGAGCGTAACCTCGTTGTCGAGCGCAAGACCGAATACCGAGAGAATTGATTTCGCGTCGGCAATGTATCTGCCGGCGATGAGGTCAATGTCAAAGCGCTGCGTCATTGTGATGTTGACGAACTCCTTGATATCGTTTGCCGTCTTGAATTTAATTCTTTTTTTGATCATTCAAGCACTTCCCCCTTCCAGATAAAAACAAAATCTATGTCAAAGCTGAGGGGGTTACTCCGTGAGCCGTGGAACTAATGTGACGGTTTCACCCTCTGCGGTCCCTCAGCTGTGAATATTATAGTGCCTTGTCAATTTTTTGTCAATGTGCAATTCAACAGACATATTATAAACACTCTACTTGAATTATATTTAAAATACAAAAATAATAAGTTTGTTTGTATAATTCGACAATACCCTGCATAATATAAGAAGTTAAAATACGGAGGTTATCTGATGGAAAGACGTGACAAAGTAAATTACTACCTTGATCTCGCTGAGATGGTGTCGCAGCGCGGGACATGCCTGAGAAGGCGTTACGGCGCCGTGATAGTCAAGAATGACGAGGTGATTTCGACGGGATATGTCGGCGCCCCAAGAGGACGTAAGAACTGTACGGATATGGGACGCTGCATAAGAGAAGAGCTTCAGGTACCGCGTGGGGAGCGCTATGAGCTTTGCCGCAGTGTGCATGCCGAGCAGAACGCGATAATCAGCGCCTCACGCAATGAAATGATAGGCAGCTCGCTCTTTCTCGTAGGTGTAGACGTCAACACAGGCGAATATGTTGCAAACGGCAATTGCTGCTCCATGTGCAAGCGAATGATAATTAACGCCGGAATAGCAAAGGTTTACATTCGTGACACAAAGAATGATTACCGCGTTATAGACGTGCAAAGCTGGATTGACAACGACGAATCAGCCGAAGGAATTTTGGGTTATTGACGCGTATAAAAAAATAATTTAAAAAGTTAACATACTGTTGTTATAATATGATATAATATAAAAAAACGTTCAGGAGGTACTATTTAATGAGAATCTTAGGTTTGACTGATGCTGAGGTTGCCGAGTCAAAAGCGAAGTACGGCGACAACAGCATGACCGAACAAAAAGGAGAGACATTCTGGCAAAAGCTGTGGGGCAATTTTCAGGATCCGATGATAAGGATACTCTGCTTTGCGCTCATTGTCAATGTGGTGCTGTGTATACTTGGGCAGGCTGACTGGTTTGAACCTATTGGAATTACGGCTGCAATTCTGATTGCGACGCTTGTTTCAACCTATTCCGAGTATAATAACGAAAACGCCTTCCAGAAGCTTCAGGAGGAAGCCTCACGGATAATGTGCAAGGTCTACCGCAACGGCGAAATTGTCGAGGTTGCAATTAACGATCTCGTTGTAGGCGACTGCATTCTTCTGCAATCGGGAGATAAAATTCCTGCCGACGGACTCCTCATTGACGGAGAGCTTAAAGTTGACCAGTCTGTACTCAACGGAGAGAGCAAGGAAGCTCTCAAGATTGCTATACCTGACGATTACACCGAGACCGACGAACCGCTTGACTTCCTGAATGAATATAAGGTATTCAGAGGCGCGGTTGTATGTTCGGGCAACGGCGTTATGGAAGTCACTGTGGTGGGCGACAGCTCCGTTTACGGAAAGATAGCGAGCGAGCTTCAGGCGGACGACGACAGGCAGTCGCCGCTTCAGGTCAAGCTGTCCAAGCTTGCTGACGGCATAAGCAAATTCGGATACATAGGCGGCGCGCTTATAGCAGTGGCATATCTTTTCATGCGCTTTTTTGTAGCCAATCACTTCAACGGCGCGGAAATATCCGCGTATTTCTCCCATACGGGGAATGTTGTTCACGACTGTGTTGAAGCTCTGATGTTTGCGGTAATCATCATAGTTATGGCTGTTCCGGAGGGACTTCCCCTCATGGTCGCTCTGGTATCCGCGATGAATATGAACAAGATGCTCAAGGATAATGTTCTTGTACGGAAGATAGTCGGTATTGAAACCGCCGGAAGCCTTAATATTCTTTTCAGCGATAAGACAGGCACGATTACCAAGGGCAAGTTGGAGGTCGTGACCTTTATCGACGGCAATCTCAGCGAATACAAGGGAATTAACGAAATCCCCGGTATGCTGGGCGATCTTATCACAATGAGCATAAAGAACAATACCGACTCTGTTATTTCAGGCGAGGGCGAAAGCCTTAAAATCGTTGGTGGAAACGCAACCGAGCGCGCTGTGTTAGGCTTTGCCGTTGACAGCAACAAGGTTTTTGACGCGCCCAAGGTCAGCTCCATTCCTTTCAACAGCACAAATAAATATTCCGCGTCAACAGTCGGCAGAAACGGGAGATTTATCACTCTTATCAAGGGCGCTCCCGAAAAGATGCTTGCCAAGTGCGGATATTATTACGACGTCAACGGAGCGAGAGTTCCTCTGACAAACTCCAGTGAGCTTGATGCCAAGATGGATGAGCTTGCTACCCGCGCTATCCGCGTGCTTGCATTTGCCACATCTGACAGCGTTATAACCGACGGAAAGCTGCCGGAGGACGAATGGACTCTCGTTGGATTTGTAGGCATACGTGACGAGGTTCGTCCGGAATCCATTCAGGCGATCAAGGAAGTAAAGCGTGCGGGCGTGCAGGTAGTTATGATAACAGGCGACCGCAAGGAAACAGCCGTTGCCATAGCCAAGGATTCCGGAATTCTCAAAAAGGAAAGCGACCTTGTGTTTACATCCGATGAGCTTGCAGCGATGTCCGATGAAGAAATCAGCAAGGTCATTAGGAAGATCCGCGTTATAGCTCGAGCGCTTCCGTCAGACAAGAGCCGTTTGGTTCGTATTGCACAGGAGAGAAATCTCGTTGTCGGCATGACCGGCGACGGCGTCAACGATTCGCCCGCGCTCAAAAAAGCCGATGTCGGCTTTGCGATGGGCGGCGGAACAGAGGTTGCCAAGGAAGCGGGAGATATCGTTATTCTTGACGACAACTTCCTTTCAATTGAAAAGGCGATTCTTTACGGACGCACTATATTCAACAGCATTCGCAAATTTATCGTATTCCAGCTTACAATAAACATTTCCGCTGTGCTTATATCGTTTATCTGTCCGCTGCTCAACATGAGCAATCCGCTGACAATCACCCAGATACTTTGGGTAAACCTTGTAATGGATACCCTTGCGGCGCTTGCCTTTGGCGGTGAACCGGCGCTCCGCAGATTCATGCATGAAAAGCCCAAGAGACGCGACGAAAGCATTATCAGTCAGTCCATGTGGTCGTCTATCGGCGTGGGAGCGGGATACACCGTTATTATCAGCCTTATACTCCTCCTGGCTGGCAACAACTGGTTCTATGAATGGCGCTATTTCCCTGAGATTCACATGACAGGCTATTTTGCTCTCTTTATATTCATTGCCGTGTTCAACGCGTTCAATGCACGTACTGAGGAAATAAATCTTCTGGACAACATCACGCGCAACAAAAATTTCCTCAAGATAATGGGACTTGTCGCAGTCATACAGGTTCTTCTCACATACCTTGGAGGAAATATCTTCCAGTGCTACGGACTGAACATTGAGCATTGGCTCCTGATATTGATTCTGGCGTTTGCTGTAATTCCTGTGGATATATTAAGAAAGAGCGTAATTAAAATGATGGACGCAGAGAACAAATAATATCACTTAATGAATGATTCTGCGTATTTGATATAAAAATAACAACACACGCTGTCAGCGAGATATGTTGAACAACGTGTGTTGTTTTTATATTATTTAAACAAAATTCACATAATTTTACGATTGTTATATGCCGTTAATCTTGACATAAACTTGAAAAAAATGGTATAATAATCAAAATAATAATAATTGTTATGTGTATTATGCATACGTGATGGATTATTATTTAGAAACATTACAGAAGGAGAGCGACAATGACAAGCAAGGAACTGAATATCTATACAACAGGCAAAAGGGATATATGCATTGCTAACGACACAATTTCGGACGTATTGTTTAAGGAGTACGGAGTAAACCGCGGACTGCGCGACGTCAACGGCAAGGGCGTGCTTGCGGGTCTGACAAGAATTTCAAAGATCATTTCGTTCAAGGACATAAACGGAGTAAAGACCCCATGCGACGGTGAGCTGTGGTATAGGGGATACAAGATAAATACGCTTATAGACGAACTCAACCGCTATGAATTCGGATTTGAAAAGACCGCGTATCTGCTTCTTTTCGGTCAGAAGCCGTCTCCTCAGGAGGAAGAGGAATTCTGCTATATTCTCGGCAAGTGCATGAAGCTGCCGGTTAATTTTACGAGAAACGTCATAATGGAGGGTCCGTCAAAGGACATAATGAATTCCATGACAAAGAGCATACTTACTCTCGCGTCTTATGACAAGGAGGTAAATTCCGCAACGCTGGAATGCTGCATAAGACAATGCCTTGAGCTGATAGCGGTATTTCCGATGCTTGCAGTTTACGGATATCATGCATATAACCATTACCTGAATGACGCGAGCATGTATATTCACAGACCCAGACCGGAGCTTTCCACCGCGGAAAATATTCTGCGAATGCTTAGACCTGACCGTGCTTATACAAGGCTGGAGGCAAAGGTGCTTGACATTGTGCTGATGCTTCACATGGAGCACGGCGGGGGAAACAATTCAACATTTACCACGCGTGTTGTAACGTCGTCCGGCTCAGACACCTATTCGGCGATTGCCGCGGCAATGTCGTCATTAAAGGGACCCAAGCACGGCGGCGCGAATATAAAGGTTATGGAGATGATCGGGGATATCCGGAAGCATGTTTCCGACAAGACCGACCGCGAGGAGGTCAGGGCGTATCTTTCAAAGATAATTGACGGCAGGGCATTTGACGGCAAGGGACTCATTTACGGAATGGGGCATGCGGTCTATTCAGTTTCCGATCCGAGGGAACGTATATTAAAATCGTATGTAGAAAGGCTCGCAAGCGCGAAGCACCGTGATGAAGATATAGCTCTGTATAATATAATAGAAGAAGAAGCGCCAAAGCTCATAGCTGAAAAGCGTCATATTTTCAAAGGCGTCAGCCCGAATGTGGATTTTTACAGCGGATTTGTCTATGAAATGTTAGGAATTCCTGTTGAGCTATACACACCGCTGTTTGCAATAGCGAGAATAGTGGGCTGGAGCGCGCACCGTATTGAGGAAATTATAGGAATGAATAAAATAATCCGTCCCGCCTACATGAGCGTTATGGACGAACTGGAATGAATAATTTAGCATTGATATATATATTGTTAACGAACTGTTAATTTATATGGTTTATATTAATGTAATGAAAGGAACGGTGGTTAAATATGGCTGTAAATCTCAGAAAGGGCGAGAGAGTCAATCTTTCCTCTGAAAGCAACCGTGTGAGCGGAGTTATAGTAGGTCTCGGCTGGGACAGCGCAAAGGAAGGCAGCGCAAGCGTTGACTGTGACGCTTCAGCGATTATATGCGGAACAGACGGCAAGGCTTATGACGTAATATATTTTGGCAAGATGCGCGGCGAGAACGACTCCGTTATCTATACCGGAGACAGTCAGACCGGCGAAGGCAACGGAGACAATGAGAGGATATATGTAAATTTTACAAAGCTGCCTCAGAATATCGGCAAGATAGTTATTTCGGCAAATATTTATGACGCGAAGGCAAAGCGCCAGCATTTCGGAATGATCAATAACGCTTATGTACGGGTTGTCAATTGGAAGACCGGTCAGGAAATGTGCCGGTTCAATCTCACGGATAATTACAGCGGCATGACGGGAATTGTTGCAGCCGAAATTTTCCGCACCAGCGCCGGCTGGGACTTCCTGCCAATAGGAAAGGCTGTTCAGGAAGCAAGCCGGCTTGAATCCATTGTCAGACTGTACAGGTAAGTCCGGCGGCGATACGGAGGAAAAACGCATGAAATCCATTATATCAGATAATTCAATAATTGACGCGATAGTTAATGCCGCAATACCTGACAGTGACGGAAACGACTCGCATTTGCCGGAAGGATTCAGTCTTCCGGCGCTGGAAAACGAAAAGCTTGCCAAATTTGCTGACGGAGCTATCGACGGTATTTTTATTTACCACACGGAGCATCAGCCGATATCCGAAGAGGCGCACACCGTGATGGTTAAAGCGCTGAAAGCCGTAGGGAATGGCGACAGGGAAGAAGCCAAAAAGCTGTTTGAAGAGCTTGGCACAAAAGCTCGTGCGATTTCGATAATTGACGATCTCCAGAAATACATCATAGACCATAAAAATTCGATTTCCCCGGAAAGTGTAGTTAAATTCGCGCTTTATACTCTCTATAATACAAAGGACCGTGAATCTCTTAAATTCGCGCTTTCGATGTTAGAACTTGTTTGTCTTGACGACGACAGTCTGAAGGATACTCTGAGAATTCTCGGACTTTCCGACGAATTTACTCTTTTTGTAATTTTTATCATGCAGCAGTGGGAAAACGCCAATCAGGAAATATTCCGGCTTGCCAGAAAGACAAAAGGCTGGGGACGTATTCACGCAATTGAGAGGCTTATTCCGGATACGCCCGAGATAAGGGACTGGCTTCTTCGCAACGGTATACACAACGAAATTCTGCCTTCCTACAGTGCGCTTAATTGCTGGGAAGGCTCGGAGGCGGAGAATCTTCTATTTTCCGATAAAATTTCACAAGAGGATTTTGCGGCTATAACCGAACTCATTGCGGCTTTGCTTTACGAAGGACCCTGCCCGGGAATTTCTGAGCTTGAAAAAGGCGACGAGGTTATCAAGGCGTATCTTCGCAAGGCAAAGGAAATGCCGGAAAGCTCCATTGACGGAGCTGTTCTTGACAGTATAAAAGAGCGTTATTCCGGAATTGATGGCGAAATAACCTCGCTTGTTTCGCAGATTATCTTTAAATAAGGGGAGAGATATAATAATGAAAACGCGGCTTGACAGCTCGATAAATAAAATTCGGGTCGGTCTTAGCTGGAATTCCGGTAAGGAATACAGCTTTGACCTTGATCTCTCGGCGTTTTTGCTTGATGAAAAAGATCTTGCACGCGGCGACGAGGATTTTGTGTTCTATAATAATACTACGTCGGTAAACGAAGCTCTTGTTTTGAGCGGAGATGACAGGAGCGGAATGATCGACGGCACTAACGAGTCGATTTTTGCAGATCTGGAAAAAATCCCCAAGAATATCCGCAAGGCGGTTTTCTGCGTGACGTTCGACGATTCAGGAGAGGATTATATTTTCGGCGAGGCTGAAAGCATAGTGATTTACGCAACGGGAGTTTCCGATGAATTCGACAAGGGAAAAAGCGCGTTCTGCACGGTTGATCTTGCGAAGCACTGTCCCCAGAGCAGCGCGATGGCAGTGCTGGAATTCAGCAGAAGCGATGATGGCTGGGAGTACGATATCATATGCGACAGCGCAGACTTTGGTTTGCTCGAACTATGCAGCAGATACGGACTCGCGGCTGAGGTATGAATATAATATTGAAATAAGCCGGCGTTTTCTGATGATATGCAGGATATGCCGGTTTTTTTCTGTTTGAATGTTGAAAAGCAAGCGCGTTTTGCCGAGAATAGCTTGGGGAAACACAGCACATTTTACAATGATAAAAAAAGTCGAAAAAAGTGCTTGACATTGCCGTCAGATAGTGATAGAATAGCAAAGCTGTCGCAGAGAGACGGAAGCGAAAGAAGCGCAGGAAGCCGCCCGATAGAGGGGAAAGAGCAGGCGCTGGCAGGGACCGTA
>ONCX01000001.1:0-45378 GCA_900316455.1 uncultured Eubacteriales bacterium
AAAGACAAAAACCTCCGTCAGATATATAGGAATGTCAGCGGCGCTTGAAACGATACTGAATGAACACAGAGCGGAGCAGGAAAATGTCAAAGCAATTGTCGGAGAAAACTATCAATATCCCGATATGGTTTTTACATCAGCAACAGGAAATTATCTTGACCGCGCTTCATTACTCACGCAGTTCAAAAGGCTGATAAAAGACACTGATTTTTCGTGGGCTTCTCTCCATACACTCAGGCACGCAAACGCTACACTACTGATTAATAGTGGTGTTGATTTAAAAATTGTGTCTGAGCATCTCGGTCATAGTGGTGTGGGTGTTACTGCTGATACTTATGCCGATGTGCTCGCAGACACAAAGAAAAAAGTCGCCGATCTGATTGCTTTAGAGCTTGAATAATCTGGTGTTTGTTGGTGTTTATTTGGTGTTTAAATTTATAAAAATACGTCAAACAAGGCTAAACGCAAATCAATAAAAATCCTTGAAAAGCCCTAAAATACGCCACTTTATAAAACGGTGCAAAACAGTAGAATGGACACTATTTATCACTCCAAGAGATAAAGTCAATACCCCGAAAACGCCTAAAATACGCAGTTTTCAGATTTTTAAAGCTGAATTTACTGTTTATTTGCTGTTTATTGGCGAAAAAATTGTGGTTGCTTTCGCATATTTCATGCGGGTGCAGCCACTATTTTTATCATGTTGACTTTTATTCATACCGGTGGTAAAAGCCTCACATTATGAAAAGGAAAGGCGATGATTCTATGACAGCAATTCAGCAGCAGGCGATTCAGTTGATCTACCAGCTCCCCGATGACAAGATCAAAGCGATTATTACATTGGCAGTTGACGAACTACGATTGATGGAATTTCAGAAACAGGAGCAGATAACAAAAAAGCAAAATGCCTTTGCCAGACTGGAGCAATTGAGTTTTGAACTGCCTGACAACTTTGATGCCGATGCGGAATTAGCCAGCACATTGGAGGAGAAATATGGTACTGCTGATTGATACCAATATTATTCTGGATTACCTGCTCAAACGTGAGCCATTCTATGATGATTCCAAACGTATTTTGGCACTTTGCAGTCAGAACGATGTGTCGGGATGTATTGCTTTACCGACAGTCACAAATCTATGGTATATTCTGCGAAAAGTTCCTGAACATACGAGGCGCGTTGCATTAAAATCAATCTGTGAATTGCTTGAAGTGGTTGGCACCACCCACGAGTAAGTCATTGAGGCAATTGACACCGCCGATTTTAAGGATTTTGAGGATTGCATACAGACTAAATGTGCCAAAACAAACGCTGTGGATTATATTATTACCAGAAATATCTCTGATTTCGCATACTCTGAAATTCCTGTCAAATCATCAAAGGAATTGCTTAGGGAACTTGGCTTGTAATGCCATCGCATGTTCTTAGAAGTCCTCCGCACACAATACACATTCGACAAGCCACCGCAAATCCCCCGTAAAACGAGGCTTTGATCGTATTGAAAGATTCAGCCAAGACCTCACAAACACTTGAAATACGCGGTTTTCAGACTTATAAAGACAAAGTGGTTGCCCCATATGGAGCAGCCACTTTTTTAGTACGTACTTTCATTATTTTTTCAAAATAATTCTGACATACGGAATCAATGAATAAATACATGCCGTTACAAATGAGTAGTTTTTATTCAGATAATGGAACCATTCCTTTGTTGGCAGACCTTTAGGGCTTTCTTTTTTCTTTATCCGTATGAGCCGCGGCAATGTTTTATCCCTCCAGCCTCCTGAAACAGGATTGTCAATGCAGGTTCCGATATAGCCTTTATGTACTTTTATGCTATATCCTTTTTTTGACGCCATAAATCCATAGTCAAAGTCTCCCATGGAATGAGTATAAACGGGATCCATGTTCCCAAGATTTTCAAATACCGCCCACTTTATCAGAACGCAGTTGGCGTTAAAGGTATCGCAACTCTCAGATCGAGCAGACGTCCAGTCTATTATTTCATATGATGGGCGAAGCCTTGACGTTCTGATAACTCCTCCGTAGGATAATGCTCCCTCATTGTCGCATGTCGCTCCTACAAGAATATCGGCGGATATGTCGTCTGCCATTTTTTCCAATGCATGAGGAAAAAAATCAACGTCGTCATTAAACAACAGGCAATATTCAAACTCTTCCTTTTCCTTCAGTGCCTCGTCAATCGCCGCTCTCATTCCGCCGCTGTAATAAAGAGAGCCGTTACCCTGAATGACCCTTACTTCATCAATTTTTCTCAATTCTTCAGGCGTGCCGTCGCTGCTGTTGTCATCGACAACTATAAATCTGAACATGATATCAGGATTATTTTTGATAAGCGAAATGATTGAATTAATTGTTTTTTCTTTTCTGTTGAAACATGTCATTAAGCCTAATACTCTGTGCATTTGCTTATTCCTCTCAATTTTAGCTCTTTGTATTTTTGCCGTCTATTATAGAATCAAGCCATTCAAGCAGACCGTTCATCTTGTCGCTGAATGAATACGGCATTCTGCTCATCGACGGATTCCAATCGGTTCCGACAGGTTTAATTCTGGAGCATGCATTTTCAAAATCAATAAGCGGCTTGCTTATATCTATAATTTCGCCGTTGCCGTCGTTTACAAGGCACGAGGCTCCCGCTCTGTCTGAAACCATAACGTACTCTCCCGATAACAGCGCCTCATTTACCACAGCTCCAAACGGTTCGTAATAGGAGGGAAGAACAAGCGCCTGACCTGCCAGATACCATGCCATCAACTCCGTACCCTCATATCTCCCCGCAAAAACGATATATGACTGCGCGTTATTACATTCAATTTTGCCTTGCATTTCGCTTCTGAACTGTGGAGCCTTCAATGATTCTCCTCCGATTATATACAATATATTTTCGGGGTGCTTCTCATGCTGTGCAATAAATGAATCAATGAGATACTCAATATTCTTCTCAGGAGCAAGCCTTCCTACAAACAGGAATACCCTCTTCCCCACTAATTCATTATCTGAAATTATTTTTCGGGCGAGCGCACATTTTTCCTCATAGCTGCTGTCAAATTCGCTTTCGTCCTGAATTATCGGAAAAACATAAGTGCTGTTGTAATTCTTGTTGGAACTGTACCATGACTGAACGTCTTCATTACACAGTATCAGACCGTCTATCTGTTTTAACAAAAGATCTCTCGAAAGTTTTCTCAGTCCTCCGCAATCCTCGGCTATCTTTCTGCTGTCATCGCATATAGATAATATCTTATACTTACGTCGGTGAAAAAATCTGTAAATAACCGACGCCCAAAGCGCTTCACCATATTCTCCTACAATAACAACATCAGGCTGGTATTCCGCAATTTTTTTCATATGACCAATATAGAAATCTCTGCCCGCTATTTTTCTCTTGCGATCGAAATATGTGGGTTTGAAAACAAATTGCTCTTCGATTTTTTCGTAATCAAATTTATTGTCCTCTAAATTCTTGTAATAAAGACATATCCTTGTATGGAAGCTCTTGTACAGTTTATTAAAAAATGAAATGCGGTATGGCGCTATTGTCGGATGAAAAATCAGAACCTTGGAATTTCGTTTCATTTTATTTTGCCCCGCTCTTTGATATATTAATGTAATTCAATCTTACGTCAGCATAACATGCGTTGTGTTAATTATATCATGTTCCGTTCGCTTCGTCAAGAATAATGCACTAACGCAAAAAAGGACAGGACTGCTTTCAAGCGGTTCTGCCCTTTTTTTACATAATTCTTATATTGCAAGAAAGTCAGTTTTCAGAGCCATGATCTCATTCAGCCGGCGCTTCTTCATACACTTCTTCCTTAACAAAATACATATCGTATCCGCTGTTTTCCTTGTCGTCGATCCAACGAAGCGTTCCGCCTTTTATGACGAATGAGCCGGAGCCGTCCTTATAGATTGTCTTGGACTTAACTTTGCCCTTTTTATTAACGGAAACCTCTTCGCGGATTGCGCCGCCCTTACAGACAAGACATGATTTTTCCTTGTCAAATGTGCAATTGTAGGTCCAGTTTGAAGATTCTGAAGCGCTGCTCGACCATCTGATTGAAACGACGTAGTTCTTTTTTACTTTATCAATCGTGATATAACACCTTCCGTAGCTCCATGAATTACCAAGATAGTCGTCGGGCGTTATTTTCTCGCTGCCTTCCCGGATAAAATGCATCGCTCCGTCCTGACCTGAATAGATGTCGTTCGGGGTTTCATTCTCTGTATCGACCGCAAAGCTCGTCCAGAACTCCCCGTCTTCCTTTTTAAAGTCATACCATGGAACCTTTTCGCCTGTTTCATGTTCCTCATAAGAAATCGTAACCTTACCCTTCTCCTGAACTTCACCTAACGGATCGGCAAGGGTATAGCTTCCGTCGCTGTTGACGGTAAGTATCCGGGGAAACAGCGAAACCTCGTTCCAAGTGCCTGCAATACCGTTGAGCCAATCTTTTTCTTGTGAATCATCAGCCTTTTTTTCTTCACCGCTGCAGGCTGTCATAGACGCAAGCACCGCAATCATAAGCAGACAAGAGACGATTCTTCTAAAATAAAGCATTGTTTTCATGGATAGTCCTCCTGAATTAAATAATTTATGAGATTTGATATTCTGACATCAATCGCTTACTTAATAGTAACTGTGATTGTATCTGACTTTACGGTATTACCCGCGCTGTCTTTGATTATGCAATAAAGCTGTATTCCGTTCCATGTAGCATTGGGAGTACATGTTTCGCTTGCGCTGGTGTGTCCTTTCCAGATGCTAAATCCACTCTGACCGACTTTTTTATAATACCACTGATAAGTCAATCCGCTGCCAGTAGCTTTAAGCGATACCGTCACCGGCTGTCCGAGCGTAATCGTCTGGTTCTTCGGCTGGTTTGTAATTACAGGAACGTTTTTAACGGAAATTGTTATAGTGTCGGATTTTACTGAATTGCCCGCGCCGTCCTTTACAACGCAATAAAGCTGAATTCCGTCCCATGTGTGATATGTCAGTCCATCGCCTGTAGCTTTGAGCGAAACGGTAATCGTCTGCCCAAGACTTACGCTCTGACTGACAGGCTGCTGCGTTATGACAGGTCCGCACTTCACGGTTATTGTTATCGTATCGGACTGAACTGACTTTCCGGCGCTGTCCTTTACAACGCAATAAAGCTTTATTCCGTCCCACGTCGCGTTGGGCGTGACTGTCTCGGAGGCGTGCGTGCGGTTGTTCCACTTGCTGAATGAAGTCTGACCTGCTTTCTTGAAATACCATTGATATTTCAATCCGTCGCCTCTCGCCTTGAGCGAAATTGTGACCGATTCGCCGAGCTTGATCGCCTTGCTTTCCGGCTGCTGAACGATAGCAAGAACCGGTGTATCGCTGAGTATGATTGTTGCAATTTCAGAACTTACGAACTCTCCATTCTGATCATTGGATTCGCTCACCTCGCAATAGAGCTGAATTCCGTCCCATGTGTCGTTAGGCGTGCATGTTTCGGAAGCATGAGTCCTGCCTTTCCATACGCTGAACAAATTCTGTCCTTTCTTCCTGAAATACCACTGGTAAATAACGTTCTCACGGTTTGCCTTAACTGAAACTGTAACGCTTGCGCCCTTCTGAATTGTCTGGCTCTTTGGCTGTTCAATTATTCTGAGAGGTTCAACCAAATGAATTGTAATGACCTCGGAATTAATGGATTCCCCGTTTGCGTCGGTCAGCTTGCAGTATAGCTTTATTCCGTCCCACGTGTCGTTGGGCGTGACGGATTCCTCCGCGTGGGTACGTCCTTTCCATAGCGACCATCCGGACTGTCCCGACTTCATATAATACCACTGATATTTTACGTCAAGCCCCTTCGCCTCGACAAAAATGAATATTTCTTCGCCCTTTGCGGTGTATATATTTTCATCGGTCTGATATAGTATCTCAAGATCGGGAATAACAACTTTCGAGGACGTGCCGTTGTATTTTTTCAGTACACCGTTCTCGATTAAGAAATCACCGTCCGCGTACGCTACAGTACCGCTGCCGCGCAGCAGTGGAATAAATGCCGCTAACAGCGCAAAGGCAACAATCAGCGACAAATTCCTGATTCTTTTTTTCAATTACATTCATCTCCTTGCGTAAATAATTCAAGCGCTTTCAAATGAAGCCAATCAAGCATGAAATCAGCTCCTTTCAAGTCAAATTTTATAATAATCAGCTATAATTGTCAATGGATCAGATTAAATTTTGTGTAAATATCTGCATGAAGCTATTGATTTTTTAGTAATCCTCATAGTATAATAAAATTGTTGGCGAAAACATATGCTCCTGCAAATTATTTAATATTTCGAGCTGTTATTTGTTGGCAAAGAAAGGACGATTCATCGTGAGCAGTTTTGAAAATCTACGTATTGTTGATAATTTCTACCAGACCTCCCTGTTTTTTCCAATGCCGACTGTAATTATCAGCACTCTCTGCGAGGACGGTTCAACCAGCTTAGGTCCGTACTCTCTCGTTCAGCCGTATTACGTTGCCGGCAAGGATTATTACGCCATGCTTCTTTCATGCCGTAATTCGTCGAACACCGCGCAGAATATTCTGAGGAACGGAAAGTGTGCGCTTAATTTTATCGACGACAAACCGTCAAGCTTCAAGGAGGCTGTGAAGCTTTCGTGACCTGGCGACAAGCCCTCAGACAAGATGCCAAAGTGCAAATTCCGGCTTGAAAAGAGCATGATTGAGGAGGAAACCGGAGAAGTACGCCCTATGGTGCTGACAGACGCAATCGAAGCGATAGAATGCACATGGATGCGTGAGCTTGACGGCGCGGACAGCGATCAGCCAGGCGAGCTGAACGGTTACGAGGGTCCTTATCATGATTTCAACGGAATTACGAGCAAATTCGGCGCGCATTTTATCCTCCGCGTTGACAGGATTCTTATGAAGAAAAAATACAGCGACGCTATCATAAACGGCGTTACCGCAAAGGATTTTCCGCCTCTGCCTGTCGATTACGGCTATCGCGATTCCAAGAATTTCTGGTTCCACAGAAAGCGCAGAATGAGATCCGAGCTTCTACAGGTGCGGAAGGCGTCGCTTGAATCCGTGCGCTATGCCGCCGACAGGGCTGACGACAAGGTTAAATTTACCGACGACGCTCTTGAAACGATACTTGGAGTGCCGCGTGTTTTTCTTCCGGTAGTTCTGAAGGGCTGTGTCAGCTGGGCTAAGGAAAACAATGTGGAGCTGGTTACAGCCGAGCATATGAAAATTATAAATGACAATCGAGCAAAGGAAAAAAACAAATAATAATTCTGATTAAAAAAGAGCAGATCTTTACCGCGTTTACAAACGGATTTGAGATCTGCTCTTTATTTTTTTATTAATTACGCTCCGGTCTTCTTTGCCGTTTTTTTGGAATCCGGCTTTTTAAACGTTGCTTTTTTTGTTTCTTTATTTTTATTGTCCGAATCGGGATTTTTGCGAATAAGCTCCGGCTTGCATTCACCGTTCACGCATTTGGAGGTAATTATAACCTTTTCCACATCTTCCTCTGACGGAACTGAGAACATTATCGGCGTGAGTATTCCCTCGATAACTCCCCTCAGACCTCTCGCGCCTGTTTTCTGATCAAGCGCTTTTTCCGCGATGATTCCGAGCGCATCATCATCGAATTCAAGCTCCACGTCGTCCATATGGAAGAGCGCCTGATATTGCTTGATAATAGCGTTCTTGGGTTCGGTCATTATCTTTATGAGAGAATCCTTGTCGAGCGCCTGTAATGACGTCAGCACTGGCAGACGTCCCACAAGCTCCGGTATCAGTCCGAACTTAACAAGGTCGTGAGGAATGCACTTGGAAATAAGCTCGCTGTAGTCGAGATCGTCCTGTGTGCGGATTTCCGCGCCGAATCCCAGCGATGAATTTCCAATGCGCCTTTCGATTATTTTCTCTATGCCGTCAAATGCGCCTCCGCAGATGAAGAGAATATTGGTTGTGTCTATAGGAATGAATTCCTGCTGTGGATGCTTTCTGCCGCCCTGAGGAGGAACATTCGCCACAGTCCCCTCCAATATCTTCAGAAGAGCTTGCTGAACGCCTTCGCCGCTTACATCGCGTGTGATAGATGTGTTTTCAGATTTGCGCGATATCTTGTCGATTTCATCTATATAGATTATTCCTCTTTGGGCGCGTTCCACATCGTAGTCCGCCGCCTGTATCAGACGCAGAAGGATATTTTCAACGTCCTCGCCGACATAGCCTGCCTCTGTAAGCGTAGTCGCGTCGGCTATGGCAAATGGAACATTGAGTATCTTTGCAAGCGATTGCGCAAGGAATGTCTTACCCACTCCGGTAGGTCCAAGCAAAAGGATATTGCTCTTCTGTAATTCAACGCCGTCTTCATTATAACCCATTATGCGCTTATAATGATTGTATACCGCCACAGAAAGGGCAATTTTAGCATTGTCCTGACCTATAACATATTTGTCAAGGTGTTCTTTGATCTCTGCGGGACGGAGAATTTGAAAATCGTCCATCGAAAAAACATCGTCGTCGTACTCGTCGATATCATAAAGTCCGTCTTTGCGGAGTATTTGCGAACAAAGCGACACACATTCGTTGCAGATATATACCCCCGGACCTTGCACCAGACGAATGCCGTCGCTTTCTCCCTTATGGCAGAACGAACATCTTGGTTCATCGTTTCTGTCCCTGTATACCATCAGATCACCAATCCTATCGTTTATAAATAACGCGGTCGATGAGACCGTATTCCTTCGCTTCCTCGGCGGACATATAGTTGTCGCGCTCGGTATCAAGGCAGATCTGAGAATATGGCTTGCCTGTGGCAGCTGCGAGCATCTCATTGAGCTTCTTCTTTGTGCGGAGTATCTGATTTGCCTGAATCTCAATATCAGTCGCCTGACCCTGAGCGCCGCCAAGAGGCTGATGAATCATGATCTCGCTGTTTGGAAGCGCAAGACGCTTGCCCTTTGCTCCCGCGGCAAGAAGAAACGCGCCCATACTTGCAGCCATGCCCATACAGATAGTGGAAACGTCGCACTTTATATAATTCATGGTATCATAGATTGCAAGACCGTCCTTGACCGCTCCTCCCGGACTGTTGATATAAAGGCAGATGTCCTTCTTTGGATCCTGTCCCTCAAGATAAAGCAGCTGCGCCGTGACAAGGCTCGCTGTAACGCTGTTGACCTCGTCAAAGAGCATAATAATTCTGTCGTTGAGCAGACGTGAATAAATGTCGTATGAACGCTCGCCTCTGCTGGTTTGTTCCACAACATAAGGTACTAAATTGCTCATAAATTATCTTCCTTTCCATAAATGTCACAATGGCGCATTGCAGATGAATTATTATCCGTTCACTTGCAATACGCCGTTAATGCTTTCTCCCTTAGGGATACGCTGAATAAAGGCGCAGCCGTCAATTCGCCCCCACAGAAATCCTCTGCTGAACGTTGGCAGAACCTACTTACTAAGCGTATTCCTCAGAACCTTTAATAAATTATATAACGTAAGCCGTAAAAAACTTGCCGAAGATTGTCGTTTTAGAAAAATTACTCGGCTGCGTCAGCCTTAACAGGAACGTATGTCGCATTGTCACGTACAACGTCCACAGCCTTTTCTACGGCAACGTCCTTTTTAAGACCGTCCACGGGAACTATCTGTCTTACCTTGTCAAGCTCAACGCCATAATTCTTGGCAAGATCATCGTATGCCTTGTCTATGTCCTCGTCGCTGACCTCAATGTTCTCAAGCTCTGCAATCTTTTCAAGCGCAAGACGAAGCTTGACCTGATGTATTGCCTTATCCCTGAACTGTCCTCTGAGCGCTTCCATGTCCATGCCGGTATACTTGAGATAGATGTCGATGTTCATACCCTGCATCTGGAGATTATATGAGAAATCGTTAATATTTTCGGTTACCTTGTTGTCGTACATTACCTCGGGAATGTCTGCTTCAACGAGGTCAATAAGCTGGTCGATGAGCTTGTTGTCAGCTTCATCCTTCGCCTTGTCCTCGGCTTTCTTGAGAAGATCCTTGCGAATATCCTCCTTGTACTCGTCAAGGGTATCAAATTCGCTTACGTCCTTAGCAAATTCATCGTTAAGCTCAGGAAGCTCGGTCATCTTGATTTCATGTATCTTAACCTTGAATACGGCGGGCTTGCCTGCAAGCTCATCAGCGTGATATTCCTCGGGGAACGTTACGTTAACGTCAAATTCCTCGCCAATGGAATGACCCACCATTCCCTCTTCAAAACCGGGAATGAACTGATGTGAACCGAGCTTGAGGGTGTATTTCTCAGCCTTGCCGCCCTCGAAGGGTACGCCGTCGCAGAATCCCTCGTAGTCAAAGACAACGCTGTCGTCAAGCTGGGCTGGTCTGTCGTCAACATTGATGGTTCTGCCGTTGCGCTGCTGAACGTGACCCAGCTCGTGTTCAACGTCCTCGTCTGTTACAACAGCCTCAGCCTTTTCTACGGTGAGACCCTTGTAGCCTTCGATCTTCACTTCCGGCTTTACAACGAACTTTGCCTTGAACACAACCTCGCCCTCAAGCGAAACAACCTCGGCGCTGTTGGCGTCAACAACTTCCTCGCCAAATTCTGAAACGGCTTCGTCAACAGCCTTCTGGTACACTGTCTCGACAGCGTCCTGTGTGAAAACAGGACCGTACATTTTCTCGATAACGTTCATAGGAGCCTTGCCCTTGCGGAATCCAGGGACATTGTACTTGGATTTTTCCTTGGCATAAACGCGCTTCTTTTCAGCCGCAAGAAGCTCCGCGCTTGCGGTGAATTCAACCTCATATGTGTTGTTGTCAATTTTAGTCTTGTTGGTAATCATTTAATTTTCCTCCGTAAAAATAAAATGCTAAAAATTCAGAAACACATGCAATTATTCACATAATGCTTCCCTGACAAAATTTTACATCATCTGATTACAATAGTCATTGATAAATTATAGCAAATGAATTCATTTTTTTCAAGAGTTTTCAGGCAAAATATGTCGTGAAAAATATTAACTTTTTATTGACGGTTATTCAGAGCAGTCCGGAAGTATAAGCTGCGGAACAAATCTGACGTGATCGGCTGATATAAGACGCATTTTAATTCCCTCATAATTACCCGTTATTGCCTTTTCTCTTGACGCGCCGTGCAGGTGACCGTAAAGACAGTATTTTATGTTGAATTTTTTCAGTACATCCATTATCTCATCACAGACATAATCTCCGTATACAGGCGGATAATGCAAAAAAACCAACGGCTCAAGCCCAAGCTCTATTCCCGCGTTAATTGAAGCCTCAAGCCGTCCCACCTCGCGCAGAAGAACATTGCGCTCGTCCGCGGGACAGTCATACGACCAGCCGCGTGTACCGCATACAGCGTATTTCCCGTACGGGAAGGCGTTGTTAAAGAGGATCGACATATCGTCAAAGCCGCTTGAAACGAGCCATTCATCCATCTTTTTTTTCGTGCACCACCAGTAGTCGTGATTGCCTTTCAGAAGTAGTTTTTTTCCGGGGAGTCTGTGCAAAAAGGAAAAATCGGCGAATGCATCTGTCAGCTTCATCGCCCATGAAATATCTCCGGCGATAACTACCGTATCCTCCGGTTTGACTATTGCCGTCCAATGCTCACGCAGACGGTTCTCATAGTCTTCCCATCCGCGGAATTTATCCATTTTTTTATCCTCGCCGATTGAAAGGTGCAGATCGGCAATAGCAAAAAGCGCCATTCTTTCTCCTTTCCGGAAACCTGAAAATTTTCAAACAGGGAAAAACGCGACAACTCGGAACAGAAAAACATGAATTTTTCCACGCCAGAATATTATCAATTATTCCGCAATTCCAAGCATGTCGAGAACGGTTTCCTTCATCTCACAACCGTCGCACACCCGGTCAAAACGGACTTCCTTGCCCTTTAGTCCCGCAAGAGGCGATGGTATCTCCATACCAGAAACGGAATTCAGCGCGGCAAGCATGTCGAATTCGTCCTCCGAAACCTTGTCCTGAGCGATAGCTCCCAGAACGGCGGGGGCGAATTTATATGGACTTGCCGTAGATGCAATTATTGTGGGGACATCTCTTCCGAAAGCACTGGCGTATTGCTCATATACATTCAGGGCAACAGCGGTATGCGTATCGGAAAGGTATTCTTCATTCACAAAAACGTCCTTAATGGTATCCTGAGTGCAAGCGTCGTCGCAGCAGCCCGCCCAGAAAAGCTCGGATATTTTCGCCTTGACGTCCTCGTCAACCTCATACCTGCCGGTAGCGGCAAGGCTGTCCATCCAACCCTTGACTCTCGCGCTGTCGCAGCCGCTCAGATCGTAAATAAGGCGTTCAAGATTGCTCGAAATGAGAATATCCATAGAAGGTGAAATAGTGGTGTAGAATTTTCTGTTTCTGTCATAGACTCCGGTTCTGATGAAGTCGGTAAGCACATTGTTTGAATTTGACGCGCAAATGAGCTTTCCTATCGGCAGACCCATTTTTTTAGCGTAATAAGCGGCAAGAATATTTCCGAAGTTGCCAGTCGGGACAACGACGTTTACCTTCTCTCCCCTGTTTTTGATAACGCCTTTGTTCATGAGATCGGCATATGCCGAGATATAATAGACTATCTGTGGAGCCAGTCTGCCCCAGTTGATGGAATTGGCGGACGAAAAAGCCATATTGTGCTTTGCAAGCTCCGCGGCTATCTCAGGATTGGTAAATATTTTCTTGACTCCGGTCTGTGCGTCGTCAAAATTGCCGTTTATCGCGCAGACGCCGACGTTTCCGCCCTCCTGCGTCACCATCTGACGCTTCTGAATCGCGCTCACGCCCTCAACGGGATAGAATACGATAATTCTCGTGCCGGGTACGTCCTTAAAGCCCTCTAAAGCAGCCTTGCCTGTGTCGCCTGAAGTTGCGACGAGAATAACAATCTCCTTGCCGTCGCAGGTCTTTTTGACCGAACGTGTGAGAAGATGCGGCAGCAATTGCAGAGCCATGTCCTTGAACGCGCATGTAGGACCGTGCCAAAGTTCCAGCACAAAGCGGTTGTCGGCTATATCCACGACCGGCGCGATATCCTCGCCGCCGAATTTCCCTGTATATGCGCCGTCAACGCACTCTCGAAGCTCTTCCTCTGTGAAATCGGTAAGATATTTCCCCAGAACGCTGACCGCTCTCTCCTTGTAACCGGCTTTTGTCATTGCAAGAAGCTCGTCATATGTCAATTCCGGGATATTTTCGGGAACATACAGTCCGCCGTCGGGCGAAATACCGGTGGCAATGGCATACGCCGCCGATACCTTCACGCTGCTGTCTCTGGTACTGGTATAATTCATGGCAATTACCTCGATTCTGTCAACTCTCTGCGTATCCGAATAACGTAAAGCAGATCGTTAAAATTTTAGCAGAAAACGCCGCCCATGTCAACGGCATACAATACATTTTATCACATGACACAAAAATTTACGGTTTGCGGTCAATTGTTTAGAAATAATCTTAAAGCGGCTCACAGTCAACGGCGTTTTCCTCACAGTATTCCCAGACCTGACCGCCCTCGGAACAACGCACAAGATCGCAATAATCCAGAGCGCCTTCGCCTATTTCAGCATCAGCGGACAGTATTGTGACGCATTCAAGCTCCAAGCAGTTTTCAAAAGCGTAATCACCTATTTCAGTCACGCCGGCAGGAATGGTGATTCGTTTAAGATTATCGCAGTCTGCAAAGGCATGTTCTCCTATTGACTCCACACTTTCAGGTATATTGATTTCTTCAAGCCCGTCACAGCCGTAAAAGGCATAATCGTCAATCACGGTCAGCCCTTCCGGAATAACGATTTTTCTGAGCGAGCCGCATTCACGGAAGTTCTCGCTTCCGGTGGAGACCATGCCCTCCGGCAGTCTCACATATTCAAGGCTCTGGCAGCCTATAAAAACTCCGTCCCCAAGACTTTGCACGCTGTCGGGCAGCTCTAAGGTTTTAAGACTGTCGCAGTCGAAAAAAGCAAAATCGCCGACGGAGCGCACAGTGTCAGGTATGCTCACGGAAAGCAGACCGCAGCACTGCGAGAACGCGCTTTTTTCTATATCAGTCACTCCGTCAGGTATCGTAAATGCCGTGAGCGAATCGCAGTCTTCAAATGCGCCATGCGGGATATTCTTCAGCCCATCGGGGAGCCTTAGCGATTTCAGAGAAGAGCACTTGCTGAACGCGTATTCTCCCAAGCTCGTGACACTACCCGGAACAGCTATGTCCTCCAGACTGCCGCAGCTGTAAAAGGCGCCGTTGCCGATACCCTCTATTCCCTCGCCAAGCCGTATATGCAGGAGATCACCGCAGTACCGGAATGCGTTTTCCCCTATATCCGAAACGGGAAATCCGTAATAAGCACGCTTTACATCAAGTGATGAAACGCTCTTTCCGCCCCTGTATTTCGTCAGGACAAGTCTCTTTCCTCCGTCGGTGAAATCATAAAGGAAATCCTTTATTTCAAAGCTCCTTCGCACAACTTTTCCGTTCTCGGACATTGCAAAGCACTTACGCCGTTCCAGTTCGCTTTCCAGCTTGGAAAGAAAGTCGTTGTCGGTAAGCTCTCCGAGATCAAGACCCTGCAGGAGCGAGAATTCCTCCGCAATATCCTCCGGCAGAGTGAATTTTTCCTCATTACCGTCATTTCCGGTTTTACGGACATACAGCGCCACGAGAGGCTTTCCTGCCTTTTTTGCCGCAAGAAAGTCACTTTTCAAAAGTCCCGATTCGACATAGTTCTTCGTGATAAACGGCACATACGCTCTGCAGCCCTTACCGGTCAGACATTTTTTCCTTTCCGTCTCCCCTAAATATTCGCAGGAACGCACATTATAACCCGCGAAGAAAAGCTCCTTGACGTATGGATTGCAAGCGGAAAGATCATTCGGGTGGAATGCGAGACAGGCATAAGGTTCCTCCGCGCTCCATACGACGCCGCCCTCATTCTCTCCCGCCGGATCGCGGTCATAGCTATCGAACCAATATTGCGGGACTTCACGTTCAACCGGAATCGCTTTGCGCTTTCCGGAATTTTTTATTTCCAGCATTCCGGTTAATTCATTGACACTGTATACCAGTTTTTTATTGATTATCTCCTGCGCCCTTTCGGGAATTTGCACGTCCCGCTCAATAATATAGGCAATCACCGGAATATCAGGACTTAATCTCCGCGCAATCTCCAATTCCACATCCAGAATGTAAGGACGGGACAGCGACAGCTTACTTGCGAACAGTACAAACGCCGAACAGCCGAGAATGTGATTCTCGATTATCTCATCGTATCTTTCGCCTATGGTAATTCCTTCATCGTACCACACATTGAAGCCGGTCTCATATAATTCTTTCAGAGCCGGAAAAACCTTCTCTTTATCATCGTGTCCGTAACTTGCGAATATGTAGGGTTTGCCGTCCGTCGATTCAAACGGAAGCTTTATCCTTCTTGTGATTTTTTTTGATTTGCCGAACATGTGTTTTTCCTCCATGAAAAAAATTACGCCGGACAGCATGATTTCAGACAGTGTCCGGCATAATAATGTTACTTTAGTTTCTATCTCCCGCCGAGACCGATCCGCCGCGCTTAGAGGGCATAAGCCTGAGCGAATGGATAAATTGCTCCCCGCCTCCCGCGGAAATGTCCCCGCCTATAACCATTCCGTCGCGGATAAGAATAGTCGCCTTGACATTTCTGACGCCGTCAGGATAATTTGTGACGGCGTATTCCCATTTTTTTACGCGGCAGCCCTTGTATTTTTCCAGATCAAATCCAAGCTTCTTCTGAATGTCGTTGTAACCGCTGTACAGTTCGTCGAATTCAGCCGGTATGACGACCTCGCGCACGTCGAGCGGGTCGGGTTCTACCTCCCAGCCGAACTGGGCAAGGAATTTCACTCTGTCGTCAGCAGTACGGGCGTTTGTCAGAAAATGCTCCGTTTTTTCAGACGGAACCGCCGAAGTATTCCTTGTCTTTCCGTAAGACGCAGAGGTAATAATATACCACAGCGTCGCAATGAAACATAGAATTCCTATGAGCATTATAACAAGCTCGGTCTTTGACGTCTTGAAAGTTTTTATAAACATACATATTCCTCCCGAATTTATTTTCGTAAAATATATACGGGCATCTGTGAAGGAATATGAAAAAATAAATCGATCAGTTTTCCGCAAGCTCCGCAATGAGCCTTGCACATTCGTCGTAATCCACCGTGGCGGTATTAAGAAGAATATCGTAATTCGTCGGCGCTCCCCACTTGTTGTCGGTAAAGAACTGATAGTAATTCCGGCGCTGTTTGTCCTTGTTCTGTATGAATGTTTCGGCTTTTTCCTCCGATACGTCCTCCAGCTTCAGAGTGCGGGCTACCCTTCTTTCCATGGAGGAAGAATATATAAACGCCCTGACTATCGGACCCTCTCCATCGAGAATAACGTCGGCGCACCGTCCGAGGAATATTCCGCCGTCGTGCTCGGCGCGAAGCCTGCGAACAGTTTCAGACACCGCGAAATACGTGCGGTAAACCGGCGAGGCTTCAAAATTTCCATCTGCTCCGAACATCGATAAATTATAGATAAGACTGCCTACGTAATGCTCGTCGTTGTTTTTCAGCACGCCGACGTCAACGCCGAAATTCTCGGCGGCTTTGAGAATTATTTCGTTGTCGAAGAAAGGCACTCCGGTCATTTTGGCAAGCCTTTCGGCTACTTCGCGCCCGCCGCTTCCGAATGTACGGTCAATAGTTACGGTTTTCAATTTTGATTCGCCTCCTGTTTAATCTGTCATAAATCTTTCAGTAATAAAACACAAAATTATTTCTTTGTAGTATTCGCGCCAAGTTCAATGGCGCTTATTCCCGTGCGTACAAGCTCTTTTATACCGAAAGGACGCATGAGTGAAATAAAATTCTCCGTGCGTGCGGTTGTATCGGTCAGTTCGAGAGTCAGTGACGTTGCGGTGACGTCTATTATGCGTGCGTGCATAAGCTCGGCAAGTGTCATTATTTCCTCACGCTGTCTGGAGTTGCATGAGACCTTGAGCATTGTCAGCTCGCGTGAAATATAAGAGCCTTCCGCCAGCACCTTGACCTTGATTGTCGGAATCAGCTTGTTGAGCTGCTTTTCAACCTGCTCTATACCGCTTTCATCGCAGTCAACGGCAATCGTCATGCGTGAAACGTCGGGATTCTCGGTAACGCCAACGGCGAGTGATTCAATATTGAAGCCTCTGCGGGCGATAAGTCCCGCAACCTTTGAGAGAACGCCGTAGTGGTTCTGTACAAGGACAGTTATTGTATATCTCATAATCGCCAGCCTCCTTCTCAGTTTTCCTGACGCGAGGGAATATCCTCAGCGACACGGCATACAAGCACGTAAGGCGCACTGCTGCAGAGCATTCTGTCTATTGCAGAAGTGACGTCGCCATCGTCCTCAATGAGCTCCGAATCAATTCCGTATGCCTGAGCGAGCTTTACAAAATCCGGCGAACCGTCCAGCATGACTCCCGAATAACGTCCGTCATAAAGCTTATCCTGAAGCTCCCGCACCATTCCCAGCCGGTTGTTCTGCATTATCACAACCTTTACGGGAATATCGTGCTGCATCAATGTGGCAAGCTCGCACATCATCATCTGGAACGAGCCGTCGCCGCAGACAGCGAATACCTGCCGTTCCGGCTTGGCAATCTTGGCTCCGAGAGCAGCGCCTAAAGAATAACCCATAGTGCCGAGTCCGCCTGATGTGAGGAATCTTCCGCCCTTGAAGGCGAAGTTGTTCGCAGACCATATCTGATTTTCGCCAACGTCGGCAACCAATATTGCCTTGCTGCGTTTGCTGACCTCTTCCGAGAGCGTGCGCATGAAGTTGCGGGGATCGACCTGTCCGGGAATGCTTTCAAACACAGGGGTGTGCTCCGCCTTTTTCTCCTTCAGGTCGTCAACCCAGTCCTTATGGCTGAATTCATCGCATTTTTCAGTGATGCTCTTGAGTACAAGACGGATATCGCCTACTATCGGAATATCGGCTTTCATATTTTTCCCGATTTCGGCAGGGTCGATATCTATGTGTATTATCTGAGCCTTTTTCGCCACCTGATCCGGCTTTGCCATTGCTCTGTCGCCCACTCTCGCGCCGCAGAGAATAACAAGATCAGCGTGATGAATTGCGTAATTCGCGGAATAAATTCCGTGTGTACCGAGCATTCCCATATAAAGCGGATGCTCAGTCGGCATCATGCCGACTCCCATAAGCGTTGAAACAACAGGAATATCAAGCTTTTCGGCGAATTTGATAAGCTCGCGTCTCGCTTTAGCAGATACAACGCCGCCGCCGGCACAGATTATGGGACGCACGGATTTTTCTATCGCGTCGATGGCGCGTTTCATCTGTAGAGGGTGACCCTTTGTGCGAGGTTTATAGCCTATAATGTCAACGCTGTCGGGATACCTGAATTCGCCCTGAAACTCCCTTTCAAGAGTATCCTGCGGCAGATCGATGAGAACGGGACCCGGACGTCCCGTCGCCGCTATATGAAATGCCTCCTTGATTATTCTTGGAAGCTCCTGCGTGTCGGTGGCGAGATAACTGTGCTTTGTAAACGGCTCGCAAGCTCCTGTGATGTCAGCCTCCTGAAATACGTCGCGTCCGAGAAGGTCGGAACGCACCTGACCTGTGAGGGCAACCATGGGGATTGAATCCATATATGCCGTCGCAAGCGCGGTAATCAGATTCGTCGCGCCGGGACCTGACGTTGTGCAGCATACGCCCACCTTGCCCGATGCTCTGGAATAGCCGCTCGCAGCGTGACCGGCATTCTGCTCCTGACGAACGAGAATGTGTCTTATGTTCCCGTCAAGAGCAAGCGCGTCGTAAAACGGAGCAATGGTAGCTCCCGGATATCCGAATACAACAGAAACGCCTTCCTGCTTCAAGCATTCAAGAATGACTTGTGCTCCTGTCATATAATTATCAGCTCCTTAAAACTAATTGTATTAATTAATAATTATACACGTATCTGCGGCATTTGGCAATAGCAATTAATTTTATTCATAATTTTTTCAACTTTAAAAAATTAATATGGTAATATGCTAAAATAAAAAACAGCGATTTGTTATAATTGTTATAAAATAATTAATTTATGCATGCCGTTATTGACATTTCTGTTTATCAGGACTATAATCAATATAAGCCTTGTGTCAATTCAATCAGGCTGATAAATTTATTTTTCACAGGAAGGACGGAATGACGAATGGGCGTATTTGAAGAAGTCGTTATCAATGCTAAGACAGCTGCGGAAAACGTCGGCAAGGAAGCCGGCAGACTGGTGGATATTTCAAGACTCAGGTTTAACGCGGCGGATCTGCAGAAGGAAATCTCAAAGAAATACGAGACTCTCGGCAGAATGGTGTATGATTCCCGTAAATCCGGAGATACTTCGGGTATGAGCTTTGATGATCATATCAACAGTATCGACGCTCTTTACAAGAAGCTTGACGAGATAAACGAAAAGATAAATAATCTCAGCAGAAAGTCAGCGTGTCCAAGCTGCGGTTTTAAAAATGACGAAAACGCGGTGTACTGCTCTAAGTGCGGCGCGAAACTCGGTACGCAGCAGCAGCCCGCTAAGGAGCCTTCTGAGGACAATTGTCAGACTTCCGACCAAAACAGCGATTCCATCTGATCTTCCCATCAGTTAATTTTTTCAAATATAATAAACAGCAATTGAAAACACAGCGGTTGGTGCTGCTGCGTTTTCTTTTTCAGCGGACTTTCAGGTTCATATACTTCATGCTTTTGAATATATATCCTTAGAGAAAGTCAAAACTGAAAATAAAGAATTTTTCAAAAGAATGGAGTTGTTATTTTGGCAGAAACCAAAACGAACCGCAAAAAGCTGGGCGGCGGTTCACGCGGACAGTCGCTCGTTCAGGGAGCGGCAATTCTCACCTTTGGAACTATATTAGTCAAGGTGATCGGCGCAATTTTTAAAATCCCGCTCGGCAACATTATCGGTGAAGCCGGTATGGGCTACTTCTCAGCCGCTTACGCGCTTTATCTTCCGGTCTATACTCTGTCAGCTGCCGGTTTTCCGTCAGCGCTCGCCCGTCAGGTCGCCGAAAACACCGCTATGGGCAGGTATAAGGACGCTCGCAAGGTTCACAGAGTAGCGCAGCGGGTATTCCTGGTTACAGGCATTCTCGGCTTTATAGCTATGGCTGCCGGCGGCTTTGTCTATATCAATTTTGTAGACAAGGATTCAATTTACAGCGTGCTTGCGATGAGCCCGTCCGTATTCTTCTGCTGCATGATGGCGTCCTACCGCGGATATTATGAGGGACTCAGAAACATGACTCCCACCGCTGTTTCACAGGTCATAGAGGCGCTCGGAAAGCTCTTCATCGGTCTCGGACTGGCTATAGGTATCATGAAGTACGGCGAATATTCGTTCAGAACATCTCTGACAGCATACGGCACTACAGTCGGTTCCATTGAGGAAGCTCATACCGCAAGCTATCCTTTTGCCGCCGCGGGTTCGCTTGCCGGAATAGCTCTCGGTTCGCTTGCCGGACTCATTTATATGCTGATACGCCACAGGAGAAACGGCGACGAAATCACAAACGAAGAAATCGCCGCCTCACCCGAACCCCGTTCATCGGGATATATCCTGCGTAATTTCTTCAGCATAGGCATTCCTATCGCACTCGGAGTTCTGGTGCTGAATGTCACACAGGTAATAGATGCGATAACGATTCAGAACCGGCTTGACGGAATTGATCCGGCTATTCTCAGAGGTATTTACAGCCAGTATATGAACGGGGTCACAGACGATAAAATACCTAACTTCCTGTATGGCGCGTATAATTTCGGTATAAATCTGTATAACCTCGTTCCCTATATTACTCAGGCGCTTGGCGTTTCGGCTCTTCCCACGCTTGCGGCTGCTTGGGCTATTCACAAGAAATCACAGATTCATTCCAGCATTAATTCTGTCGTTAAGATTTCCGTGCTTATCGGCTTCCCGTCCGGACTTGGCATGTGCGCTCTTGCCGGTCCTATTCTCCAATTGCTTTATCCCGGCAAGCCTGCCGCTGAAATTGCTGTTCCGATGCTGAGAGTGCTGGGTATTATGGTTCTTTTCGGTTCTCTGGTGACTCCTATAAACAGCATGCTCCAGGCTGTCGGAAAGCAGAAGATTCCTGTATATCTTATGCTCATCGGAGCTTCAATCAAGCTGCTTCTCAATTTCACATTGGTAGGCATTCCGGAGATCAATATTAAGGGCGCGCCTATAGGGTCAATCAGCTGCTACATTTTTATAGTTGTAGTAAGTCTCATTATTCTGTATCGCAGAGCCAAAATTAAGCCGAATATTATTACAACATTTATTAAGCCGCTTTTCGCTTCGGTCATGTGCGCGTTAACCGCTTGGGCGACATACGGTCTGCTTGACAAAATCATCGGTTCGGATTCAAGAGCCGTTAGCGCTTTAATGACGATTATAGCTATTATTTTCGCTATTGTTATTTACGTTGTTGTAATTCTCCTTATTAAAGGAATTACAAGAGAAGATATATTAATGCTTCCCAAAGGAGAAAAAATTGCAAATACACTTGCAAAACGAAAGTTAATCTGATAGAATATGTTAGTAAGTATTATTTGAGCATTGATCAGCTGACAAGTATGGAACCGCAACGTTCTCTTTGCGGTTCCATGCAGACTTAAAGCTGCATTACGCCACATGCGCGTGGTGCATTGACTGCTCCGGCAGTCTTTCCGACTTTTACAATCATATTAGTCAATTTTTCTACCGTTTCCCTCATTTAAAAATTTGACGGAGGATATTGTTCGTTTTAATGTGTTAAATTTATGTCGGACGCATGTGCTTTAATGCAGGCGGCAATTATGATCATGCTTTATAATATCATGGCAGAAATGCCGGCAGTCGCTTTGTGCAAACATCAGAGACTGCAATGTGTCAGGTTTACATACTTGATGCGCAAAAAAATATAGGAGGTGCTTTAATTTGAATAAAGCAGAATTGGTTGAGTCAATTGCGGAGATGACAGGACTTACAAAGAAGGATTCCGAAAAGGCTGTTGCGGCTTTTACCGAAACAGTTATTTCCACTCTCGCAAAGGGTGAAAAGGTTCAGCTCGTCGGCTTCGGAACTTTCGAGACCAGAGTGCACAAAGAGAGAACAAACATCAACCCTATAACCAAAAAAGAGCAGGTTATTCCTGAAACTACTGTTCCCGCTTTCAAGCCTGGCAAAGCATTCAAGGAGTCTGTGAAGTAAGCTTTCTATAAGCTGCTTTCACATATCGTTTATGTTTCCATGGAGATTAAAAATCTTCATGGAAACATTTTTTTAAAGAAAGAAATGGAATAAATAAACCTCGTAAGAGATTAATAATCCCCATCGAGTACTGCATAGAAAGGAGTGACCCGATAATGCCGCAGTACAGTGAACAGGATTTGAAATATGCGGCGGAATTACGAGATGAGATTCACAATGAAGCTCTGGCAATCGTCAGGAAAACACGCCCGAATATCACCGAAGTAATAGATCGTCATCCGGTTGAGGATTATTTTCAGGAGAATTGGGAGTACCCCGGCAAATGGTACACCATCGTGGCGATACCTTACGGCTATAAAAACCGCAAGGCATTCGTTGATACCATTGTGAGGGATACACTCTCCGGTAGAGTTCCTGAGAATGAGAATACATTCACGACGCAGGAATTACGCGACATGGCAAAAGATAAACCGCGAAATCATAAGATAAGCAATCAGCTTAACACTAAGCCGAACGGCTACAGTGAGCTTTTTGTGGTTCAGGTCGATCAGAAAAACCACAGATCCCGCGCAGTCGGCGTGGATAACGAGGGACGGTATATTCTTGAACAAAACGAGGAATATGCCATCGGAAGCACAACCGATTCAACAAGCGCATATTACGTTCTGAGCGATTTAGGATACAATCGCTACGCAAGGCTGGCTCTCCTGAACGGGCAGTTAAAAGAGGAAGAATACGACCGTCTCACTAATAATCTGAAAACTCACAAGCAAAAAGGCAATCAGTTTTACTCACTGATTGCCGAGTACCCGGATTTGGTAGTTGACTACTGCATAATTGATTGCAAGCAGAATTATTCAGGCTATGAATCCCACCGAAAGGCGCTGAAGAGCGCTTACGACAAGCTATGCAAGGAATGGAATGGAAATCCCGATAAAGCTATGGGTAAACGAATTGCCGCAGAGCAACTATTTTCTTCAAAATATCAACACAAAAAACTCAATTATCGTAGGGCGTTTCTATATCCCCCGCACCAAAACAGCTACACCGGCAAGGATTTTGTTCGCGTAAACAACGCTCTTTTCCCGAATGGAACAGACGGGCTTGAAGCGTATGAATGGAATACGGACTGGTCTGACTATTTCGATGATGGTCACGAGTGGTGGGGTACGCTTTGCCTGACGGTTTACGATAAGACCCTCGACCGCTTTGCTGTAATTATGGCGTCGGCAACAGACTGACAGGCTCCGGTCTGACGAGAAAATTACCATCGCAAACGGATATGTATATATATTCTGACTTCCGTTGAGCCAAATTAAGCTGACAGTCAAAAAAATAAAGAATAGAGAATAAAGGATAATACAGAAACACCGAGGGGCTGATTCCTTTGATATTTCTTATTTATTCTTTATTACCTATTCTTTGTTCCTTGAGCCGAGCATTGAGGAGCAATGCTGTGGGTTTCTGGTGCGGGTTGAACAAAAAGATGCGGGCGGGTTATTAATCCTCGTAATGTCCTTTACAAGAAATAATCCAAAGATTTCCTTCTACAATATTATAGACCAATCTGTTACCATAATCTATATGTCTGCTCCATCCCTTGCGATATTTTAATGGCTCCGGATGACCTGTTCCCTTGGATAGACCGTTTCTGTCAATATCTTTGATTAAGTCATTAATTTTCTTTGCTATTTTCCTATCGATCTGTTGCCAGTAAAGATACTCATCCCAAGCAATATCACTCCATATCTTATTCATCGACGTCAACCTCAATCAGATCATGTGAACGTCCCATACCGTTTTCTAACTGCTCATAAGCTCTGTCAATCTTAGCAAGATATTCAGCATTTTTGAGAGCTTTCATCATGCTGTTGTATTGTTCTAAGCTCATGATTACAACATTTTTTTCATGTTTTCTTGTAACAATTACGGTTTCGCTTTCATCTGTAGCTTTATCACAATAATCTTTCAGGTTATTTCTGATAGTAGAATAATTAACGGCTAACATCATCATCGCTCCTTTGAACGTTCAATAAATTGTACTATTTCCTGTACATATATAGTATATCACTTTTTTTATAAATGTCAATAGAAAAAAAGAAAAACCGCATTTTAGCGATAACCTCACTACAATACGGTCTTCCTATCGTTGGTGCGGGTAACAGGACTTGAACCTGCACGGTTGCCCACCAGATCCTAAGTCTGGCGTGTCTGCCAATTCCACCATACCCGCATAACAGTTTATGACTTCTGCAATTATAACATAGGTTTCTGCAATAATCAAGTCTTTTTTTATTTCAGGTAAAGAATTATACAATTCTTTCTTTTGTGTTATTCTGATCGAATATAATTTTTTTATTGACAAAAACGGGATTATTTGTTATAATCAGTATGTAGTTATTCTCATTGTGAAATAATATTGTTGAATCCACCATAATGAGAATATAATTTTTTTCTTTATTTTAGGAGGTCTTTGCTATGATTTGTCCCGTATGCGGAAAAGAAATTGCGGACGGCTCGGCTGTCTGCCCGATCTGTGGAGTGGCTTTAGCCGCGCCTCAAAATCCTGTTCCTAATGCCGCGCCGCAGTACGCTCCGCAGCAGTACGCCGCCCAGCCATATGCAGCACCGCAGTACGCAGCACCGCAGAATCCCGCGGTTATGCCTAAAAACGCAAAGCAATTCATTAAACAGATGTCCCATATTCAGGAGTACAAGAATATAAGAACCGAGATTAATGTCTGCGGTATACTGTTTTATGTTTTTGCTGCTGCAACAATTGCTCTCTCGTTATTAGTCAAAAGCAGCGGAGCCGGACTGGTTGACGCCTTTATACTTGTCGGCTTCGGACTTTGGATTCAACTCGGTTATTCCAGAGTCGGTTCGATCATTGCACTTGTCTATTCAATACTCAACATGATATATATGACCGTATCCACTGGCAAATTAGGCGGTTACCTTATCCTCATTGCCGCGGTTTGCTCTGTCATTTACACCTTCAAGGCAGCGAAGGCGTTCAAGCAGTACAAGGAATCCGCTGCCGTTCTTCCTCCTCAGCAGCAATTCCCTCAGCAATAATCGCTCTTGAGCGGATCTATCTCATTTTACTAAGACTCTGAATATTTATTATAAATTCCTGTCGCCCTGATGCAGTAGCTTTCTGCCTGCAAACGGTGCGGCAGGGATTTTTTTGCGTGATCGCGGGGACAGCGAATTAATAAAATTAACATCTTGCAAATTGACATTCAACCGCATAAATGCTATCATATAAAATGATTATTTGTGTGTAATTGAAAGGATCTGAATATATAATGGCGGTTTTACAAGGCAGCTTTTTATCATCCGAAATAGGAAGGTTATCACATTTCACTGTTATTCTTCCTCATGACACCGTTACCAACCCGCCCGCAAGCGGTTATCCTGTGCTCTATATCCTCCCCGGAAGAACCGACGACTGCAACACATGGCTCTATCGCACAAACATCGAGCGTTACGCGTATTTCAAAGGTATTGCTGTGGTAATTCCAAGCGGTGACGGCAGCTTCTACGCAAATATGGCTAACGGAAGCAGGTATTTTACAATGGTTACAAAAGAGCTTCCGGAGGTCGTCCGCAACATGTTCCGCGTGGGATTCAGCCGCCAGCATACGTTTATATGCGGGGCTGCGATGGGCGGTTACGGCGCTCTGCGCTGCGCGCTAACCTTTCCCGAACAGTATGCAGGCTGCATCGCCCTCTCCCCTGTCTCAGATATCGAGGACTTTATTAGCAAGGAGATCAGCGCGGGAAAAACCGACTGCTGGAGGGCTATTCTCGGTGACAGAATGCTCGTTCCGCGTGACATGGATCTTGGCAATCTCATCAGCGAGAGCCACACATATTCTCAGATTCAGCCGCTTATCTACCTTGCCTGCGGCAAACGCGACGAACTGTATCCATCTGCCGTTCAGCTCAGGGATATGCTCGACCACTACAAAATTGATTTTATTTTTGAACAGGCTGACGCGGGACACGAATGGGGCTTCTGGGACGTCGCAGTTCAGCGCGGTCTTGACGCAATTATTAAATAGCGGTCTGCTTTGTCGGCAGGTCGCGTATCGGAGGGGATTTGGTATTTGTAAGAATTGACGGATACAACGGAGATCTGCCTGATGTGATACCCGGCGTATCTGAAGATATAACGCAATATCTCAAAGGGCGCAGATTCATCAAAATTCCGGCAGGCTCAGTCGCGGACGTTACACTAAGCGGTCAGTACACTGATTACGTAACCCTCGGCGGCGCGGAGCTTTTCATCAATATCGCGAAAGGTAATCGCAAAAAAACAATCCGGATTGAAATAATGGGATCAATCAATGAATTTCTACTCAGGGAATTTCTCAAAGGCGTATGCCGCAATATGAAGGTAATCAAAAGTGCCAAAACGTCTCCCGTGTACGCTCTTGAAGCGATGCTTTTATTCTTTAACAGAAAATCCGGCAGACTCAACCGGCTTATGATTATAATTGCGGCGGTATCGTGCCTGCTGGTAATAATGGATTCTCTGATAATCACGCCTTACAACAATTTGCTTACCGGAATCGGCGCACTGCTTCCACTTGTAAATTTTTTTATTTATCTGAAAAACTCCAGACTGATAAGCTTTTTCTCGCAGTCTGTCAAAAACAATACAAAATACGTTTGCAGGAGGTATGTCGGCTTTTATTCCAAATTCGGTATGCCCTCGGTTGCGGGAATGCTCGCCGCGTTCGGAGGAAGGACGCTCGATATCGACATAGCGAAAGTATTTCTGTTTGGTGGAATTCTGTTTGCTGTAATAGTAATTCTTCTTGCGCTGATTTTGCTTAGACAAAAATACATATATATTCTTTTGGCTGGATATTCATTAATTATGATGATGTATCCGTGTCAGACTGTTCACTTTGTCAACCGGATGGCGGTGACAAGGGATTATGCAACGCATACGGCAATCGTTGAAAAATACCGCGTCCAGCCTGATTCCGAAACCGATAAATCCGAGTACATCGGAATTATTACGAGCGACGGAACGCCACACGAGCTGCCATTGGGTCTGAGCGATAATTCCAACCTGAAGCCAGGGGAAACTGTAGCCACGATTCATGAATACCGCGGATTGCTCGGCATTGACTGCGCCGACCTTTCTTTTTGATTTAAGCTTGAATAATTCTTTAACTTTTTAAACAATTAAAGTGCTAAATCATATTGACAAAGCATGAATTATAAAATATAATAATCTGGTATCCCGTCCGCGTGAGTTCGCGGATACCATTATTATTTGCCTTATGGCAGGAAAGGATTGATTTAAGTTTGAATACAATCGAACTTAGCGCTATCGCCTTATATTTCATGCTTGTGATAGGAATAGGCATATTCTTCTTTGTCAAGTCGAAAAAAAGCGAGAGCGAAAAAGAGTACTTCCTTGGCGGCAGAAATATGAACGGTCTGGTCGCCGCACTCAGCGCCGGCGCATCCGATATGAGCGCATGGGTGCTTATGGGTCTGCCCGGCTCTATCTATCTCGCCGGAGTCGGAAAGGTCTGGATAGCAGTCGGTCTGCTCTGCGGCACTATCGCCGCGTGGATATTTGTCGCTCCAAAGCTGCGAAGATTTTCCATCAGAGCAAACGACTCAATAACTATCCCTCAGTTTCTCACTAACCGATTCCTGACGGAAAATAAGGCGCTACAGATAATCTCGGCGCTTGTTTTCGTAATCGTCTACTGTGTCTACGCGGCTTCAAGCATTGTCGCTTGCGGCGACCTCTTCAAGACTGTCCTCGATGTTGACCCGAAAATTTCAATGATCGTCGCCACGGCAATTATCGTGCTGTACACATTCCTCGGCGGATTCAACGCCGTATGCTGGACTGACTTCTTTCAGGGGCTTCTCATGCTTGGCGCTCTGCTGCTCTGCCCGATAATTGCCCTTTTGGGTGTAAAGACCGGCAGCTATGTCGCACAGACGGGTGCGGCGCTTCCCGATAATTACTACAACCTTCTTTCCGGCGGTTCCTTCAACTGGACAAGCATTGCCGATATTCTCACCGGCTTCGGCTGGGGTCTGGGATATTTCGGTATGCCTCACATCATCGTAAGATTCATCGCAATCAAATCCGAAAAGGATATGAGAAAATCCCAGATCGTCGGAAGCTGCTGGACGGCAATAATCCTCACAATGTCCGCTGTCGTGGGTCTTTTTGGCAGATATCTCTTCGCCGACAGTCTCACCGAAAGCAAGAGCCTTGTCTTTGTCACAATGGTCAGACAGTTCTTCCCCGCTTTCATCGCCGGAATACTGTTATCGGCTATAATTGCCGCCGCAATGAGCACCGCCGATTCGCAGCTCCTTGCTTCGTCGTCCGCGTTTTCCTCCGACGTTTATAAGGCTGTAATCCGCAAAAACGCCTCAAACAGGGAAATGATGTGGGCTGGCAGAATTGTTGTTGTAATTATCGCGGTTGTCGCTTTTCTGATCGCCAGCAGTCCGAGCTGCGAGGGTATAATGGAGCTTGTGGAATGTGCGTGGGGCTTCTTCGGCGCTTCATTCGGTCCTGTGATACTCCTTGCCCTCTACTGGAAGAGATTCACATATCCGGGCGCGGTCGCTGGTATCGTAACCGGCTTCGCTGTGGACATGATCTGGTACATGCTCTTTACCGGCGACTCCGGAATCTACAAGTTCGGACTTTTCAATACGGGTATCTATGAGATAATTCCTGGCTTCTTCTGCGGAATGCTCGCCGCAGTTATTGTCTCGCTTATCAGCAAAAAGCCCTCGCAGGAGGTTCTCGCTCTCTTTGAACAGGCAAAAATGCCTATAGATTCTTCTGAATCAGCTCAAGAAGATATCGCTGTGGCTGAGTAAATAAAAAATTAATTGAGCCTTTTCCCGGTAAGCTTACACTTTCGGGAAAAGGCTCTTATGTCTTTATCTGAAAAAAACCGCGTAAGATATTTATTATTCTATCAAGCAGCGAAAGACAGCTTCCCTACTAACTTTAAAATTTTCATTAAACAAAGATAATTTTAATTTGTTAAAATAATATTAAGTTATAATATTTTTACATACACGCTCAACTTTAGCCTTGAAATTGCGCGAATAATTTGATATAATAATATGACATGAGTCGGACAGTGATGATTTATATTTTTTTGGTAAGCGGAGGAGATGTTCTGTGAAAAATTCAATAGTCGGTGGAATCAAAATGCACCGTTTTTTTTCTGTTTTATTGGCAGCCGTCGCCGCCGTTTGCATTATTTTATTTCACGCTCCATCAGCGTATGCCACAGGTCAGAACAATACAACCTCAAGCACAACGTCAACTACCCGTAACGCAAGCTCTTCCGATCCCGACGCAAATGTATCCGAGGTAACGGTTTCTTCAAATCCTCAGGAAACGCTCGGAACCGTCGGTTTCTCTGAATCAAATACCAAGCGTATAACCGTGGGAAAATCCACTGTGCTATATCTCACTATAAAGGATATGGGCTACAATTTTCAGACCACATTTGAAACGTCGGATCCTGAAATTGCCACTGTCAAAAAAATCGACAACCGCGCCGTCAAGGTTGTGGGTCTGAAAAGCGGCACTGTCACAATTACGGCAACCGTTCCAAAATCAAAGACTGTCACTATCTCAGCGAAATACGTGCTTCAGATTGACGAGGGCGACGCGGCTTCATCTCAGACTCAGCCTGACGGCTCTTCATCAGTCGAAGGCGGCGGAATTATGGAAGACGTCAGCGACAATACGGATCTCGAGTTGTATTCATCTACTGTTGATCCAATGCTTCTGGAATATTCAAAAACCAGACGCAGCGCAAACGGCGCGTCGCTTCTGCTCGGTCTTATCGGCTGGGGGCTTATAATTTTTGCCGTGGGCTACGTTTTCTCCGTCGTAATACGCAGCCGCACGCCAAAGCTCAACGTCTCGCCTGGCAGCAGAAAGAGATACAGCGCCAGCGGCTCCGGATCAATACGTTCGGGTAACAGACTTCTCCCCGATAAATATTACCGCAATTTAAAAAAATATTGATTTTTTTAATCAGATTTAAGGGAAGGGTTTTATAATGAACAATATCAAAAAAATAATTTCAGTCATGAAAAATTACACTTCAAAATTTTTAAACCATTTTACGGAAAAATTCAAAGCGTGTGATAAAAGCATTCTGGTGAGCGGCATAACTGCCGGAATCTTTATTCTGCTTGGTCTTATTCAATTAATCTCCGTTATCGTTACTCCACTTGCCCGTACTTTTGATCATATCTCCCTTATTCCCATTGATTTCATGATCGCGGCGTTCTGCGTCGTATATGTTCTTTACAGATGCGGCAGACTTGGGGGACTTAAATTGTTTCATGAACTGGCTGAGACTCCGGACTCCGAAAGTGATGAACCTGACTCTCCGTACAATGTTAAAAAGAGCGATACGGATAAGATTTCACTGCCCGATATATCCCGTATCTGCATTCCCGTTTCTCAGATAAACGCGAATTCATCGTCTGTACGTTCCACTTCATCGGTCAATTCACGTGTAAATACATCCGCTTCTTACGCTGAAAATGAGAATATGTTCTCGCCACGGCACAGATATTCGGGCAATCAGGCTTCACGCCAAAATCCATGCGGTTCTTCGGACGTGTCGTCTAAGTTCAACAGCCACCGCTCAGGAAGATAAATCTTTCAACATAGTTTTTTTATGAGGTGTAAGTTAAATTGTCAGTTCCACAGGATAAAATACGCAATTTCAGTATAATTGCACACATAGATCACGGCAAAAGCACACTCGCGGACCGTATTCTTGAAAAAACCTACTCCGTCAGTCAGCGCGAAATGGAGGATCAGATCCTCGACAATATGGAGCTTGAACGCGAGCGCGGAATTACCATTAAATCCCACGCCGTTACCTTGAATTACAAGGCTTCCGACGGCGAGCTGTATACATTTAACCTCATTGACACTCCTGGACATGTTGACTTCAATTACGAGGTGTCACGCTCCCTTGCCGCATGTGAAGGCGCTATTCTTGTAGTTGACGCAAGTCAGGGCATTGAAGCTCAGACTCTTGCCAACACCTATCTCGCTATTGACGCAGGTCTTGAGGTCGTGCCGGTAATCAACAAAATTGACCTTCCGTCAGCCGACCCTAAGAAGGCTATTCACGAGATAGAGGATATTATAGGTCTTCCTGCCGAGGACGCGCCTCAGATTTCCGCAAAGGTTGGACTTAATATAGAGGCTGTGCTTGAAAAAATCGTCACAGATATTCCCGCTCCGCAATGTGACAGAGACGCTCCCCTCAAGGCTTTGATCTTCGACAGCTATTACGACAGCTATAAGGGCGTTATAGTGTATGTCAGACTGATGTCGGGACGGCTCTGCCCTGGCGATACCATACGCATGATGAGTACCGGCGCGGAATTCAATGTCGTGGAATGCGGATATATGCGGACTACAACTCTCGAACCTGTCGGCGAGCTTGCCGCCGGCGAAGTCGGTTACATCGCCGCTTCAATCAAAACCGTATCCGAAGCTATGGTCGGCGATACCGTAACCAACGCGGCACGTCCAGCCGATCAGCCCCTTCCGGGATTCCGCAAGGCAAATCCAATGGTATTCTGCGGAATATATCCGGCTGACGGCGCGAAATACGGCGATCTCCGCGAAGCCCTCGAAAAGCTTCAGCTAAACGACGCTTCTCTTTCTTTCGAGCCGGAAACCTCCGTCGCTCTCGGCTTCGGATTCCGCTGCGGATTCCTTGGACTGCTCCATATGGAAATAATTCAGGAAAGACTCGAAAGAGAATATAATTTGGACCTGATAACCACCGCTCCCAGCGTTATATACAAGATTACAGGCACAGACGGGGAAACAAGATTCATTGACAATCCCACCAATTATCCCGACCCATCTCAGATAAGTTTCGCCGAAGAGCCTATTTGCGAAGCTCACATTTATTCCCCAACTGAATACGTCGGCAATATTATGGAACTGTGTCAGGACAGACGCGGCGTATTCAAGGGAATGGAATACATTGACACAGACCGCGTTGATATTCACTATATTTTGCCGCTCAACGAAATAATCTACGATTTCTTTGACGCGCTGAAAAGCCGTACAAAAGGCTATGCTTCCTTCGATTACGAACCAGCTGGCTATCAGAGGTCTAACCTTGTCAAGCTCGATATGATGCTCAACGGCGAGGTTGTGGACGCGCTTTCATTTATCGTTCACGCCGACAGCGCGTACCCCCGCGCCCGCAAAATGACCGCAAGACTAAAGGATCACATTCCGCGGCAGCTCTTTGAGGTTCCGATACAGGCGGCGATAGGCGGCAAGATAATCGCAAGGGAAACCGTAAAGGCAATGCGTAAGGACGTTCTCGCAAAATGCTACGGCGGCGATATCACACGTAAGAAAAAACTGCTTGAAAAACAAAAGGAAGGCAAAAAGCGAATGAGACAGCTCGGTTCTGTCGAGGTTCCGCAGGAGGCATTCATGGCAGTGCTCAAGCTGGACGAAGAATAATTATTTGGAAGCGATGATTACAGATGAAAAAAAGTCAGGCGGCAAAAAGACGGGAAAGACAAAAAAAACAGGCAAATAAGTCCTTGAATATAACCATAATGATCCCCTCGCTCAATCCAGACCAGAAGCTAATTAATTACGTCAGACAGCTGAGTCAGGAGAATTTTCGTGAGATAGTCGTTATAAACGACGGCAGCTCTGAAAAATATGATCCGATATTTGACGAGATTGCTTCAATAGATAAATGCACCGTTCTCAGGCACAAGGTAAACAAGGGCAAGGGCAGGGCTTTAAAGACGGGTATGAAGTATGTACTCGAAAACCACCCCGACTGCGTTGGCATTGTGACCGGCGACGCTGACGGACAGCACCGTCTTAAAGATACTATTCGGGTTGCAAGGGAACTTATCAGGGACGACAGCCGTCTTATTCTCGGCTCGCGCAATTTTAATTCACCCAATATTCCCGCACGTTCCTCATTCGGCAATAAGCTCACTTCATGGGTTTTCGCAGTTATGTTCGGTCAGAAGCTTATGGACACACAAACAGGTCTGCGCGGCATTCCTTTGAAAATTGTCCCAAGTATGCTGAAAATATTCGGCGAGCGCTTTGAGTACGAAATGAATATGCTCATCGAATGCCGCAAACAGAAAATCGAAATCTATGAGATACCTATTGATACTATTTACATAGACGAAAACAGCAGCTCACATTTTAATCCTATTGTCGATTCGGTTAAAATATACCTGCTTATCTTCCGCAGCTTTTTTTCGTTCATTTTCACTTCCATCGGCTGCACGCTGCTCGATCTGGCAATCTTTACAATTATGGCAAGGTTTATTATTCCCTCAGATTTTCATTACAGAATCCTTGTCGCAACCGCCGTCGCCCGCGTTATCTCAGCAACGGTCAATTTCATCGTAAACAAGAATGTTGTCTTTCATAAAAAAGGACATATTGTGTCTTCGTCAGTTAAATATTTCTGTCTCGCTGTGATACAGATGTTCATTTCAGCAAAGTCCGTCGAATTCCTTGTGGGTCTGCTCGGCTGGCACGAGACAATTATTAAGGCAATTGTCGATACGATACTCTTCATCTTTAATTACTTCTTCCAGAAGAAATTTGTTTTCAAAAAATAAAATAACTAAAAAGCCGCATTTCCATTTGTCGAAATAAAAGGAAATGCGGCTTTTATATTTTTATATATTCTTTACTTTATTCCGTTCTGAAGCTTTGCTGCCATGAGAGTATTCTTCATAAGCATTGCTATTGTCATGGGACCCACTCCGCCAGGAACGGGTGTTATCGCGGAGCATTTCGGCGCAACTGCTGCAAAGTCCACGTCGCCGCAAAGCTTGCCGTTCTCGTCGCGGTTCATGCCCACGTCAATTACAACGGCGCCTTCCTTTACCATATCCGCTGTCACGAATTTTGCCTTGCCCACCGCCGCTACAAGAATATCGGCTCTTCGCGTGACCTCTGCGAGATTTTTCGTGCGGCTGTGGCATATAGTGACTGTCCCGTTCTGGTGCAGCAGAAGCATTGCCATAGGCTTACCGACGATATTGCTTCTGCCTATAACCACACATTCCTTGCCCGCTACCTCGACTCCGCTCTCCTTTATGAGTTCCATTACTCCCGCCGGTGTACAGGGCAAAAAGTCGTATTTACCTATCATTATCCTGCCGACATTTTCCTCGCTGAATGCGTCAACGTCCTTCTCAGGCGCTATTGCCTTTATCACTGCTTTATCGTCGAGTCCCTTCGGCAGCGGAAGCTGGCATAGTATTCCATTAATGTCGCTGCGGTCATTCAGACACCTTACAAGCGCGAGAAGCTCGCTTTGATCCGTATCGGCTGGCAGAGCGAATTCCTCCGACTTAAATCCCACCTCGGCACATGCTTTCTTTTTATTGTTTACATATACCCTCGATGCCGGATCGTCGCCAACAATGATTACCGCAAGTCCCGGAACAATTCCTCTCTCTTTCAGGGCAGCTGTTTCAGCCGCCACCTCCGCCCTGACACGGGCTGAAACGGCTTTACCGTCAATAATTTTTGCCATAAGTATTCATCTCCGTAATTTTCATATAATCAATAAGCTATTCGTCATAATCATCGTCATTGTATTCCCAAAGAATCAGTCCAGCGTCGGTTATCATCCTCTTCAGCGGCGGGAACGCAAATATTATATACGCCGCTGCCGCTCCGGTAATTACCATGCAGCCCTGCGAAAGATCGAACGAACCGGACATGGTTGCTATTCTCACAGTGCTCACCGCAACATACATAATTGCTATGCTGAAGAGATACAGAATCAGATTCCGGAACGGCTTGAAAAGCACAAGCAGCATGAACGCAATCGGCAGTACAAACAACGCACAGCCGAACATTCCGGAATTTCCCATTGCCGTCAGACCGTTTACAACGTCAAGGCTGATATGGGTTTTCGCATAGCCCACGATGTTCTCCTTGTCAATTCCATAAGCCAGCAGCCTTTTCAGAAACAGGCAGTCAGCGGAATATACAACATAAAAAACAAACAGCGAATACGCGGCAAGACGCATTATCATTTCCTTACCCACACGGAATTGAATGTGTGAGGCATTGATTCCCACAGCTGTCAGCGTGCAAATTGCAATCTCAATAAAGCACAGCGGGTCGAAAACTGTGGAACCGTAATCCATTCCAACCATTACATATACGCCCAGTCCTCCGAGTAACAGCAGAAGCAGCGTAAACAGAATTCTCAGCCATTTTGGAATGCTTTCGTCACTGGCGTCATCGGCGTCATCGCTTTTATTCTCTGTTTCGCCGTCTTGAGTCTGCGTTTCGGCGGCTGCTGAATGCAACACAAGCTCCTCTGATTCCGCTTTCATTATCGCCGCAAGCTCGTCACGCAATACCTGATTCTGGGATTCAGGTTTTTCTTCCGATTCGGGTTCAGATTCGGATTCATTTTCTGTATTTTCCTCCGGCAATTTTTCCTCTTCCGGCTCGGGTAGGGATTTTACTTCCGGAACGTCCTCAGACTCCGGCACGGCTTCGGGTTCGGATTCAGAAGTTACCTCCGGCTCTGCCGCGGGCTTTGATTCAAATGACAATACCGGCATTGCGACTGCCCGCACAGCCTCAGCAGCCTCGGCGATTTCACGTTCTTTTTCTTCCTCCGCAAGGCGCTGGTGCTCCTGCTCGAGCATTTTGGCACATTCAGCTTCAAACGCCGCCATTTCGTCATCTTCGCCAGATATGCTTTTTTCGGTTTCAAAGCTGTAGCCGCCTGAATTCAAGTTATCCATAACAGATCACCTCTCTTGTATTCATAGCCGGAATGTTCAGTCTTTCGTGGATTCTTCCGGCGCGTCGGCGTTTTTTCCGTCCGCTCCGTGAGCCTCGCGCCACGCTTTCGTATAGCTGAATTTCGTCTCGGCAAGACTTATTTCAAGTCCGCAGCCGGCAATGCCCCTGCCCTTTTCAACGCGATTGATTTTGGGAAGCCTGAACGGAATCTCCTTCCAGCCGAGATAAAGAAGCGTTCCGGCAACAATCACACAGATCACCGCGATAAGCTGCGATACCTTGATAACATTATCCACAAGCCACAGGCTGTCAGTTCTCAGTCCTTCTATCCACGCTCTGCCAAGACCGTACCATACAAGATAGCTCAGGAACATCTGTCCCTTGAATTTGTAATAGCGTCTGCTTATAAAATGCAGCAGCAGAAAGCCCGACAGACACCAGATCGATTCGTAAAGAAAACATGGGTGTACGGTTGTGGGACCCACGGTGTGAGAAATGCCGTTAACCGTTTCCAAATAACATGTTTTCTCGCTGTACATGCCCCACGGCAGATTTGTCTGACTTCCGAACGCCTCCTGATTCATGAAATTGCCCCAGCGTCCTATTCCCTGCCCTATCAGAAATCCTACCGCCGCAATGTCGAAAACAGGAAGAATCTCTACCTTTTCCACGTATCTGCACATTATCAGACCCGAAATAAAGGCCAGTATCACGCCGCCGTAAATGGCAAGTCCTCCGTCGCGTATATTGATAATATCCCAAAGGCTGTCATAATCGTCCAGCCGGAATATTACGTAATATATCCTCGCGCCAAGAATACCGCATAAAAGTCCTACAAGAACTATGTCAACAAGCGGATCCATTTTTACATCGAACGTTTTCGAGCTTTTCCAAGCGTACAACACAGCCAGAATGAAGCCAGTCATTATCAGAATCGCGTACCAGTAGATATCAAGTCCGAAAAGACTGAACGCCACTCTGTCAATAATAAATTTCAGATTCAGTCCCGGAAAACTTACTTCCATTTGTTCAAACCTCCCCATTCTTTCTGACAACTGACAGCGAACAGTTTGAAGTGTCAAACAGCTCCCTGAACGCTTCATTGCCTTCTTCCACAGTCACGTCCGCAGTCTCTCTGAGCATTTCAAACATATCTGTTCCGAACATCATATCGTCCGCCAGATTCTCGGCGATATCGTCGATATTGTTGAAGCCCACTATCTGACAGCCGTAGCTGCTGCGTCGTGTACATTCAAAGAGTCTCGGTGAAATTCCATCCCGTCTGACTCTCTCTATTTCCTCAAAAATCTCGTCGCGCAGGGTCTCCGGTGAATTGCTCATGCCATTGAACAGGCATGCCCAAACTCCGTTGAGATAAAGGTTATCACAGCTGAATCCCGAATTTATCAGCTTTTTGCTCATCATACGGCTGTAGAAGTCAGAAACCGGTCCGAATACAGCGCTCCTGACTATTGAGAACAGCACCTTTTCCCTTGCGGTAAGTTCCCGCCATTTTTTCTTAAAACCAAGCTGGAATATCGGTACAGGCACATCGTATTCATGTCCGATAAAGCTTTTAACCACTCTTCCGTCGTCCTCCGGACAACTCCTGACTATTTGAAACCGTTCCTTAGGCAGAAGCATTTCGTCGCAGATTGCCAGAACCTCCTGCGGTTCAACATTGCCGCAGATTCCGAGCACCATATTCTCCGGATTATAAAATGTGTTATAGCATTTATATAGAAGCTCCGGCGTTATCTGAGCTATGGAATCCTCCGTGCCAGCAACGTCGATTTTTACCGGATGGTCGCGGTACATAGCCTTCATCAGGTTATAAAACACCCACCAGCCAGGATTATCACGGTACATGGCAATTTCCTGAGCAATTATTCCCTGTTCCTTTTGCACAGTTTCCTCAGTGAAATATGGCTTCTGCACAAAATCAAGCAGTATTCTCAGACACTCGTCAAAATCCCTTGTGCATGAGAAAAAATAACATGTCCTGTCAAACGACGTGAAGGCATTAGCGCACGCCCCCGTTTTAGCGAATCTCTCGAAGGCTCCGCAGTCCTCATTTTCAAAGAGCTTATGCTCAAGATAATGCGCTATTCCGTCCGGAACGTGTGTAAATTCTCCGCCTCCGACACTGAATTCATTGTCTATTGAGCCGTATTTTGCTCCGAATACCGCGTGCAACGTCCTGAATTCAGGCTTCGGACATATCGCAATCCTCACTCCTGTGGGATGAGTTGCGTAATATACCTTTTCGCCCGTGATATTATCCTCGCGCACTTCAAATCTGTCGTTCAGCCCGCTCATTCCTCTAAGCCTCCCTCCGGATCGGCGCTCTCCTCCGGCGCAAGCAGATATATCGTATCCAGCTTTGCAAGCGAAGCGCACTCCGCAACCTGACTGCGAGTCACCGCTCTCATTCTTTCAGCTCCCTGCTCAGGCGTTCGCACGCAGCCGTCAAAGAACTGAAGCGCGTACCATTGCTCGATGGAGCCTATGGAATCGCTTATGTTGTCAAACGCGCTCAGTGCGTAAAGCTTTACGGCGTTAAATTCATCATCTGAAAACTCGTTGTTCGCAATTATCGCAAGCTGGCGATTTATTTCTTCTATAGCCTTATCGCAATTCTTCTCTTCTACGCCGCTTTTCACAAAAATCAGTCCGCTCGAACGTGAGTAGGAGGCGGAACAGTAATAGCACAGACTCAGCTTTTCCCTCACGTTTTTGAAAAGCAGACTTGTAACGCCGCCGCCGAAAAGCATAGTCATAAGCCGCGCCGCCATTGTGCGGTCATCCGGCTCCATCACCGGCAGACGCAGACCCATTATCATCTTTCCCTGTTTTATATCCGAGCGCTCGGTTACCCTGCGAACCTCCGTGACTTCCTTGTAAACAGGACGTTCCGGAATACTGACCGGACGGCGCTCTATCGCTTTGAATTCCTCTGTGAATATTCTTTCCACAGGTCCGGATTCCACGCTTCCGACCATGATTATCTCAATGGAAGACGTTTCAAGAATTCTTCTCCACGCCACCGCAAGCGCTTCACGTGTTATGCCAGGAAGATCCTCGAGATATCCTCCAGGCTCGATTTCAGCCGGTTCTCCCGCGCACATTATTTCCACACAGCGATGAAACGCGTACTCCGCTTTATCGTTGATACGCGATTTAATGCGTTCCTCAGCGTTTCTCAGCGTGATCTCAAGATCGTCCTCCCTGAAAAGGTTTCCGTCCTCTCCCCTCGCCGGACGGAAAATAAGCTCGCTCAACAGCTTCGCGCACTCGCCAGAAACACATTCGCCATTCGGAATGAATCTGTCGTCGGTAATGTCTATCCCTAATGTAAGCATCTGACAGCTTCCTATATTGGAAACTCCGGTATCCAGCTCCGCTCCGTAAAGCATCGAAAGCTCCCGTCTCAGCTCGTTATATTCCGGATATTTTGAACACGAACGGCGAAACATGGAAATCAACACCGCGTTTACCGTTGCCTCTTCCCTTGACAGCGGATAGAAGAAATGAACCTCTATGCAAGCGTTCTTGAATCTCGTCTCACGCACGGAACGAAAATTAACGCCCTCCGCTATTTTGCAGACCTTTATTTTGTTTTCCAATTGGCAGCTTCCCTCCTTTATTCCTTAGCCTCCGGCTCGATATATTTCTCTATGTCCGGCTTGAAATCGTCGCCTGAAAAGAATTCCTCGATGTATTCCTCCGGCATCTGCGCTTTTTCAGGCGTTTTTCTGCTTTCCTCGTCCAATCTGTGAAGCACTATGCCGCAAACAAGCATTATTATTCCCAGCACCGCAATCGCGGTTGCCAGCACTCTTGTTATGAATATTCTTTTATTTGCCCGCTCGTCTTCATCATTTTCAACGTCTGTTACGGACTCTTCCCGCGCCGGTTCCGGATCTGTCCTACAGTTCACTCTTTTTTCTAAGGCAGACTCCGGATTAACTTCGTGATTTTCTTCATTGTTTTTTTCATTTATTTCTTCCGTATTTTCAACATTCTCCGCAGCTGGCGTTTCTTGTCCGATAATTTTATCTTCAGGCTTGCCTGCGGCTTCTTCTGTTTGATTATTTTCCGCTTTTTCAGAAGAATTCACATTGTTAAGCTCGTCAATAAGCGCCTTGTCAAATAATTGTTCACTGCCTGTCTTATTATTTTGATTATCCGTAACACTCACCGTCCCTCAGGTAAGTTTATGAATTCTTCTATAGCGGTAAGGTCAAGCTCCTTGCAGCCTTTGAGAAAACCGTACAGCTTCTCCGCAATCGCTTTGCAACCGCCGCGCTTCATGCTCTCAAGATTGAGCGGCATTATAGGATCGTGAACGCTGAGTCTGAGCAGGAACCAGCCCTCTTCATTCTCAAACGAAACGCGTATGCCTTCGCGGTTGTCGTCCGCAACTATCCAATCTTCGCGCTGCTCCGCGTATTTCTCAAGACCCGAAAGCACCTTCTGCCCGTATTCCCTGAAATCCTCAGCCTTTATTCTGAAGCGAAGCTCGCGCTCTTCCAGCGGCTCTTCAAGCGCCGACGTTAGCATGGCGAGACTCTCGCCCTTGGCGCGGAGCTGTGCCATTTTTATTATTATCATTGTGACAAGGTACGCGCCGTCGTCCAGAAAATAATTCTCTCTCAAAGCAGCGTGACCGCTGGTCTCTATGGCAAGCGGACAGTCAATTCCCTGCTCGTTCAGCTCGACCGCACGGTTTATGACATTGCGGTATCCCCTGCGGTAACGGTAGTGAACTCCGCCGAGCGTTTCCTCAATGAATTTCTTCAGACCAGCTGACGTTGTGGAATCGGTAACAATAGTTCCGCCCGGGCAGTTCTCCAGAGCTATCGCGGACGCGAGAGCCACAAGCCTGTTGCGGTTTATTTCCGCTCCCTCGCTGTCAACAGCGCCTCCCCTGTCCACATCGGTGTCGAATATAACGCCCAGATCGGCATGCGAATTCAGCACCGCGCCGCAGATCGACTTCATCGCTTCCTTGTCCTCCGGATTCGGAATGTGATTCGGGAACATTCCGTCAGGCTCCAGATAAACGCTGCCAGAAATATCCGCGCCAAGCGGCTCCAGCACATCATAAGCATAGAATCCGCCCGCGCCGTTGCCCGCGTCCACCACAATATGCAGTCCCTCGAGCGGACGTTCATAATTCCTGCCGTTAATGCCTTTGCATATTATGTCGCGCAGGTGAGCAGCGTAATCCTTCATGTAATCTACCCGCTCAGAAATGCCGCCATCAACGGATTCGGGGAATATTCCCTCATCGCAGAAGCCGAGTATCGCCTCTATGTCGCAGCCGTCAAGACCTCCGGCCGGAGTGAAAAATTTCAGCCCGTTGCGGTGGTACGGGTGATGGCTTGCGGTAATCTGCACAGAGCCGTCAAGTTGTCTGTCGAGCGTTATCATGAACATAGACGGTGTGGAAGAAAGACCGCAGTCGAGTACTCTCGCGCCGCATTCAGTCATGGCTCCAACGGCAGCGCGGCGTATCCTGTCGGCAGATATGCGGCTGTCATGTCCGACCGCGACTCTGAGTTCGGCAGGCTTCTTACCGGTACGCCGCGAAAGCCAAAGCAAAAATCCCTTTACCATCTTTGCAATAACATCATCAGTCAGGTTCAAAGGCTCTCCCTCTACCCCATCGACCGCAACTCCGCGAATATCTGTACCGCTCTTGAAGGACTTCCAGAATTTATCCATAACAAAATTCCTTTCATAAATCAGAATAATTTTTATTGAAAATTTGGCACAAAGTCATATAAGCACATAAGATTATTATACTACATAATTCTTTTTTCATCAAGTACAATTTCATGCAATCCATAAAAAACAATTGATTAAAATGTATTATCATGCAAAAAGACGCCATGTCAATAATGAAAGACAAGGCGTCTGAAAAATACAATAGAAATTATTTGCCAAGAACAGCGAGTAACACACCCGCCGCAACAGCCGAGCCTATAACGCCCGCAACATTCGGACCAAGAGCGTGCATAAGCAGATAGTTGGACGGATTGGTTTCCTGACCCACCTTCTGAGATACTCTTGCTGCCATTGGAACGGCTGATACGCCGGCTGAACCTATGAGAGGATTTACCTTGCCGCCGGTGAAAATGTACATCAGCTTGCCGAAGATAACGCCGAACGCTGTGCCGAGACAGAATGCCGCGAGTCCCAGACCCACTATCATCAGAGTCTCAGCGGTGAGGAACACCTCCGCTCTTGCAGTAGCGCCGACAGTAGTTCCGAGGAATATTGTGACAATGTTCATAAGCTCATTCTGAGCCGCGTCGGATATTCTCTTTACCACGCCGCTCTCACGCATCAGGTTGCCGAGCATGAGCATACCCACAAGCGGAGCAGCCGAGGGCAGAAGAAGCGCGACAACGATAGTCACAATTATCGGGAACATGATCTTTTCGGTCTTTGAAACGGTTCGCAGCTGAGTCATGACAACCGAGCGTTCCTTTTTAGTTGTGAGCAAACGCATGATCGGCGGCTGGATTATAGGCACAAGCGCCATGTAGCTGTATGCGGCGACCGCGATAGGACCGAGATAGTCCGCGGCGAGCTTTGATGTGACGTAGATAGCGGTAGGTCCGTCCGCGCCGCCGATAATTGCGATTGAACCGGCGACTTTGGCGGGAAAGCCTAAAAGAATGGCTCCGCAGAAAGTGAAGAATATGCCTATCTGAGCGGCGGCGCCGAGAATGAAGCTCTTGGGATTTGCGATAAGCGGACCGAAATCCGACATAGCGCCGATACCAAGAAAGATAAGCGGCGGATATATGCCGAGTTTGACTCCGAGATAAAGATAATAGAGCAGTCCTCCGGAATGGGCGACTTCAACGTAAGTCTGACCGTCGGGCATAACAATCTGCCCGTATTTTGCGATTTCAGTAGCGGAAGCTTTCGCTAATGGCACAAGCTCGGTAGTCGGAACGTCCATAACGCCGGACAGCGGAAGATTGACAAGCAGCATACCGAACGCTATAGGAAGCAGCAGCAGCGGTTCAAACTGCCTGCCGATAGCGAGATACAGCAGGAAGCAGGCTATGCCTATCATTATTGCGTTTTTCCAGCCGTCGCCCTCAAAAAGACCGAGCAGACCCGATTCACTGAGAATGCTCAGAACCGACGCCCAGATGGAATTAAGTATCTCCATGAATTAACCACCTTTCGGAAATAAACAGAATCAGAACGGGCGGGTATTTTCGTAAACGCCCATGGCAGCCCACGCGCTGCGGCTGCCGGATTGACGTTGAGCGCGGGTAACCTTTTTGACGGAATATTTCCCGCCGTCTTCCAAAGCCGCTACAGCCGCGGCGATAACGGCAATGATCTCGTCAGGAATCGCGCCGTCGTCAACAGGAACCGACGAGGCTGAGGGTGCGGCGGCAGCACGTTGCTGCTGTGCGGCTGATTTTTCAGAGTCGGTTTTTTTGTTCTTTGAAGCCTTTGAATTGGTGACGGCTCTGAAGATGCCGCCATAGGCATAAAAAATGAAGATGAGCAGAAGCAGAATCAAAAAGACGATAAGTATGCCGGAGCAGGTTATTACAGCCATCAGCATTCCTTTGTCATTGAATAATTCCGTTCCGACGGCAGGCATGACTCCAGCCGGCAAAAACGATGTCAACATAGGAAATATCTCTCCCATCATGAATTGAATATTTGCCATCGGGAGGAAAAAAAGCCGCTTCTTCCCAATATGCAATACTTGTAAGATATTATAGCTCACTAATTCGGTTATTTCAATATTGACATGTGATTTATTCGCGGTATTATTGTATTTTTTCTGTTTTAAATATATTTAATTCACCATTTTTGGTTACTTATTGCAATGCTCTTATATAAAATAATAATCGCATGGAAGTATTTTTTTATTTACAATGAAAAATCATAAAGAATGTATTGCTTTTTTTTATTGGCGGTATTATAATAAATTTCATATTATTATGCAGCCTTAGAAATAATAGTACGGAGGAATATCTAAGATAGTATGTCAAAGAAAACAAAAGGAAATATTAAAGGTCCGGCAAATTTGCCGGATAACGGTAAAATCGCTAAAAAAAAGAAGAACATCGTTACTCACATACTTAATTTTATCTTGGACGTGCTTTTTTTAGCCATTATAGTTTTAGGACTCGTCAAGGCTGACATTTTCAATGTCTTATTAAGCGCTTTCAGTTTAAGCTCTACAGAATACAGTACATACGCCGACATTGAATCCGCGTTCACAAAATTAAGCGATTTATCCGCAGAAGAGATAAAAAAAAGAGAGCCGGTATACGTGGTAGACATCAACGAATATGTTGCCCCAAAGCCTGATCCATCGAAATTCGACAAGGCTTTTGAAAACTACAAGGACGATACTATCGAGGTTCATTATTATAAGGAATGGATGCATCAGTCATGGTTCCATTTTGTTGATGTAAAAATTAAACATCCTTCCCAGCTTCGTCTGGCGCTCGCTTTTGATAAATACTCGTCCGCAAGATGGCTTCGCAAGCTTCCGACTACCCTTTCCGCCGACGTCAACGCGGTATGTGCTGTAAACGGCGCGTTCTACAATATCAGATGGGGCGGTACGCTTATCTATAAAAGACAGCTTTTGCAGCACCATCCCTTCGGAGTTGACATTCTGCTGATCGATTCTGACGGCAATTTCCACGTCATAGACGACTCGGAACTCGAATCGAGCGGCGTACTCGAACAGTATGATATTGTCTCCGGCGTTGCTTTCGGTCCCAAGCTGGTTGAGGACGGACAGGAATTGACTATAACAAAAAGAAATTGGGAGCCGGGTACATATGAACCGCGCACTGCAATATGCCAGTTTTCTGACGACCTTCATTACCTTATAGTTCTCGCCGAGGGCAGAAACAGATCCAGTCTTGGAGTCCTGCTTCAGACCTTCGCACATGAGATCGCACAGAAGAATGTGAAGATTGCATATAATCTTGACGGAGGACAATCGGGTACTGTCATTATCGGCAACCGGCTTAAAAACACTGTTGGCTGGGGACCTCAAAAGCCGGAAAGCGATATTATTTATTTTGCCACAGCTATAAAAGACAAGTAAATTTGCTTGAGGAAAAATATGCTGGAATTATCTTACATATATAATGTAATATATCCGGAAAAGCTTCGCGTACTTCTTTATGCCG
>ONCX01000001.1:45389-140669 GCA_900316455.1 uncultured Eubacteriales bacterium
ACTTGACTATTATAAAAAAATATGCTATATTAAAAATACCTCGCATTGGGCGCGTTTTTTTTATGCGTCTGTTTTATGTATACCATGCCTTCCGGCAATGGTATCGAGGGAGGCTGAATGCCGCGGAAACGCTTTGTTTATGCAGAGGCAGGGTGAGCCTGCGGTAAATTATTCCGTTACAGGAGGTGCCGAAATGAGAGTAAAGATCACATTAGCATGCACAGAATGCAAGCAGAGAAACTACAACACTGTCAAGAACAAGAAGAATGACCCTGACAGACTTGAAATGAAGAAGTATTGCAGATTCTGCAAGAAGCATACTTCGCACAAGGAAAGTAAGTAAGGGAGGACGGATTATCTATGAGCGACAAGTCAACCAAAAAGGAAGACAAGTTATCTAAGAAAGATGACGCTAAAATCGCAAAGGACACAGGCAAAAAAGTCTCTTCCAAAAAGGATTCGTCCAAGAAAAAGGTTGGTCCTATCAAGGCAGCGGGAAAATTTGTCCGCGAGTACAAAAGCGAGCTGAAAAAAATATCGTGGCCGACAGCCAAGGATACAACAAGAAATGCCGCTATCACTCTCGCAGCTATTGCCGTTGTCGGCGTTTTCATCTGGGTGCTTGATTTCGGACTCAACCAGATAAGAGATTTAGGTCTTAAAAAGATTCCGGAATGGTCGGAGTCAGCCAAAGCTGATGACGAGAGCGTAACCAAATCGGATCTTATTGTGACACCAAGCGATTCGGCTGAATGATTCAATGGTAACAGTTCAGCGCAGACAGACATACAGGCAATGCCAAACGGCTGCCTCACGATGGGAGTGAAAACGGTATATGGCAGATACAACAGGCGTTTCGGGTTCCGCTCACTGGTATGTAATTCATACCTACGCAGGCTATGAAAAGAAAGTCGCAACTGACCTTATGACTATAGTGGAAAACCGCAAGCTCCAGGATATGATCCTTGATGTTAAGATTCCCACGGAAACCGTCACCGAGACCGTAACGGTCAAGAAGGGCGGAGTGGAGCAGCAAATAGAGCGGGAAATCGAGCATAAGCTATTCCCGGGTTATGTGCTTGTTAAAATGGTAATGACCAACGAAACATGGTTCATAGTCCGCAATACACGCGGATGCACCGGTTTTGTGGGACATGATTCCAAACTCGTGCCCGACTCAAAGCCAGTTCCTCTGACCGATGAAGAGGCGGCTAAATGGGGCGTAGAGATCAAATCCGAAAGATTTGCATTTGAAGCAGGCGAAGAGGTCAAGGTTATTGACGGTTCGATGTCAGGCTATAAGGGCGTAGTTAACTCAATCGACTACGAATCCAAAACCGCTACGATTACTCTGGATATGTTCGGTCGCAAGGTTGAAGCTGAAGTTGACCTTTCCAGCGTCGTTCCGCTTAACTGACCTGATAGTAAGACAATTCTTTTGGGAATTCCGGCACTGTCCGGAGCGGCACGCAGAACCGCGCAATTTCTGCAATAGAAGCAGACGCTTTCAGCGCGCTTCTGTGGGAGAGGCGGTAAATCCTTAAAAAAATGCTGTCTCGGTATTACCACACATTTGGAGGTGCTTTTAAATGGCTCAGAAAGTTACAGGTTATATCAAACTTCAGATTCCGGCTGGCAAGGCAACACCTGCTCCCCCTGTAGGTCCCGCCCTCGGTCAGCATGGCGTAAACATCATGCAGTTCACAAAGGATTTCAATGAGCGCACAAAGAACGATGTGGGTCTTATTATTCCTGTTGTTATCACTGTTTACGCAGACCGTTCCTTTACATTCGTAACCAAGACTCCTCCCGCGGCTGTCCTTATCAAGAAAGCATGCGGTATCGAGAGCGGTTCCGGCACACCTAACAAGACAAAGGTTGCCAAAATCACAAAGGAACAGGTCAGAAAGATTGCTGAAACAAAAATGCCCGACCTCAACGCAGGCTCCATCGAGGCAGCAATGAGCATGGTCGCTGGCACAGCCCGCAGCATGGGCATTACAGTAGAGGACTGATTCTTATACAATAATTAAGATAATGTGCTCTATGTGGGAGGAAAATCTCCGATATTACCACATTACAGGAGGATATTGACTAAATGAAACACGGAAAGAAATATGTAGAAGCCGCAAAGTCGGTTGACCGTTTGAAGTTATACGATTCCAGCGAAGCTCTTGATCTCGTCATAAAGACTGCCACTGCAAAATTCGATGAGACAGTTGAGGTTCATGTGAAGTTGGGCGTTGACGGACGTCACGCTGATCAGCAGGTCAGAGGCGCCATTGTTCTTCCCAACGGAACGGGCAAGAGCGTTAGAATTCTCGCTATCTGCAAGGGCGACGCTCTCAAGGCTGCCGAAGCTGCCGGCGCTGATTATGTCGGCAACGATGAATATATTCATAAAATTCAGTCCGAGGGTTGGATGGATTTCGACGTTCTTATCACTACGCCTGACATGATGGGTATGGTCGGTCGTCTTGGTAAGATCCTCGGTCCCCGCGGCTTGATGCCGAACCCCAAGGCTGGTACGGTTACACCCGACATCGCAAGGGCAATCAAGGAAGCCAAGGCTGGTAAGATCGAGTATCGTCTTGACAAGACAAACATCATTCACTGCCCCATCGGCAAGGTCTCATTCGGCACAGACAAGCTGCTTGAGAACTTCAACGCTCTGCTCGGCGCTATCAACAAGGCAAAGCCGGCAGCCGCAAAGGGTCAGTACATCCGCTCCTGCGTTGTCAGCTCGACAATGGGTGTGGGCGTTAAGATCAATCCCGGTAAGGTTACCATGTAATTAATTTACGGTCAGCTTTTTTAATGCGGTTGTATTACAATCCAGCAGTTAACGCCGCATTTAGCTTAAATAAATCTACTTGCGGCGTTTTATTTATCTTTTTTGAAAAGAGGTTTTACTATGGATTATACTTGCAAAAACTGCGGCAACGTATTCGGAGAGCATCTCGCGGTATGTCCGTCATGCGGCACTCCTGTCGAGGCTGTTCCGCAGACGGAAAACACCGCCAGCACTGAACCGGAGGTACAGGCTCAACAGCAGCCTTATCAGGAGCAGCCTTATCAGGAGCAGGCGTATCAGCAGCAGACTTATCAGCAGCAACCCTATCAGCAGCAGACATATCAGCAGCAGTCTTATCAGCAGCAGCCTTATCAGCAGCAGCCTTATCAGCAGCAGCCTTATCAGCAGCAGCCTTATCAGCAGCAGTCTTATCAGCAGCCTTATCAGCAGACAGGCTATCAGCCGCCGGTTTACACTCCAAATGTAGGCGGCGAAGCAAAATCTAAAATCGCTGCCGGACTTCTGGGCATTTTCCTTGGCTGTCTTGGCGTTCATAATTTCTATCTCGGCTTCACGGGTAAGGCAATAGCACAGCTGCTTATCTCGGTTCTCTCCTGCGGCGCGCTTGCCGTAGTAAGCGCCATCTGGGGGCTTATCGAGGGTATACTTATTCTTGTGGGAAATATTTCCACCGACGCAAGAGGCATTCCGCTCACAGACTGATAGCCCGGTTTTTAATCACTGCGTTAATTGACGCGCAATTGTCTTATTTGCGTTATATAGGAAAACATCTGTCGCCGTCTGACGACAGGTGTTTTCTTTCTGTTTTACTGGATTGAGGAGATGAAAAATGAACAGGCTTACGGCGAAAAAATACCTTGGCAACAGGACTTTTCTGAAGGAATTTCTTATGATAGCCCTGCCGATAGCCGTACAGAACGGCATAACAAGTTTTGTAGGCATGCTGGACAACCTGATGGTAGGACAGCTCGGAACTCACCAGATGAACGGCGTTTCGATTGTCAACCAGATTTTCCTTATACCATTCCTCGCCCTTTTCGGGGCAATGGCGGGAGCGGGCATTTTTACGGCTCAATTCTATGGCAGCGGCGACGGTGAGGGAATAAAATATACCTTCCGCTTTAAACTGTGCGTCGGAACATTGGTTGTAGCATGTGCTATAGCGATTTCCATGCTTTTCGGTGGAAATCTTATCACGCTTTTCCTGCACAGTGAAAATTCCAAAGATGTTGAGCTTACCATGAAATACGGTCTTGACTATATGAGCGTTGCAATGTGGGGCTTTATTCCGTTCGGTCTGTGTCAGGTGTATGTCAGCACGCTGCGCGAAGTGGGACAAACAGTCGTTCCTATGAAAGCGGGACTTGCAGCGGTTGTGGTGAACGTCGTACTTAACTGGATGCTGATTTTCGGTAAGCTCGGATTGCCGGCAATGGGAGTAAAGGGCGCCGCTCTCGCGACATTCTTTTCAAGAGTGACCGAATGGGCTATTGTCGCCATTTGGCTTCACACCCATTCGGAGAAATATGCCTTCGTCAAGGGACTTCTCGGCTCCCTCTATATTCCGTCAAGGCTGCTTGGAAAAATAATTGTAAAATGCATTCCGCTGATGATCAACGAAACATTGTGGTCATTCGGAATGACCGCGCTTAACCAGAGCTATTCTACAAGGGGACTTGACGCTGTTGCGGGAGTCAATATCTGCACTACGCTTTCAAATGTATTCTGCGTGTTCTTCATTGCAGCCGGAGACGCGATTGCAATAATGGTAGGACAACTTCTTGGCGCGGGCAAAAAAGACGAGGCACGTTCCTCAGATAGAATTCTTTGTACATATTCAGTGCTTGGCAGCGCTGGCATGGGAATTATTATGGCTGCATGCTCGCCGTTCTTCCCGCTGCTTTACAATACGACTGAGCATGTGCGGAGTCTGGCTACAATAATGCTGCTTGTAACTTCATTTATGCTCCCTATAATCGCCTTTACCAACGCGGCGTACTTTACCCTGCGTTCTGGAGGAAATACTTTTGTTACGTTTATTTTTGACGGATTCTACATGCTCTGCGTTGCCGTGCCTCTTTCTTTCATTCTGACCCGATTCACTGACATGCCTATAATTCCGGTCTATATGATCTGTCAGTTATGCGAAGCGGTCAAGGCGGTCATTGGCTTTGTAATGGTCCGAAAAGGCGTTTGGGTGAATAACATTGTGGAAAATATTTCATGATTTTTGTATCAAACGTAGAAAGTTTAAAATACCGCAATTATTGCAAAAAAAGACGCAAAACCGCTTGCAATTATCTTAAAAAAATGCTATAGTGTTCATTGTCAGTATACAGTCGTACACAGGTGGTGGAATTTGATATGGCTGACGAATATTATATTGTCAGAAGCAAAGCGCTGCCGGAGGTATTTGCAAAGGTTGTCGAAGCCAAAAGACTTCTCGGAAGCGGCGCGGCGCATTCAGCGTCGGAGGCGGCGAGAATTGTGGGAATATCTCGCAGCGTCTTTTATAAATACAAGGACGACGTGATGCCTTACAGAGAAGATGGACATGACAGAGTACTCACCATTCAATCAATGTTAGAGGATAAACCCGGAGTGCTGTCGTCTATGATAACGTCTTTTTTCGACGCGGGAGCAAACATACTCACGGTCAATCAGAATATTCCGTCAAACGGTTCGGCTTATGTTACGGTGTCAATACGCACAGCCAACATGGAAATGACCGTTCCGGAGCTTTTTGAAAGGCTGAAGTCGCTCGACGGGGTAATTTCGGTTTCCGGCGTAGGAACGGTAATCTGATCATTTAATTGATATAATATATTTTATTATAAAAGATAAAAAGGAAAGCAGTGATTATCTATGGTTAAAATCGCGGTTATGGGACACGGCGTTGTCGGTTCAGGCGTTGTTGAGGTTCTGATGAAGAACCACGATGGCATCGAGCGCAGGGCGAAGGAGGAAATTCAGGTCAAATATATTCTCGATCTGCGTGACTTTCCTGATCTCCCCTATGCGGATAAATTCGTCAAGGACGTAAACATTATTCTTAACGATCCGGAAATAGAGATCGTTGTGGAATGTATGGGCGGAGTCTATCCCGCGTTTGATTTCTGCATGAACAGCCTGAAGGCTGGCAAGAGCGTCGTAACCTCCAACAAGGAGCTTGTCGCGGAAAAGGGACAGGAGCTTCTTGAGGTGGCTAAGGCGAACAATCTGAACTTCCTCTTTGAAGCAAGCGTCGGCGGCGGCATTCCGATAATCAGACCGCTCGCTCAGTGCATGGCGGCAAACGAAATTGCCGCGGTCGCCGGAATACTCAATGGAACGACAAACTTTATTCTCACCAAGATGATCACGGAAAATATGCCATTTGACGAGGCTCTTCGTCTTGCGCAGAATTTAGGCTATGCCGAGAAAAATCCAACAGCCGACGTTGACGGACATGACGCCTGCCGCAAGATCTGCATACTCGCTTCACTCGTCCTCGGAAAGCATATCTATCCCAAGGATGTATATGTAGAAGGCATTCGCAATATCACGCTTGAGGACGTGACCTATGCCGATAAATTCAACGCGGCAATCAAGCTTATAGGAATGTTCAAGGTAATGCCGAACGGCAAGCTGCTGATAAACGTTGCGCCAAGAATGGTTTCCAAAACCTCACCGCTTGCCGGAGTGAGCGACGTATTCAACGCTATCTGCGTTATTGGCGACGCCACGGACGAGGTAATGTTCTACGGCAAGGGCGCGGGCAAGCTGCCGACGGCGAGCGCGGTTGTCGCCGACGTCATAGACTGCGTGAAGCACCGCGTCGCCCGTAAATATCTTTACTGGGCTCCGGCTGAGGACGGTATGATCGCGGATTATCACGACGAGCCATGCTCGATGTACCTGCGTCTCTGCGGCAAGAGTACCGACGAACTTATGACGATAGCCAACGAGCTTTGCAGGGAATGCATATTCACCGACGGAGTGAATCCCGACGAAATCGCAATCATTACCGATGTTGCGACATATGCCGAACAGGAAGTCATAGCCAAGAAATTCATCGCCAGAGGCGTTAATGTGATAAGCGCTATGAGAACTCTCAGCAGATAAGCAAAGGGTGTGACGCTTTTTGAAATTCAGGATACCGGCAACCAGCGCAAACGTCGGCTCCGGCTTTGACGCGCTTGGTATTGCGCTTTCGATGTACAACGAGGTTGACATTGAGGAAAGCGACCGACTTGAAATTACTTCTTTGGACGACGTTGAAGTGCCTGTCGGCGAGGACAATCTCATATACGTTTCCGCTTGCAGACTCTATGAGGAATGCGGTAGAACTCCGCCTAAAGGATTCAGAATAGCCCAGAGCAACGTCATTCCCATGACGCGGGGGCTTGGTTCAAGCTCGGCGTGCGTCGCGGCAGGTCTTCTCGGGGCAAATTACCTTATGGGAAAGCCGTTCGGCAGAGAGGATCTCGTCAATATCGCCTGTGAAATAGAGGGACACCCCGACAATGTTACTCCCGCGCTTCTCGGCGGGCTTACGTCGGCTGCTGTGGAAAACGGAAGGGTATATGCGGTGACGCTTCACGTCGCTGATAAATTCCGCTTTGCGGCATTCATTCCGGACTTCGAGCTGAAGACGTCGGTGGCAAGAGGAATACTTCCTGAAACCGTTTCGCGTGAGGACGCGGTATACAATCTTTCGCGTTCCGCTCTGATGGCAGGTTCGCTCGCAACGGGTAATGTCGAGAATCTTCGCGTCGCCGTCAAGGACAGGCTTCACCAGCCATACAGAATGGGATTAATACCTGGCGCGGAAGAAATATTCCGGCTGTCGTATGAATTCGGCTCCTATGCTACCTACATCAGCGGCGCCGGTCCCACTGTGATGTCGATAATCAGCCGCCGTCACGAGGAGGAATTCGAGAGCGAAATCTCACGGGAGCTTGAAAGACGCGGACTTGGTAACTGGCGCGTTGCAATACTCGACGTGGATTCAAGAGGCGCTCAGAGAATCAAACAGCAATAGCGCTTTTGCTTTCTTTAGCAAAATACGCTTGACATACATATTATGCAACAGGCAACTGTGCCTTTTGACATTGATATTATATTTTAAAAATCCGGAGGTATTGAACACATGGGTTTAATAGTTCAGAAATTCGGCGGCACGTCGGTTGCTGACGCCGAGCGCGTGATGAACGTCGCCCGTATAGTAACCGACACCTACAAGCAGGGTAATCGGGTTGTCGTTGTGGTATCGGCACAGGGCGACACTACCGACGACCTGATCGAAAAGGCTAAGGAAATTAATCCTTCAGCCTCAAAACGCGAGCTTGACATGCTCATGACCGCAGGTGAGCAGATTTCCATTTCGCTTCTTGCTATGGCAATACAGAAGCTCGGATATCCTGTTATCTCACTGCTGGGCTGGCAGGCGGGCTTCGTCACAAGCTCCGTATACGGCAGCGCAAGAATCAGACGTATCGAGACAGACAGGCTCCAAAGCGAGCTTGATCAGAACAAAATTGTCGTTGTAGCCGGATTCCAGGGCTTGAATAAATACGACGACATGACGACTCTCGGCAGAGGCGGCAGCGATACAAGCGCGGTTGCGATTGCGGCGGCGCTCCACGCTGACAGATGCCAGATATTCACCGACGTTGAGGGCGTATATACAGCCGATCCGCGCAAGGTCGAGAACGCCGTGAAACTCAGCGAGATTACCTACGACGAGATGCTGGAGCTTGCCACGCTCGGCGCTCAGGTTCTCAACAACCGTTCGGTTGAAATGGCAAAGAAGTATAACGTACAGCTTGAGGTGCTTTCGTCGCTTGTGAGAAAGCCCGGTACTATAGTTAAGGAGAAGGTAAAAATGGAAAAAATGCTTATCAGCGGCGTAGCAAAGGACACTCATGTTGCCAGAATTTCACTTCTGGGACTTCCTGACGAACCAGGTATCGCATTTCAGGCATTCAGCCGCCTTGCCTCGAAGAATATCAATGTTGACATTATTCTCCAGTCAATAGGCAGAGACGGAACAAAGGATATCAGCTTTACCGTTGCCGAGGACAGCAGCGACGAGGCGACAGAAATAATGAATGAGTTCGTGTCCGGCGTAGGCGGCAAAGGCGTAGCTCTCGACAAGGAGGTCGCCAAGGTTTCTATAGTCGGCGCCGGCATGGAAACGCACGCTGGCGTTGCCGCAAAGATGTTCGAGGCACTTTACAGCGCACACATCAACATCAGAATGATTTCCACAAGCGAAATCAAGATTTCCGTTCTTATCAATGAGGAAGACGCTGACAAGGCTGTTTCAGCAATTCACGCCATGTTTATAGGCTGATTTTTCCGACAATAATTCAGATTACCGACGCATCAATGTCGCTTTTCACCGCGGCATTGGTGTGTTTGTATATTTTACAAAATGGAAGTTTTCTTAACTTATGTCAGATAAAAAATCTGTTTTGCTCAGGATTATCTCATGTTTTATTGCCGCGGTCATGATTTCCGGTATGACCGCGTGCCTTGACGGAGAAAACGCTTCTGCCGATGATAAAAACAACAAAAACGCCGACGGAACATATTTCGACAACGGCGAAACATTCTGCCGAGGCGTGTGGGCTGCCGACGACGGAGAAAGCCGTATCGGCTATTACATATTCAGGGACGCGGAAAACGGCGAATTCAGCGACGCACAGTACGGTATAGGCGTTCCATTCATCGATAAAACCGAAAAAGGTTCCACCCAATTCAGTTTAGGAGCCGCGGAATTCACCGAACCGGTAACGGTCGTGAATACCGGCAGCGGCAAGCGTGAGCTTACATGGACAAATGACAACCGCGTGGAATATCTGACGCTGCTGACCGGACAGGAGCCGGATTCATTCAGCTATTATTCAAGAAACGATCTCAGCGAAATGGCGATGGACTTCTATGAGCAGCAAACCGAAACGCGTCCTGAAACGGCTGGTATAAATATCGACATCGACGGTAATGCCTTGATACAGCTTTTCGGCAGGGACGGCAATCAGATTGCGGAATACACCGTTGACAGCATTACCGCCAAGGGAAAAGTTAATGACACTCAAGAAGAAATAGTTTAATTCAGGAAGACAACCGACGATTGATTTTTTTTACATTAATTAAAGAAGCATGCGGTCAGTAAAAAAACAACGCATGCTTCTTTTGTATATGTTTTCAATATATTCATAGTTATTAACATATTATTTATATAAAATACACCAAAAATCATTATATGAACAGACATGCGGGTGTATAATATAATCAAGCGGGATTTATAAAACCGCAATACATACGGAGGTGTTTATTTTATGAATAACGCTCGCAAAGCGGCGGCGTTATATCTGGAAGACAGCCGCGGTCATCTTGCCGCAAAGCTTCTTGCATTGTGCAGAGATGACGGAGACAGAATGTCGGTGGTGGGCGTGTTCCCTAATTGCGGGGAAGAATACGCCGAACGCACCGAGGAGCTTTTCAGATATTCGTCCTCGATAGGAGCAAACCTTACCGTGCTTTACAGCACACAGCCCGCGGCTGCGCTTCTGAAATATGCCAGAAGCCACGCAGTTACGGACATAATCATCAGTCAAAACGATACCAGCGGGGCGGCAAAGCTCATTTCAAGGATGCTGCCCGACATCTCTCTGACGCTTGTGCCGCCGGACGGCGACACTTTCAGTTTTATCACGCCGGGTTTATTTGCCGTGCGTGCGGACGGACAAAACGGAGTCCGTGCTTAGTTAGAATAATTACAAATTAAATCAAAAATATGCGTCGAAATAAGCGCATTAATGAATTGGAAAACAGTCAGATTTCCGGTTTTCCGGAATAATGTGAAGTATATTATTGATCCGAATTATCTTTGGCAGCCCTCCGCGAAAGCGGTCGGCTGCTTTTTTTCGTAATTATCTTGTAACCAACGCGTTAATTTATTTACAATGACATGTTCGTTATTTTATTTGCATATAATTGATTGTAAATAATTTATTATAAATATTTCACTTATTATTGACTGTATGACGAAAATATATTATAATATTTAACATAAAATACGCATTTATGTTTCATTATTACTATTAAATCAGTGATATTTAAGTGAGTAAATTTCAATTAAAAATTGTAACAAAAAAATGACAGGGCAAATTCGGCAGCTTGCCTAATTTTTTGTTTTTACGCTTTAATGCGATAAACTTCACGAGCGGACTTTTGTGTGCATTTTATATAAAAATCCAGCATTGATAATAGGGATTATGTAAATGAAATTTCCGCATATATAAAATATGCACAATTTTTTTTACTCGCTTCTGTTTGACAATTCAAAAGAACAGGATTATAATGGGCACATCGTTCGGGAGGTTATCCGGACGGCCGGAAAACAAGACCTTATTATTTTTACGGTTGAGTTGAACGGTAACTTGTTATGGGTCGGAGCATTTCAGAATCGTCTCCGACAATAAAGAAAGCAGAGGAAAAGATTTTGAGTATTTTGAGTAAGAAAGCAGATTTTGTAAGGAGCCGCAAGGGTGCGTCAATACTTCTTGCTTCCGCTGCCTTGGTCGGCTCAATATTCATTGCATCAAATCTCTCAGTAGTAAAGGTGACTGACGGCGAGCAGTCGAGCAAGGTTGTCGCAACGAAAAACAAAAGCTCTGTCGAAATAATCAGACAGGCTGGATTCGCTCTTTCAAACAACGACGCGTATTCCGTAAACAGCACGGATGATTCCGTCAAGGCAATAAAGATAATCCGTGCTTTCGACATGAAGGTAATCGACGGCGGCAAAGAAAAGACAATATCAGCCGTCAGCGGTTCAGTCGGAGAGGCTCTGGAAAACGCGGGTATAGCACTCCCTCAGGGCGAGGACGTAATTAACGTGTCGCTTGAATCCGAAGCTGAGGAAAATATGGTCGTAAAAATCGACCGCGTAAAGTATGTGACTGAAACAAAGACAAAGACCGTCAAATTCAAAACGGTTACAAAGAAAGACAAAACCCTTGACAGCGGCAAAACTAAGGTTTCTGTTGAGGGCGTAAACGGCGAAAAGCAGGTCACCACTACAAAGAAGTACGTCAACGGCAAGCTCAAGGATACAAAGGTCACCGAAAAGGTTACAAAGAAGGCTGTTGATAAGGTTGTCCTCAAGGGTACAAAGGCAAAGCCTGCTGAAAAGAAAACAACGGTCAAGAGCGTGACAACCGTAAATTCCGACAGCAAGACTATTACTGTAAACGGCAAGGAAATCAGCTACTCCAGAGTTCTTACAGGTCAGGGTACAGCTTATACTGCCCCAAGAGGTTCCCTTACATCTACGGGTAAAACCGTCAAGGTTGGCAGAGTAGCTGTTGATCCCAGAAAGATCCCCTATGGCACAAAGCTCTACATCGTATCAGCCGACGGCAGATATACCTACGGTTACGCTGTAGCAGCCGACACAGGCGGAGCGCTCAGAAGCGGCAGAGTCCTTGTGGATCTCTTCTACAATACCGAGCGTGAATGCAACAATTTCGGCAGACGTCAGGTAAAGGTCTACATACTTGACTGATTCTGTATTAAAAACACATCTGAATAAAAAACGCCGTTCCGGGATATTTTTAAGATACCCCGAAACGGCGTTTTGCAATATCATAATTACTGTATTATAAGGCTATTGAATGAACGAAAACTATTTCAGGCAAAAAAAGAAAATCCACTTGCATAATCTGATATATTTTTTTAAAAATATATTGAATTTTTATATAAATTATGTTAAAATTATAGCGTTAATCAGTTTATTCGACTGTTGACGTAATTATTATTATCAGAGGGTGATTCTTTTATGTCTAAGGCGAAAAAAAAGCTTCGCGAGGACAATCGTATCGACAACTGGTCATATCTATGGATGGCTATGTTCACAGCTGCCGGATTTTTGTTTTTTAATGTTTTTTACAGCTTCTTTGGCGAACTGCCGCTGAAAGTATTCGACGCTGTGATAATCGTTGGGCTGCTTGGCGGTCTTATCTATTCCAAATGGAAAAAAACAGACAGCGAACGCAAAACAATTTACGTTATTCTTCTTATTTCAATAGTCCTGAGACTATATTACATCATAACCACCTCCGGCACAACCATGTCCGGTCCTGATTATGACACCTTTTGCTCTGTGCAGGAAAATCTGACGCTGCCTGAAGCATTCCAGCCACTCTACTACATTGTTGCTGCTTTTATTTACAACACAATGGCTCTCACCGAATTTACCGCCGCCTATTCCTTAGATATTGTCAGGGCGGCAACTGAATTCATGGGAATTGTGGCTGCAATTGCCGTATATTACATTCTCTGCGAACTTGAGATAAACGATACAGCCGTTTATATCGGCACGGGCATAATAGCCCTCCACCCAGGTCTTATCAGACTCGGCGGCGAAATCAGTCCGCTCCTGCCTATGTTTGCCGCTATGTGTCTTGGAATCATGTTCCTTACAAGATGGAACAACTTCACCGACGGCTTTGACTTTGTGTTTATGAGCGTTTCGTTCGGCATAGCCACTATGCTGAATATGTCAGCGCTTATATTCACTCCGGTCATCGCAACCTTGGTTATTATCAATCTTGTCCGCGTGTTTAAACGCAAGAATGCCGCTAATACAATCTCCTCCATCATTCAGACTCTTTGCGGCGTGGGCGCGTGGACTGTCCTCTGCTTTGCGTATCCTCTGAGAAATATGCTCAAAGGCAGTGACACGGGTCTGATGAAGCTGCTCGGCAATACCAGCGGATCTTTAGATTTCAAGTCGAAGTTCTTCTCATTTGAGCTTAACGAGCTTCTCGAAGTGTTTGTTGACCCTCAGGATAAGAATGCGTGGATTTATCTTGTCAAGTCGTCGGTTTTCGGGAATCTAACCGCTAACGATATTGAGCTTGAATTTGTGGTTCTGCAGGCGTTTATCGCCATTGCATTTGCATGCGCTGCGATCTCTGGTCTTACTGTCTTCGGCAACATGATAGCGAGAATCGACGCTAAAAAGAAGGTCAATGTCTGGACTCTCATCGCTATGACAGGCTGCGCTGTGGGTTACTATATCCTCCAGAATCTCGGCTCGACAAGCGCTTCAACAATGGATTTCCGCGTTGTTCCGATAATTCTCGCCATCGGCGTGATTATGCTTTGTCACGGCATTAAGGTTCTCAGCATGAAAAAGAAACTCAGCTTCGTTTCACAGATTCTTTACCTGCTCACCGTTATTGTTTGTTTAGCTTTCTGCGTTGGAAGCGTGGTATACGGCTGCTGGTTTGTATAATTTATTATTTTCAAGGTGATTTGAAATGTCCAAAAAAATCAAAATTATCGCTGATTCTACCTGCGATATTTCTCCAGAGCTTGCAAAAAAATACGATATCGAAATACATCCCTTTGTCGTAAATCTCGGAGAAAAAAGCTTTCAGGACGGTGTGGATATCTGCACTGACGATATTCTGAAATATTACAGGGAAACAGGCAATGTCTCCAAGACCGCTGCCGCGCCGCCTAATGAATATGAGGAGCTTTTCAGACAGTGGCCCGCCGACGAGTATGACGTGCTGTTCTTTACCATAAGCAGCGATTTTTCATCGGCGTTCGCCAACGCGAAAATTGCCGCTGAAAGCTTCGACAATGTTTACGTGATCGAATCGGCTAACCTTTCAACCGGAATACTTCTTGTCGTTCTCGCCGCAGCGGATATGATCGAAAGCGGTATGTCCGCCCCTGAAATTGCCGAAAAGGTCGCCGCAGTCGTTCCAAAGGTACGCACAAGCTTTGTGATAGATACTCTCGAATTTCTCTGGAAAGGCGGACGATGCTCAGGAGTCGCCGCGCTCGGCGCAAATATTCTTAAACTCAAGCCCTGCATTGAGGTCATTGACGGAAAAATGTCAGTCGGCAAAAAATACCGCGGCAATATCGACAAGGTTGTTCCGCAGTATATTAAAGACAGGCTCGATTCCACTCCGAATGTAGTACGCAGAAGAGTATTCATCACGCATACATTTGAAAACAGAGCTGCCGTCGATGCGGCGCTCAAACAGGTGCGCGCTTCTGGAATGTTTGACGAGGTTCTGGAAACAAGAGCCGGCTGCACTGTCTACAGCCATTGCGGTCCGAATACTCTCGGAATTCTTTACATTGAAGCCTGACGCTTATATTCCCTTTTCACAATCATAAAAAAAACGAACGGCACATCGGGTCTGAAAAATCCGATGTGCCGTTTTTTTGAATGTTGTTATAATTATTCTTCAGGACCAAGGCTGACCACAACGTTAATCATGCTGCCCGCCTGTATCTTCTTGCCTGGTTCTATGCCGTTTAGACGGATTATCTTTCCGCTTTCCACATCGTCGCTGTATTCCTCAGCCTGATCGCCAAGCGTAAGACCTGCGCTTTCCAGTTCCTTTGACGCCTCTGAGACCGTCTTGCCTATTATGTCCGGAACAGTACGCATTTTGGAGCCTTTGCTCACCACTACACCTATAGGAGTATTCTGCGGAACGGTGGAACCTGCTTCTACCGTCTGGGAAATAATTCTGCCTTCCTCGTAATTCTCATCGTAAACCTCTTCTTTGAGACGGATATAGAAATTGCTGTACTTCTCATTTCCGTCAACGTTGCTCCATTTTTTATTCACGAGGTTAGGAACCCTGTAGAGTACTGTCGGCTCGGAGCCGGTGCTGTCCTCTTCCGAGGAAACATACGATGACGACGTTTCGTCCTCTTCGTTCTGCTTGTTTTTGTTCATCATGGGAATTACAATCAAATTCAGGCATATCAGCGCGATGACGCCAAGAACGACAAATCCTATGAGTCCCGAAATAATCCCGTATTTGTATGGCGATATCTCCGGCTCGTCCTCCGGAACGTAATCGTGTGCGCGGTTTATCTGAGCGGAAGCCGCGGGCATCGGCTGGCGCGAAGAAGATTCATTATAGGATGGTTCGTCCACATACCTGTCTCCGTAATCCTGAGCGGCAGGAGCAGCGGCAGGAACCGGCTTTGGCTCAGGTCTACGCGGAACCGGATTGGTAAGTTGATTTTTCAGCTCCTCCATTGAATGAGTGCGGCTCTCAATATTCACCTGCAAACCGCCGGCAAGAGCCGTTACAACATGGGTCGGAATATTCTGTGCAACGTCGGCGGGCATATTCAGCCTCGGTTCATACGAGCGCGACACCGCGTCGGGCGGTCTCTTGCCTGTCAGAACATAGAACAGTACGGCGCACATTGCGTAAACGTCCGTCCACTTGCCCTTTTTCCTCTCGAGCGAATACTGCTCTATTGCGCTGAAGCCCTCATAGAATTCCGGCGTAAGCTCCGTTTCGGCAAGGTGCGCGTCTGGACTTCCGAAGCCCTGAAGCTTGAGCGTGCCGCTTCTGGTCATGATGATGTTTTCCGGCGAAATTCCAAAATGCACAAGCCCTATTGAATGCGCGGAATTGACGGTGGATATGAGCGGAAGGAAAAGCGGTCTGGCTTCTTCCCATGTGAACCGGCGCGCACGCTTCACTATTTCATCGAGCGGCTTGCCGTCCACAAATTCATAAACGATATAGGCTGTTTTATTAGCCTCGAACATATCTATTACCGGAACGGTTGACGGCAGACTTGACAGCTTCACGAGCGCCCTGCCTATCTCCATGAAGTCCTGAAGATAATCCTGATACACCAGCTTGTTGCCGGAAGCTATTATTATATTGTCGTCGTCCTTGACTCTTGAACACAATGTCTTTGGCAGATATTCCCTGACAGTGACCTTCTTGTTTGTGGTGACGTCAAAACCTATATACGTGACGCCTTCACCGTTTGCCCTGAGATGTTTGCCTACAATATATTTTTCTTTAAGCAATGTGCCCGGTTCAAGGTAAGGCAAAACCTGGGGTGTGCCGTCAACATAGCCGCATTTCGGACACTGCATCGCGTCGCCCTTGTTATTCATGCAGCCCAGGCAAAGACCTTTGAATTCCATTGAAATCTCTCCTTTAGTGTATTAAACCTGATCGCTGAATCGCTGAACTGTTATTTAATATATCAATAATTCAAAAATGTCTGAGAATCCATTTAAAGGATCAACAACATTTTACCACACTATTTACCAATTGTCAAAGATTATTAATGCACTGTAACCTCATAGCGGTAGATTGACATGAAAATTTAACAGATTAGTCACACTCGAATCAAATTCAACCCCCGCTATTCTGAGGTTCGGAGGTTATTTCACTGAATTTCATCCATACATTCAGACGGAAATCACAGATAGCCTTGTCGAGCTTTATTTCGCCCTTTCCGTATGCCTTTGTCTGGTCATACAGCAATTTGCTGACCGAAGCGTCGTATACTGTAGGCGCTGAAAATTCAAGTCCCCGCGCAGCCGGATTATACACCGAAAAAACGTCAAGCCCGTCAAAAAGCGGATTGGGAATCTTCTTCGCCGCAAGCTCATCGCATACCTCGCTGTTGTTTACATACAGTACCTCCGCAAGAGCTATCAGCTTCATGAATTCACTGTCGCATGTAAATGCGCGGATTATCTCGGCTGCTAAGTCCTTATTGGCTGAATTCTTCGGACAGTACAGCCAGTTGCCTCCATAAACAAATCCGTTAGGGGCAAGCGACGTCCGGAATTTTCCGAATGATGCTCCGCTTCTTCTTGTCGATGAAAATATTGTGGTTATATCCGCTCTGCCGGAGGCATTGCCCCTGCAGAGCCACGGCGCGGCATAAAAACAGAATACGCCGCTGTCAAGCGCGCCGTACCAGTCGTCGTCGAGCGATTTTACTCCGGCAAACGCCTTTGCAGATTCAAGCTCCTTGAATATTTCCAGCCAGTGACCCAGCGTTTCGTCCGACACGGATAAGTTTCCATCCGAAAGCCACAGCCCGCACATTGCCCATTCAACCGATTTCCAAAGCTCGGCGCTGTTGGGCAGCATTTTTATCTTTCCCTCCGACTGTTCGTTCAGCGTCCGCGCAACCGACACAAACGAATCCCACGACGAAAGCTTCTCCTGCATTTCCTCCTGATGTGTTATACCAAGGTACTGCTCCGCGTAATCCTCACGGTACAGCAGAATCCCAGGCTCCACGGAAAAAGCCGAGCCTTTCTGTATACCGTCAACGTCTGAGCCGAGCGTCCTCGCAAAACGGTACTGCCGTGAAAGCTCGCTCTCATTTATTCCTATCTGTGAAAGAGGGGCAACGTCAGGAGCCGCGGCAAAATACGGCGCAGTATCGCAGTCGCCAAGGAAAAGATCTATCTGCTCGCCGTTTTCAAGTCTTTGAAACACTCTTTCACGATACCCGTTTATTTCGTCAGTGACCCACTCTAAATTCACATTTTCCATAAGCTCCGCATGCCTCGGAATAAAATAATTCTCCATCAGACTGCGGAAATCCTCGTTCCACGACATTATCCTGAACGTCACCTTGGGAACGTTTTTTTTACCTTCTCCGCCGCATGACGCAAGGCTTACCGCCAGCATTGCCGCCGCCAGCAACAGCGAAATACCGCGAATCATCTTCTTCCGCATCAAACCGACACCTCTTCTCGTCTATAAAAAAACTACAGTCTATAATATACCTCATATGTAAAAATTTAATGCGGGATTTTGTAAAAATAATTTCTTCCCTTTCACTCTCCGCGCACTATTCTACCTCCGCAGATAACGCAGTCTCCGTCGTAACAGACAACCGCCTGTCCCGCTGCGACCGCACGCTGAGGATTGTCAAATATAAGGGTTATCTCATCCTCTCCGGTCTGTTCCAGAACCGCCGGTTCCTCACGCTGGGTATAACGCACCTTAGCCATGACCCTTATCGGACGGTCAATTCGTGAAGTTCCGATCATATTCACATCGCAGGCTGTGACACGCCGACTGTAGAGATCAGCGTTGTCTCCCAAAGTAACGGTATTGGCATTCATATCCTTGCGGCAGACGTACATCGGCTTGTTGAAGCCCATTCCGAGACCCTTGCGCTGTCCGATGGTGTAGCGTATTGCCCCTTTGTGACTTCCTATGATGTTTCCGCTGAGATCAAGAAAATTTCCGCACGGAAACGCAATTCCTCTGTAACGCTCAAGAAATCCCACATAGTCCCCGTCCGGTATAAAGCATATGTCCTGACTGTCATGCTTGCGGGAGGTAACGAATCCATTTGTCTCCGCAAGCTCCCGAACCTCCGGCTTGCTAAGTTCCCCAACAGGCAGCAATATATGCGAAAGCTGCTCCTGACTCAGCATATAAAGAAAGTAGCTCTGATCCTTGGAAGAATCCGCCGCCTTTGCAAGAAGCCATCTTCCCGAACCGGAATCATATTTCACCTTCGCGTAGTGTCCGGTGACAATATAATCGCAGCCAAGCGATCCCGCCTTTTCAAGCAACGCTCCGAATTTTATGTATTTATTACAGATTATGCAGGGATTAGGCGTTTCTCCGTCCATGTAGGTATCGGCAAAGCGCTTCATTACTTCCCTGTCGAATTCCTCACGCATATCGAAGACATAATGCTCAATTCCCAACCGTACGCAAACGCTCATCGCGTCGTTTATATCACCGTCGCCGCCGTCGGTCAGACGCATTGTGACCCCGACAGTGCGGTATCCCTGTTCTGTCGCAAGCAGCGCGGCTACTGAGCTGTCTACTCCGCCGCTCATAGCTGTTAAAGCCCTCATAGCTGTATTAACATTATACATTTTTATCTAAATACCGCCATTCATATAAAAAATCCCGCCGCAAGCGCAGCCGCCGAAGCCGCAAGCGCAACTGCTATTAGCGGCATATCCAGATATGCGAGAATTACAGCAACAGCCGTACCCACAGCCGCGGTCAATATGCTCCCCGTCGAATAAAATATCGCCGGAACCGTCATCGCCGTCAGCACGGCATAAGGCACATAATACAGAAAGCTGCGGAAGAATTCTGATTTTATCTGCTTACGGAACGCCGCGAAAGGTATCATTCTGATGAGATATGTCACTCCCGCCATCACAGCTATATAAATCACAAGACTCACTCAGACACAACCTCCGCTTCATCTTTATCTGATACGGGAAAAATCAGAGCGCCGGCGACAGCGGCAATTATCGCGCTGAATATTATGGCAAAGCCGCCAGTCACCCACGGCAGAAGATATCTGAATATCATGCCGCATATTGCCGCGGTAGCCGATACTACAAGAACTCCCCGGCTCTTTTTTGCCGGAGGAATTACTATCGCTATAAACATGGCGTACAGCACGATTCCCATTGCGTCGGTCAGCGAAGCCGGAAGAAACCGACCTGCCGACGCGCCGAGGAATGTCCCGGTACACCAGCCAAATGTGGATATCGAAATAAGCCCGTACATATAACGTGCGGTGAGAAGTCCCTTCCGGGCCGACGCGACGGCAAATATCTCATCTGTTATACCATAGGCTACAAGCAGACGTCTTGGGGTATTGAAGGTATCGTCGAGCTTCTGTGAAAGAGATATCGACATCAGTCCATATCTCAGATTTATTATAAGCTGCGTCAACGCCATCTCAAGATATGAACCGCCGGCGGCAATTATCGCAACACCCGCCGCCTGCCCCGCAGAGGTCAGATTGACTGCGGAAATTATCACTGAATTCAGACTCGTCAGACCTGACCGGACCGCCAGTATTCCGAATCCAAAGGACACGGAAAGATATCCGAGGGCTATCGGCACGCCGTCAAGCATACCATTCGCAAAAGAAGATTTCATATAACGCTGAGTTTCCTTTCAGATATTAAATGTACGGGCGTATATATTCAAGCTCTTCAATATCAAAACAGTGGTGAAGAGTGCCGTTTTTTATCGCTTCCATAAGCCTGTCATATCCTACCCACATCACGCTTTCGACTTCGGATTTCTGAAGCGTCAGCGCCGACAGATCCACGTCCCTGCGGAGAATATATATCCGGCAGTGTTCGCGGTCGTGATATCCTTCGTCATAATCGTCGTCATAGGTCATTTTCATTGTTCCGATATACCTCAGCTCGTCAGTTCCGACTCGCAGACCAAGCTCCTCCCCTATCTCGCGGACGGCGCCCTGCTCCGCGTTCTCGCCCGCTGGAATGTGTCCTGCCACAGAAATATCCCAGCGTGAAGGATAGAGCCGCTTACATGCCGCTCTGAGCTGAATCAGAAGCGACGGCTCTCCGTTCTCTTCCCTGCCGACAATCCAGATATGCGCTGTTGTATGCCACAGTCCGCGCCAGTGCGCGTAATCGCGTGAGACGACGTAATCCGCCGGACTTCCGTCCTCATTGTAAACGTCGAAAAGCTCCTCTTCCCTGCCGTCAACTATGCATGACCGCAGACGTTCGCCGGAATAAACAAGCTCCATACGGTCAAAGCGTCTGCCGTTTATCAGATATTTGAGAAATATCCTGTCACCGTTCCATAAATTCAGGTCGAATATTTCTTCCTTGTCCTTCCAGTGAAGCTCGCCCTCGCCGCATTCGCAGAGTTCCCCATCGAATTCCGTAACCAGAAAGAGCCGCATTATCTCCGATTCCCACACGTCGGAATGAAAATATACGTCCCCCCAGTGAACAAGTGAAGTCGCCCTCAGCCCCGTTTCCTCCATGATTTCACGTCTCGCGCATTCCTCAGGAGTCTCGCCTTTCTCCAGCTTGCCTCCCACTCCTATCCATTTGCCTTCATTAGGGTCGTTTTGTTTTTTATTGCGAAGCAGCATAAGATATTTGCCGTCCCGCTCAATGTAACAAAGCGTAGCGTCCCTCATAATTTTCTCATTCCTCTATATCAATCGGATAATGTATAACTAAGGATCATTTGCTTACCGATTCCATAAGGCGGTCTATGAATTTTTCGTCGGTGAAATCGGAAATAACCTCGTCAACGCCTCCCACCGACGCAAGAAATTCGTGGCTCAGTGACGACGCAACGGCTATTATCCTGCCCGCTCCAGCAGCGACAGCCGCTTCAATTCCCGACGGCATATCCTCGAATATCACGCACTCCGACGGCTCAAGACCTATCATTTCCGCAGCGGTAAGATATATGTCAGGTTCAGGCTTGCCTGCAATGGAACCGTCATTATAGATGAACGTATTCTGATTGAACCAACGCCAGAGATCGAAGCGCTTTATATAGAACTGCGTGTTGCTGCGTCCGGACGATGTGGCTACCGCCATGCGAACTCCGGCAGCCTTTAGTTTGTCAAGAAGCTCATATGCTCCGTCGGCAAGATGCAGCTTATCCGACTGCTTCATGCAAAGCCTGCGGTACACCTCTTCCTTTGCCTCCGAATGACGCTCGATTTCCCTCTCAGTCAGTCCGTTGTGAAGAAAATACCTGAGAATGTCCGCGTTTGTCCTGCCGTGAATTGAATAGCGGAATTCGTCCTCGGTAATATCTCTTCCGCAAAGATCACGAACGTATTCCCTCCATGCCTGTTCATGCTGTTCTGTATCAAAAAATAATGTACCGTTAAAATCAAATATTATTCCCTTAAACTTTTTCATCCGTTTTTTCCTCGCTTTCAGCTATTTCACTGTTTTTTTCACTTGTTTTTTCACTTGAATTACTTATTGATTCTATTTCGCTGTCCGGATTGCTTTCGCCGTTCTCCTCCGGAATGTCGTCAAGCTCATCAGCAGTCATACGGCTGATATTAAGCTCTACGGCGCGGAATGCCATTCGCACCTTGCGGCGGCGTTCAGCTTCATGCTCTACCTTGAATGTGAGATAAAGTCCCGCTGCAAGAAGTACCGCGGATATCCACATGCTGATCTTGAAATACGGCGGAGTATAGGTCATCACAACAGAATTTATTCCCTTCTCCATCTTTAAGGCTATCAGACCTCCGCAAAGCTCCACCGGCTCGACCTTTTCGCCGTTGATTGTGATGTCCCAGCCGTTCTCATACGGAATTGACGTCAGCGCAAGCTGCGCCCTTTTGGCGTCAAAAAGAAATCTCACTGTGCTGCCCCTGTAGGATATATAATCCGCGCACTCATTCTTTACCACATCGTCAAGATTACCGCGATATGCCATGAATACCGGCTTCGGCGCTCCCTGTGAAATGTCGGCGGAAAGATACAGTGTGATATTCTTATCTTTCCCAGTTTCATTCACGCAGAATATGCCTCCCGCGCACGCCTTTTGCCAATTGCTACGGCTGTCGCTGCCGACGGCATATGAATAGTCCATATCCGTCACAAGCATATACAGATGAGCCTTGTCAGGCAATTCAAACACATATTTGTCAACAACAGTCGTTTCATTGCCGAATGTCCACTTGTACCGCTCGCTCTTTGACGAAAGCTCCGTCGTGTGTTCCACAGGCTCAACATCTTCAAATAGCTTCGCGCCGAACCATTTTCTGCCAAGATAATTCTGAAGCTCCAGCGCGTTCATTCCTTCCGGAACATCATTGTCCCAATTTCCTATGAGGTACGCAGGCGAGCAAATCTTGCTTTTGGCGGCTTCCTTTGTGTAATATCCGTAATCCGTATTTGCTATGCCAAAAAGCACATCGGTAAATTCAGTGAAATTATCCGCGCCGCCGTATTCAGAATTTCTCATTATGCCAAGTCTTTCGGCAAACTCAGTGAAACCCGCAACCTGATTCTTTCTGATGTCAACGCTCTCCGAAGCTCCATCGGTGCTTCGGATGCGGTAAAATCGCGGCACTTCTTCATTCTTTTTACGATAGCTTTCTTCCAACTCTTCCTGCGCTTTTATACGGCTCTCGGCAACATATCTCAGTCCGCTCGCGGTAACGCCGGATTTTATCCCGCCCACAGCTCCGGCGCAGTGGATCGCTCCGAAAACGGTCAGCGCAGCCGCCGTTATTGCCGTAACGCGTATAGACTCAGCCCTGCCGCTTAAAAATATCTGTACAAAAAACGCACAGGTAAATACAGCAAGTCCCGTCTCGGCTAATACGGAAAACATATCGTTCCCTCTGACCGCTAATGAAACTACGGCAAGCAGTGCGTATATTCCGGCGGGAAAAGCGATACCGTACAAATCTATGCCTTCACTCCCTTCAATATTACGCGCAGCACAGTACAGCGCAATAAGCGAAAGCATAAATCCCGCCGTGACCCATTCGCCGTCGGTATTGCCGAAGCCCAGAAAAAGCCTTGCAAGCGGCGGAACCGTATGGGCGAATATTAATATGACCGCTCCGCATGCTAAGGATATCTTCTCTCCCACGCTTATTTTATTATTGAACATAAAGGAAGCGAATCCTATAATTATCAGACCGGCTATGCAAAGACCCGTTCCGCCGAAAGGCGAAGTTCCGAAGCCTCCGAAGCAAATATCGCTCAGAATATCGTTTGTCCTTATCTCGGAAAACACTCCGTTTTTATAATAAACCGCTCCCGCCCATTCGGGTACGACAAGAAACGCGCTTGTCGCTGCCGAACACAGCAGAGTTGCGGAAAACATCGCGAATTTATAGACCCGCTGACGTGCGCTTCCTTTTCTGATATAGAACGCCGCGTAAATCGCAAAGGATATTATCACTCCGAGCAAAAGAAGCCTTGAACACGTCAGGAAAAAAAACGCTCCGAAAATGAAAAGCCTGAGCGGGCGCGACGCCTGAACGTAAACGTAAATCCCCGTGACAAGCAGCGGAAAGAATACCGCACCGTCAGCGACCGAAGGATAATAAGCCGCAAAAGCCGCAAAGCCGCAAAGCGAATATCCGCAGGAGAGCGCAAAGCTCATTGCGCCCGAAAGTCCCGTGCATTTGCGAAGCATGTACCACGCCGACGCACCGGAAGCCCCAGTCCTGACTATAGTTATAACGGAATAAGCCGCCGCAAGCGAACGCTGCCCGAAGAAAAAAGAGATAAACATAAACGGCGAAAACAAACCCGATGCAAACTCCGGATAAAAACAGCTTCCGAATCCGACATTCAGATGATAGAATACGCCCTCGCCCGATACAATCGAACCGTACATTCCGGAATAACTGTCGAACCACAACGCGTTCGCGCTGTTTATCAGCGTACCGTCGCCGAACGGTGCTATTCCGTTTAAAAGCATTATCACAGCCATGACCGCTGCCGGTATCAAAAATGAAAGCGTTGACCATAGCGCGGCGCTCTTTATACACGTTATATCATTTTTTTTAATGTCACTCATTCTTCTCAGCCTTCCGTAACGGCAGATTTTTAAATCCGTCATAGTTATTATAATCTGAAATTCTTTATTTTTCAACGGTTAATTAACGGTTTTTAAACAATAAGCAAAAAAAATCCCTTTTCCTAACTGATTTAAGGAAAAGGGAATAATTTTTTTATCTTTTTATCTGTGCAAAGCTGTATGCAGACGGTCCGGCGACAACCTCAAACGAGTCAACCGCAGCAAAGCAATAGGCGCTCCACGCGCAAAGCGCGTCCGCAAGCACCGTGCCAGGCTGAAGAGGTCCGTCACGACGTTCATTCCTCAGTATGTCATAGACGACCTTCATCATAGGCGCAATATCGGCAAGCTCCTGCTGCAATGAAAACAGACTGGCAAGCTTTACCTCAGGCATAAGCTCCTGCGCGAAGAAAATGTACTCCTGATAAGCCGTAATATACATTCCCTCGTCTACGGGCATCGAACATATCGTCGGAAAGGCTCCGGATTTCTTGTAATTGTTCCTGTCGCACTGCTCAACAATGTCATTTGCGCGGTAGATATCCTGCTCGGTAACGTCGCGCAGTTCACGACCGGATTCGTACATTATCTGTGCAACCGTCCACGCAAGCGACCTCAGCGCTATGACCTGATTCTTGCTGCGGATAATTCCGTAATGAAGCTCACATTCGATATCGTTGTTTGCGCGGAATTCAATCTCCGGCACATGGAAAAGCTTTGTTACAAAGTGCGCCGCGTCAACAAGCTGATCCGCCATTCGCGCGTCAACCGGTTCAAGCACAAAATTCAGCCGCTTCTCAAGGAACCCGTTCTCCACCTGTCTGAGCTGGATATCCGGCTTGGTCGTCGCCATCGGACGGTTGCCCTGAATGTTAATCATTTCTCCCTCGTCGGGCGCGCTCATCTTCTCCTCTATCTCACGGGCGAAATTCAGCACATTCTCAAAGTCCTCGACTCCGGTATTCTTCTCCTCGTCCCCGCCTCTTACCGGCGTGTTGCGTATTACCTCGAAACTGTCGCCGTAGTCGGAGAGCATCTGCTTGACCGATTTACGCATGTGCTTGATGAATTCGTTATTCAGATCCTTGTAGTAAAGCTGCTTCAGAATATTCTGCGACGGTATCAGTCTGCTGCGGGAAATAAAATATCTCTCAACCATATCCGATGGATCAAGATAGGCATACTTCACGAATTTTATAAAATACAGCAGTCCCCAGCCGCCTTCCGCAAGCTCGCGGTCACCTATTGCGTTTGCCAGACCGGTGAGAATATTCTCCTGAGTCGCGTTGTCAAATCCCCGGAATATCATTCCTATGGACTGCACGTCCACATCAATATCATCTCCGGGCGCGGGAAGCCATGCGCTCTGATTTATTTCATAGCAGAATTTTATATCCGGCATCATCTTATAGAGATGTCTGCGAACCTGTCCGAGAGCGTAACGCTGCCCGAACTGATGAAAAATCATCACAAGAGCGTGCATGGCGACCTCTACCTTCGCGTCAAGTATCGTGAGGTGCTGATTCGCAACAGGAATCTCATGATAGCGCCGCGTGGCTTCGTAACGTCTGCGGAATTCGGTTGCCGTCGCGCAGTTGAGCCACACGGCGTTTGCGTTGTCGCCGTAGATCTCGCGCAGCACGGTCTGACGAATATTGGCGCTTGCCGGCGTCTCATAATTGATGTCGCCGCAGAGCTGCTGTATCGCCTGCACAAGCAGCCAGCATACCGTCTTGCCTCCGCGCACCATCATTCGGGCGCAGTCGTCAATATGGTGAACGGGATCGGGCTGCTCCCTGCCGCGAACCGGCGGGTATATCGCGTCAAATGAAATGAAAAGATCGTCAAATACAGCCATTACAGCGTTCTGCGGCAGCGTGTAGTCTGTGTCGCCGTTCATTTCAGAGTAAAGTCTAAGAATCGTGAACGCCGCAGCCTGTAAATTATATGTGTCGTCGCCGATAATTTCTATTTCATCGGTGTTCATTGGCTTGACTATCGCCTCGATGTCAACCCTCATATCCTGCGGCAGCACGGATTTCAGCACCTCGCGCCTTGCAACGGAATCTCCGAGAAGAATATAGGTTTCGTCATTGACGCGTTCAAGGGAATTATCGTCGGCGTGATATATAAACACGTCGGGGCTGAACGGATGCTCGTACTGATCCCCGCCAAGCTGTATCGTACAGTCGTAATGAGCGCTGAAGCTTAACATTTCCCTGATCGCCGGAAGCTCGTAATAATCAATATAAACAATCTCACGGCACGGCGCGGTGAGTATCAGATCGCGTCCGTCGGCAAGCTCACTGAGCTTCTCCGGCATGGCAAGCACAAAGCTCGCCAGATCGTGCTGAATGTACCGGAACGGGCTGCAGTCCTCTGTGCTGAATGAATACTTAGCCCTGAACTGCACATTCTTCATATTGTTCTCGGCAGCGCGCCATACAAACTCCTCGTCCACTCCCCAATCCGCAAGCGTCCTCTGTTCAAGATAAAGAAGTCCCATCGTAGTTTCTATCACCACGAATTTCATTAGCGTAGGCTCGCATTTGCGGTAGACAAGATCCTCCAGTTCCTCATAATAATGGCTGTCGCTCAGTTCTATCTTGAGGCTGTCGCGTATGGCTTCAAATGTAAGGTGAGAAAATCCTACCTGTTCCAGCGTGCGGTAGTATGGATAACGCGTGTTGGCGTAAAGATTCGCCTTACCGACACCGCGTTCAAACGGAATCTGCTTGTAGTGCGCGTCACGCTTTTCAGGCGGTTCCTTGAGTATTCCCTTGGAAAGCAGATATGAGGAATATTCATAATCTCCCGCTTTCTCAAAGAGTGTGTTGCAAAGCGTCTGCAGGAAATCGCGGAAAGCCGCTTCGTCCTCGGCAACACGCAGCTTGTAGCTGTAACGCTCCAACGCAAAATCCATAAGCCTGCGCTTGACGGCAGGCTCTGCCTTTGTTGCGAACATAAAGAGCTTAGCCCTCGTATTCGCGTTTATTCCGCTGAGCGTATTGGCGGCAAACTGTGCCATAGCCGCCGTTTCCTTGGGCTGCGCCCCGGGATATATCCGCATGAATTCGCTGAAAAGCTCCGAATTTGTGAGGTCCGAATCAGTTATGCTCTGATTTATATAGAGCAGCATTCCCATAACGCCGGTGCGGATAGCTTTTTCCTCGTCACTGAGCTTCTTGCGCCGCAGCTTTTCCGCGGAATCGTCCGCGGCACTGTCCTTCAGCTTGTCAATTTTTATCTTTACCGGTTCAAAGGATTCCTCACGCACACCTATGCGTTCTCCTACTGGCGAAGGCTCTTCCTTTTCATCTTCCGAAGAATCAGGCTGATCTGCACTGTATTCCGTCAAAACGTCAGTCTGTGATATCGGAATGTATTCCGGCTCCGGTTCAGGCTTACTCTCAGGCAGATCAGGCTCCGCCACAGGATTTATTTCACCTTCCGTCAGCACAATGCGTTCGCCGAAGCTGTAGCCTGTCTTTTCGGGCTTTTCTTCGCCGCCGGAATATTCCTCTATGCTGACAGGTTCAAAAATATCGACGGAAGGCTCGGATTTTTCTTCTTCATTTCCGGCTTCATCAGTCGGGATATTTTCCTCCGGTTTGTCCTCTTCAATTGGCGCTTGGGTTTCTGGCTCTTCTTCCGGCACAGGCACTTCAACCGGCTTCACAACCGGCTCTGCCGGTTCCTCAGGCTGTGTTTCAGTCTGTTCCTCCGGTACCGCTTCAGGTTTCTCGTCGTCCTTTTTTTCATTATCCTGTTTTCCGACGGCTGCAAGCTCCTCCGGCGCAATGGGTCTCACCGAAGCAAGAATAGGAGCTTCGGACTGTACAACCCGTACCTTTACCCTGTCAGTCGCTTCTATGAGAGGCGATATCTCCGGCGCGACAAGCCCCTCGGTTATAGGAGTCACGCGAACACGGCTGGTTCTCTCGCTCTCCTCCATGCTCTCCAGTTCTGTAGGCACGGGAAGCACTCTCTTAGGCTTGTCAACAGAGACATGAAGCTCCGCTTTCTGCGGCAGCTTTCCAGCCATAAATCCTATATCGGTAAGCTCCGCCGCCGACAGGTACTTTCCGCATTGCAGATCATAGAGTCTCTGCTCGAATTTTTCCTCTTCACGGCTGCGTATTATCTCTCCGAATGATTCGCGCAGTATCTCCGCTGATCTTTCACCGCCGCACACAGGATAAAGGAGCTTGAAACCAAGCTTCGTCATAAAGAGCTTGTCGCCGGTATGCGCGCACCGTGCGTCGGAGCGTATTAGGCGCGCGCCGTTTTCCCTCTCCCATTTTGCCGTGGAACGCTCGATAAGCGCCGCCGCGTCGGAATCGGTAAGTCCGGGATAAAGTGCGGTGATATCGCCGTAGAATGAATCCGTGCTGAATTTATCCTGCTGCACCCGGCTGTAAAGCCTGAGCAGGTATATGAGCATCGCGCCCTCCACGTCCTCGTCCGACGGAACAGGCTCCACAAATCCGGCAGGATATATCACATTGTCACGGCTCGCCGCAAAGCGGACGCTGTCCCAATTGAACCCGGGAAGCAGAGAAAAGTCGGAACGGTCTATGTCACGGTCGGTGAAATCCGCGCTGTCAATGTCGAATTGGGGCGGATAGACTATCTTCCGGATATTCTTCGCCGGACTGATGTTGGCAAAGCTCAGATTGCTCACACGGCTGAAATTGCTGCCGGATATGTCCCTGCCTGTAAAATCCGCCTTGATAGGATCAAAGCACGCGGGGTATTTTATTCCGCTTATGTCAAAGGCTCCCGCAAGCTGACTCCATTCAAGACTTTCTGCCTTTGAAAAATCGCTGCCGGATATGTCAGTATCCTTAAAATCACATTCGCTGAAATCAAAATTGTCCGGATAAATAATGCCGCTGAGATCTGACGCAAGACTGATATCCTTCCATTTGAGTCCCTGACAGAGTGAAAAATCGCTGCCGGATATATCCCTGCCATAATAATTTGCCTCTGACGAGTTGAAGGTCGCGGGATATTTTATTCCTCTTATGTCGGAAGCGTCCGCTATATGCTCCCAGCGAAGACTGCCTATAAGACTGAAATCGCTTCCGGAAATATTCCTTGCCGCAAATACCGCGTTGTCTATGTCGAACGTCGCGGGGTATTTTATCGCCGCGATATCGCGGGCATTCTGTATATGCCGCCAGCGCAGCCCGTAAACCGAGCTGAAATCACAGCCGCTTATGTTTCTGTCGTAAAAATTAAACGAATCGGTGTCTATAGTCGATGGAAATACAATACCGCTTATATCCGAGGCGTTTTCTATATGCTTCCAGCGAAGATTTTCCACAAGGCTGAAATCGCTCAGATCTATTTCCCTGCCGGCGTAATTTACGAGATCCGTGCGGAATCCGGCTGGATATTTTATGCCGAATATCTCGCTTGCTTCTTCTATTTCCTCCGGCTGGAGATCCGTACGGTCGCTCAGATCCATAAAGGCAAGCGACTCCCCGCTCCCCGTCAGCCGCTTCACAGGCTCCTGCACCGGTTCCGAAGCCGCAGCCATTGACGGAATTATCGGCGCGGGACTATCGGCATAGCTGTCCGATTCCGCCTTATCCACACCGTAAATTCCCGCAAGATTTTCCATTTCCCTGTCGAACTGCTCGGAACGGCTTGCCTTCGGATTGGTCTGCGCGGGCTTGTAAATCATATTTTCAACGTTCGCGCCGCTCGGATCAAAAGCGAGTACCGGCGCGAAGCCGTCGTCCCTTTTATCCGGGGATTTACGTGCGGAATTGTCAACGGAAGCCTTGTTCCCGCCTGACTTTACTGAATTCTCTGTTTCCTTGCGTTTGTTTATTTCATCTATTGCCTGATTGACAGCAGGATTTTCGTAGCGTTTTTTCGTATTCTGATTTTTGAATCTCTTGAAAAAAGCCAACTTTACGACCATCCTTCCCATCGCCAGTCATACGGCGAATTTTTCATATATAATCACATTTATAATCACATTTTGCCGGAATCATTATATTCCTTATGTCACTCGTATCAGACAGGTTACGGTGACATTGCCCGCGCTCGCGGTAATGGTTGCCTGCCCTTTCTTCTTAGCTACCACCTTGCCGTTCTCGTTAACAGTGGCGACCTTCTCGTTATCCGAGCTCCACTGGACATAGCTCTGCGGCACGTTGTCCGGATTGATCTCCACCGAAAGCGTTACGCTCTTGCCGCGTTTGAGCGTGATGTCATTGTTCTGCCGCAATGTGAGTCCGTAAACGGTGTATTTAATCTCTTCCGAGCTTGTCTTGTCGTCATTCGGAACCGTTGTTTCAATAGTCGAAGTAACTGTAACAGCATCCGAAACGTCAGACGAGATATCCGAACCGCTTACCCTTCTCACTATACCGCTGTTTAAAAAGCTGTCGTCATAGTCGGTCAGCCCCTCGTACTCCGAAGAAGTGCTTCCCACAAGCCAGCCGAATACAAATCCGACTGCCACTCCGAAAAGCATTATAAGACAGCCCATCATCACCATGATCATATTCTGTGTGATATGTATGCCAGGCTCTATTGCCTCCGCAACAATAACCGACACATTGTCGTCGCTGTCGTCGCTCATGGAAAGAGCCATAAGCTCGTTTGTGTGACCGAACGGATCCTTCCTCTTGGCAAGACATACTGTTATCTCGTCCTCGTCGAGCTGATCTGTCACACCGTCGCTGCAAACAAGGAATTTATCGCCTTTCTTTATCTTGAAAGGCTTTGCGCGGTATGGCTCCATTCTGCCCTCACGGCTGTTCATGCCAAGGAATTTCGTTATCCTGCCGTGGCGTATTCCCTCTTCGGTAAGCGACACGCTCTTCTGCCCCTCGACGGCAACATGGTCGCGGGTCAGCTTGACAAGCTGCTTGTCACGGTAAAGATAAACCCTGCTGTCCCCCACATTATATACGTGCGCGTTTCCATGCTCTATAATCAGAAGCGCCATTGTGGAAGCCGTCCGCACTCCGCCAGTTTCACGCCGCTGATCGCGGATAAGCTCATTGGTCTCCTGCATATATTCCAGCACGGCGTCGTCAGGAGTCGCGTCGGGGTCAAAGGATATGCGGTCGGCAAGGTTGTCAAGTCTGGTTGCTGCTACAAGCGAGGCGAAAGAGCCGGTATTGTTCCTTCCCATTCCGTCGAATACCGCGAAGATATTTACATCGGTATATTCTCCGGTCTTGATGGCAAAGGGTCGGCTGATATTCCGTGGAGTTATGTAATCGCCATTGAAATATACGTTGTCCTCATTATTGCCCCTGGCGTTACCCACATTGGATTCGGCAGCCGCCCGTATATAAATTTTGTTCGCCGCGCTCAATTTACTTTCACCTCGTCACCGGAATACCCGTACTCAAAATGCACTGCGATATATAATAACACATGAGTTTTAAAATACAAAAAACTTTGAGCAAGATTTACAAATAATTAATAAAATATCATTACAAAATGATAACAATACAAAATAACATCGTAATTTGTCTTGTTTTAATTCATAGAAATATCAGTAAAACCTGTAGAGCGACCAGTACTCGCTGTCTCCGATGGTTTTAAGCTCCAGCTCCGCGCCGCATTTTCCCCTGATAAGTGTCAGCTCGTCATTCTCGTCCTTATTCACAACGCCGTTGACATTGAATTCGACCGTATACCTGTTTTTTTCCGAAGTCACGGAAATTAGATTTATATCCGAATAAGAATCCGGAATGCCCTCAAAAAGAGTATAGTACCTCCCGTTCTCAACGTAGAAGAGTCCGCTTTTTTCTCCGTCTTTTTTCAGGCGGTTTATGTTGTCAGCGCTAACGTTGAATATCTCCCCCGCTATGAATTCTACAGTTTTAGCATCGTATACATAATATGCGTGGGTTTCCTTTGCCCAGCCGCGAGGATCATCCGATTTTTCAACAAAACAGTCCTCCTGAGGTATGTCCGAATACAGTCCCCAGTCCGCACATGAAGCCGGAGTCGCTATGCATGCGAGAATATTGTTTCCCTCACCAGCCGTCAAACAGTTGTATTCCCAGCTGCCGTCCGGCGAAACAGGATAACGGCTCACAAATCTTACGAGAAAATCCTTTAGCGACTGTTCTGTATTTATGTCATTAAAATAGATTTTATTTTGATTGTCAGACTTATCCTCTCCGTCACACGATACAGCTGACGTAATAATCATACCCGCGGCAACTGCTATCACAAATGCGCGTTTTAATATATCCCGAAAGCCCGAAGCGTAATGTTTCATAAAATCATTTCCTTCGTCATATTATTTAAAAAAATCAAAAACAACCGAATTCCAAAAAAAATGCGGCATTCATCAATACAGAAGAACACCGCATTAATCGCATGAATTGCCATCCCCGACCTTACCGCGGGGTATCGTCAGATCTTACTTCTTTTTTATATTGCTGCTTACGTCATTGTACATAGGAGGAATATATCCCTGCGCTCCCGGCGCGCCGGAAATCTGCTGAGTCCTCTTGCCCTTGAGCATACCAACGACCGTGCCTAAAATGCCGGCTACATAAGCAACGTCGTCAACCCAGCCCACAACCGGAATTACATCCGGTAGAGCGTCGATCGGCGAAATGACAAGCACCGCGAGAATCGCCATAAGAGCTATCTTCCAGCCTATGCCGAACTTTTTGTTGCCACCGGCGGCAGCGCCCTCGGCGGTATTCTGTGGATTAACGTTCTTGTTGAATTTTTCTTCCATAATTCTCAGTCCTTTGTATGATAATAGAGCAAGAATAAGTTTGTAAAACATATTGCAAACTCAGCTCCTTTTCTACGGAAATCCTTCCGCCTTTTTTCTTTTATATTATCGCACACAATTACGAAAATTTCAAGTGTTTTGTGTATATCTTTAAATTATTTTTTTATTTTGTTAAAAAAACATATTCCTTATTGAATAATCCGGCAAAACGTGGTATTATAATATAGCTGATTTATGCGTATAATCTTTTTCATGATACGGAGGTATCGCCAGGTGGTAAATAAATTGTTCGGAAATATTACAAAAAGCTCTTTGGGCGGCGCTCTATGCACAGGCGGTTTTATCGGATGGTATCTGACGGTAAAATTCATATGTGAAAAAAGTCTCGAAATATACGGCACGTCTTCCCTTTACGACGTAACAAACATTATTTTCGGCTCGTCGCTCCTTATTACGCTGGGCGTAATGCTGATTCTTATGTTCCATCTCGACTTTGAGGGATTGTTAGGACACAGATACTTCCGTGTCGTCCCCGCCGTGCTTATGGCGGAAAGCGGCATTGCGCTCGCCTTTACCAACGCCGATTCATTCGGCATATACTCCGTAATAACCGGAATCTGCGCGGCGTTCGGCGTACTTGCCTTATTCTCTCAGCTGCTGGGGATCAGGGTCAGCCACAGACTTTTCGCGGTTGCCGGCGGCATTGCTATCGGCGGTCTGGTGAGATATGCCGACCATGTGATATACACATACCTCGATATGACTCGGGGAATTTACCTGCTTGCCGCGCTCTCCGGCGTGCTTGTACTGCTCACTGTGCGTTCATCAGGTTTTTCAAAGGAACAGATGCCTATTATCAGTTATTCTGAAGCCTCTCACAAGATACTTCTGCGCAATATTCCAGGCGCTTACTGGCTGCTTTTTATCCTTGCCGGTATTTACTACATATGTTTAGGAAGAATCAACACTCTCGGTTATGAGATGTACGTCCCTTTCTTTAAGAATTACGGTCTTTACACCTACATTCCCTATGTTGCGACAGCCGTTGTGATTTCCCTCTTTGTGAAATTCCACAGAGTAACGCTTCTCTACGTCTACGGCATATGCTTCATGGCGTTTACCGCGATATTGCTCTTCCTTCCGTATTTTTCCCATGACGAACAGAAATTCTTCCTGATATGCGGATTTATAGGGCAGGCTTGCTTTACAGTTTTTTCTTATATTTTTATAGTAAATTTCGCAATGGACAGACAGCATCCGATGTTCTACACGATATTCGGCTACGCCTGCGTTACTATGGCAATGCTTGCCGCCGATATATTCAATTACCTGCTGCCGGTGAGAAACCGCACCATAATTATCTCCGCAATCACCTGTCTTCTTGTTATCGGCGGTCCGGCGGTATTCTCTCTGCTTAAAAAATACGGTCTTACTCAGGAAAGCCTTGAACATCACCGGCTTCTCAGGGAGCTTATCATAAGCAAATCCGAGGAAATGCAGCTGAGTGACCGCGAAAAATATATTCTCGACCTTGTTGTGCTTGGCGGATATACAATGGAACAGCTTCCGGATAAAATGATGCTTTCTCGCAACACCGTCCGCGCACAAAGCCGCAACCTGCTTCAAAAGCTGAACGTAGAGGAGCTCTCAGGGCTTCGCGGCTATTTTGACGCACTGCTGGAAAACGGAGAATCAATGCCTGCCAAGGAAGCCGCGCCGTCAATTCCAGCGGAATAGCCGTCAATTCCAGCGGAATAATTTAAGAATTATATCAAAACGTCACGGTGGCTTCTGAATGAATCAGCCGTGATGTTTTTTTATTTGTATTTTCTGTGATGATGTTGACATATCAACAAAATTCATATATAATTATTTTTAAACTAAACGGACATTTTACGCGTTTTTCCCCTCTACCTCTGAAAGGACGATTTTTTATATGCAGGAAAACAGATTTGAATTATTTGATATTTCAATGTCGCGCATCTGCAAGAGCATTCAGAAAATCAAGGGCGATATAATGCAATCCTACGGGCTGAAAAGCACTCATGTACTTTTCATGATTCAACTGTCGAGACGTGATGACGGTCTTACCGCTTCAGAGCTTTCGCGTGAAGGACATATGGATAAGGCGCAGATTTCACGCGTTATATCCGAGCTTACTCACAAGGGCTTTGTAACCCTCCACACGGAAAACGGTCACAAATACAAGGGGAGATTCATTCTAACGGAAGCAGGAAGACGTATCGCCGGAGATATCGACAAGCTTATTGAAAAGGCGTGTGATTATGTCAGCGGCTCTATTCCTAAAGCTGATATAGAGATTTTTTACCGGACGCTGTTTACTATTTGTGACAATCTGTTTTCTCTTACAGAGCAACCCGAAGCCATTTGCTCCGTACATTGAACTTTATTATTTCTGCGTTTTCTTCATTCAGCGTAATGCTTTCTTAAAATAGAATTTTTAATTCAAATAACAGGTCAGGAGTGTAAAGCTATGTCAAAAATACGGATCATCACCGATTCTGCGAGCGATATTTCCGAGAAGCATGAAAAGAAATACAATATCAAGGTTGTTCCTTTCAAGATCGCTGTCGGAGACAAAACCTACATAAGCCGTGTCGATTTCAATAACGAGAAATTCTACAGCATTATGGACGCGTATGACGGTCTGCCGCTTACTTCCCAGTTTACCGCCTTTGAATTTCAGGAGGTTTATGAGGAAATGTACAAGGACGGCGTGACGGACGTTATATGTGTGCTGATAAACGCGCAGGGCTCTGCCACATACAATAATTCCATCATGGCGGCTGACAATTTCTATGAGGACAATCCCGACGCTGTAGGAAAAATCAGATTCATTTCCATCGACGGCAGAAGCTACACCGGCGCCTACGGATACGCCGCCGTCGAAGCCGCAAAGATGGTTCAGCGCGGCGCAACAGTCGAGCAGATAGTCGATTTCATTAACAACTGGGTGGAGAACTGTACTATATTCTTCGCTCCCTATTCGCTCAAATACGCCAAGAAATCAGGGCGTATTCCTGCGGCGGCGGCATTTGTCGGCGACGCTCTTGGACTCAAGCCCATAATGAGAGTATTTGACCACGTTATAACCACAGAGGATAAGGTGCGCGGCGAAAAGCTCATTATACCGACCATTGTCAAAAAGACAGCCGCGGAGATAGAACCCCAGACGCCCTATCTGATTGTCTATGGAAATGATACCTCGGTCTGCGACGAGCTTGCAAAGGAAATGTACAAAAAACTCGGCTATCCGCCTGCCGGATTTTACCAGATAGGCGCCGCAATTGCCGTCAACGCGGGTCCGAGAGTAGTAGGGATCATCTTTAAGAGGAAGAGATAACCGGATTTATCCGTTAATATATTTAAAAGATTCGCCCCGTGAACGTTTTTTTACTGAATAACGGCGAATATTGGAATGTACTCTTGCAATTTAAGAAAACAGGCTGTATAATATGAATTGTCTTTAAGGCAATAAAGTTGAAAAGAGGAATTATGTTTATGAGCGAAGAAGTTAAAGAAGCGGCACAGAGCATGCCTTTTACCCCAAACGAAGGGAAGCAACTTGTTATAACCACCGACGACGGAAGCTTTGAGCGCTATCCCGTCAAAACGCCAATCATAAAGAGCGGCGATGATCTTGTTGCGCTGCTTGACGAGCTTGTAAAGCCTTATCTTCAGGACGGCGACATGATCTACATGAGCGAAAAAATTCTCGCCATCAGCCAGGGCAGAGCTTTTAAGATTGAAGATATCAAGCCCTCACGTTTAGCAAGGTTCCTCACCAAATTTGTATATAAATCCCCCTACGGCATAGGTCTTGGAATGCCCGAAACAATGGAGCTTGCTATCCGCTCAGTCGGCAGACCGAAAATTATTTTTGCCGCAATCATCTCCGGTATCTGCAAGCTCTTTGGCAAGCGCGGCGTTTTCTACAATATTCTCGGTCCCGCGGCGAGAGCCATTGACGGTCCGTGCGACTGCACCATTCCCCCCTACAACGGGTACGCTAAAATGGCTCCGGATAAGCCCCATGAGGCGGCAAAAAAATTCACCGACGCAATGGGCGGTCATCAGGTCATAGTCGTTGACGCGAACGATATTGGCGTAAATATCCTCGGCAAGCCCGCTCAGGACGTTCCCGATGAATATTATTCAAAAATATTCAAGGACAACCCTCTCGGTCAGGGTCACGAACAGACTCCTCTCTGCATTGTGCGTAAGATCGGCTGATTTCATACAAAGCAATCTGTTTCAAATAACAATCAAATACCCCGACAGACTGATTTCAGAATTCATTCTGTCGGGGTATTTCTGTATTTATGATTTTTTCTGTTGACCGGAAACAATGTCAGTCATTCTCGGTCTTTTCATAGGACAGCGAAATCACGATATTATTGTCTATAATCGTCACGTTTTTGAACTTGACATTGTGAATCATATCGCTGACAATTCCTGCTGTCTTCTCCTTGAACCAATCCTTAACGCTCTGCCACCAGCTTTTTTCCTCCTGATTTGTCTTGTCAACCTCAAGTCCAAGCTGTTTAATGGTGACCTCGGTAATTTTGTCGTTGAATTCGCTCGTGTCGTAATAAATCATTCCGTTGTGAATCGAAATGTTATCGCTGACGACGTTCTCGCCAAAATACTTGACAAGAATATCCGACGGAAGACTGACCTTTCCTATATAGGCGCTTTCAAGTGAAATAACTATGTAGGGATCGTCATAGCTCAACTTTGCAACAGCCCTTATCGGGAGAGAAAAGCCCTTGTACCTCAAGCGGCAGTAAAGCGTAATCTTATCATTGGCAACAACTGAGAAAAGATCGTCCACTTCTATGCCGTGTTCGGCTGTTTTTTCCGCTGATTTTTCAACGAGAGTTTTCAGGAAAAGATTTACCTCATCAGAATTAAACGAGATCTGCTTGTCGGAAATCATCTCTAAAGCTGAATCGACAATAACGTCGGACATCTCGGACTTTACCTCAGGAGCTGTGGGCATTTCGTCCCTTGTCGCCAAAAAGTACAGTATTCCGGCTCCGATAATGCATACTATCAGCAGGAAGAGTATTAGTGCGCCTAACGCAGCGAATATTTTTCCGACGACGCCTGCTTTCTTCGGCTTCTCAGGGGTTGGAACTCCGCCGCCTCTTACCTGCGGCTTGTTGACGGCTGTCGGCTTTACAACCGCCTTGCCGCGTCTCTGCTCCGGCAGGACAGCATTTGCGCCCGCCGATTCAACCGGACCTGTCGTGGGATTAACCTGCTCGCCGTCAGCCGTACTTCCTCCAAGGGGAATGACCAGTGTCTTTTCTTCTTCCATTTTTCATTTCTCCTTCTTAAATGAATTGATAAAATAATATTTTATTTGCTTTGACAAATCATTTGCCGCCGCAAACAATGCGCTTTATTTTTTCAGTTCAAGTATGGTAACGCCCGTTTCGCCCTCGCCGTAAACGCCGAGCCTGAACGACTGTACGTTCGGGTGCTTCCTGAAATGCTGATGCAGTCCGGCCCGTAAAGCGCCGGTTCCTTTGCCGTGAATGACCCTTACCTCGCCCAATTTCATGACAACGGCGTGATCTATTACCCTATCGACCTCAAGTATTCCTTCTTCAACCGTGCAGCCTCTCACATCGACTTCGGTCTGCACCTTTGCCCTGTCAACAGAATGTGTCGTACCGCCGCCTTTACGCTGCCTTTTCTGACCGTTAAGAGTAACCTTGTCATCTTCAATAAGTCGAAGCTCGCCTATCCCGACGCGGGACTTGATTATTCCCATCTGAACTTCCACATTACCGGATTTATCAGGAAGGCGCACAACAGTTCCGCGCTCGTTAAGTCCGAAAACCTCCACGGTATCGCCGATTTTCAGCGCCCTCGGAAGCACATAGCCTTCATTTGAACGGGTTTCCACAGGATTCACGGAATCCTCAATCCTGCGTAGTCTCGCTCTCAGACTTGCCTTCGCGTCGCCGTTCAGCGCTGAGATCTTTGCCGATTCGTAATCCTTGCGCAGTCGGTCTATCTCCTTGAGAAGATCGTCGGCTTCGCTCCTTGCCTGCGACACTATCCGTTCGGCTTCGCGGCGTGCGCTCTCGATCTCGCGGCGCTTTTCCTCCTCAAGCTTCTTCTCCTTACTTAGCATCTCGGCTTTAAGCGCCTCCGACTCGGCGCGTATTTTTTCAGCGTCGTCCAGTCTGCGCTCCATCTCCTGACGCGAGCTGTCAAGCTGCGCCACAACGTCCTCAACCCGTGTATTATCACCGGAAACAAAGCTCTGGGCACGTTCCACCACTTCCTCCGGCATTCCGAGATGAGCGCATATCGCAAAAGCGTTGGAACGTCCCGGCATTCCTATGAGAAGCTTGTATGTCGGGCGAAGAGTCTCAACGTCGAATTCACAGCTTCCGTTTTCCACTCCATGAGTGGTAAGCGCGTAGCTCTTCAGTTCGGCATAATGGGTCGTCGCCGCCGTCTTTGCGCCTTTTTCCCTCAGCGTTTCTATTATGGACTCAGCGAGCGCCGCGCCCTCTATAGGATCTGTTCCCGCTCCAAGCTCGTCCAGAAGCACAAGAGAATGTTCTCCGGCGGCATTTAAGATTCGTATGATATTCGTCATATGAGCCGAAAACGTGGACAGTGACTGCTCTATCGACTGCTCGTCGCCTATATCAGCGAGAATATTGTCAAATACCGAGATTCTGCTGTTCGCGCCCGCCGGTATCATGAGTCCGCACATTGTCATAGCCGTGAGAAGTCCGAGCGTTTTAAGCGTAACGGTCTTGCCGCCGGTATTCGGTCCGGTTATCATAAGCGTGTCGAATTCTTCCCCAAGGCGGATATCAGAGGGAACAACCTTTTTTTTGTGTATCAGCGGGTGACGCGCCTTCTTCAGATCAATAATTCCGTCAGCCTTAACAACCGGCAGCGAACAGTCCATATCATATGCTAAATTCGCCTTGGCAAAAAGGAGGTCAAGCTCTATCATATTGCGATAGCTGCCGATCAACATATCTGCGTTTTCTCCGCATTCTACCGAAAGAGCCGTCAGAATTCTTTCTATTTCCTCCTGCTCGCGCCCTTTAAGAAGCTTTATGTCGTTATTTGTCTCAACAACTGCCATCGGTTCAATAAATACCGTCGCTCCGGACGAAGACGTATCGTGAACCAGTCCAGCCACCTGACTTCTGAATTCCGCTTTTACGGGAACCACAAACCGTCCGTCACGCATTGTGACAAGCGATTCCTGCAGATATTTCTGATAAGTTGCCGAGCGTATCAAATTGTCAAGCTGTTGACGAACGCGTGACTCCGCGTTCTTTATCTTGCGTCGTATGTCGTAAAGCTCCGCCGACGCACGGTCGTTCATCTCTTCGGGACTGTCTATCGATGTGACGATCTTTTCTTCCAGACGGTTATTTGAGGCAAGCGTCATGAAAAGCCCGTCAAGAGAAGTGGAAACGCCCTCGCAATGGCTGCGCCAGTCGCGCAGCAGTCGTATTGTCCGCATTACAGAAGCTATCCGCAGCAGTTCTCCCATGGAAAGCACAGCGCCTGACTGCGCCCGCCTGAGTGCGTTTGAAATATTCGGCGCTCCGGAAAATCCCGGAGTTCCGAAACGTCCCGCAAGCATATACGCATCGGACGTCTGCTGAAGCATTTCGTGTACCTTGTTAAGCTCTGTCTGCGGCTGAATCCTTCTGGCTTCCTCAGCCGTGTCCGCGCAGGAGCATTTTGTGGCAAGCATCTCCAGCACTTTGCCAAGCTCCAGTACGCGGTAATCTCTTTCTGTATTATTATCCATTATTTCTCCGTTTTGATTATTGAATGAAAATATCAGCCGTTCTGCATTGCCGCTTCAAATTCCGGCACGGTCATATTGACCCTTTCAGCTGCCTGCGATACCGTAAGTATCCCGTCTCTTACAAGACCGATAAACGCTTTCATCTTTCCCTTTTCCTCGCCTATAGCAATGCCTTTCTCTTCGCCTTCTGCTCTGCCTTCTGCTCTGCCTTCTGCTCTGCCTTCTGCTCTGCCTTCTGCTCTGCCTTCTGCTCTGCCTTCTGCTTTCTGCTCCGCAAACGCTCTCTGTTCATCATATTCGGTTATAAACATACTCTTTACCTCCGCTCTGTTTTTTATTAAAAATGACTTTATCAGGGAATCCTCCGGAAGTTCCGCTATTGCCAGATCGATTGCCGCCACTAAGTTGCGAAGCCTTTTCAGGTTTCTCCTCACTTCATGAACGAAAAGCGCATAATCTCCCAATGGCTTGCACGCATTAAGTAAATCAGCATTGTGGCCGTAGTTTATATTGATCATGGTTACCCTCACCTCAATATCAGGATCAGAGCCGGGGGTAAATGAATCTGACAGCTTTAAAATTACTCTGTCTTCAGTTTCTTTCAAGCCGTTGTAGAAGCATACACATTTAGGCGTCGGCGCGTGCTGCTGCAATGAACTGAATCTGTGGTAATCATCGCAGGCTTCAGTGTAGCTGTCATAGATCATTCCGGAATAAATCAGCATTCTCATCGGCATATTCGGATTAATGCTGGACTGGTGCTCATAGAAATTGAATGTGTCGGCTATCAGGAATGACACATCGTTTTTCATACTCATATACACCGCGTTCTCTATGGTATTCAGGCTGATCGCTTCGGAATCGGTATATGATGAATTATTCATCGCGTTGTAAAGACTAAGCGTCCATTCTTTCTTTTCCGGATTTCCGAAGATAAATTTGAAAAGCCTGTCCTTATACTCGCGGTTTACTTTAATATCTGACATTTAACTATCATCCCCGTTCAATTTCTTTACGTAATCCTCGGTTTTTGCGGTCAACTCAACCCATGCCGGACGGAATCCGCTTTTTAACGCGTTTCGCGCCGAACGTACATTAGACCACGCGGCGCAGTAAAACGGAATCTTGCCCAGATTCATTATCTCTAAGGCAAGTCCCGACGTAACCGCCGAAGCAATGCCGCGTCTTCTGTATTCCGGCAGCACGTCCACACCTATCTGCCACATGGATTCGCAGTCCGCCGACGCTCCCGCAAGCCCCGCAAGCGTATCGCCGTCAAAGGCTCCGACAGCTATAACGTCCCTTTCGCTATGCTCCGCGCATATCGCGTTGCAAAATTCAGGAAGATAATATCTCTCAAAATCCCGCTTATTCATAACGCGCAGTTCAAGACCGCATTCAAGCGGTGCTACAAGCTCGGGTACAGGCAGATAATATTCCGCCATAAAACATACTCTGTGACCGTATTTCTGAAGCTCCGCGTCAAGCTCATGAATCGAGGGCGTTTCAAAGCTGCGTACTGCTCCGTGTTTCTCAATGTATCTTTCAGCAAACGGAGCAAATTCCTCGCTCGACGATACAACCGCATTGCTGCCGTATGAAGCAATATGACAGAAAAACGGCAGCTCCAGATATTTTCTCGCATACGGATCAGGCTTTGAAATAACCGTTTTGTTTCTGTCCGAACAAAAATCCTCCGGCTTACAGCTCATATCAATCGCTGACTGCTCCATCGCTATTCCAAGTATTTTTTCATATGTCATATTTTTTTACCTGTTTTACCAATTAAATATTACATCATTGTTTTTAAAAATTCAAGTGCCGTGAGACTCTTTTCTATTCTGGATGTCGTAAAAGCATCCGCGGCTTCCGAAAACTGCTTCATGCTCTCGTCATTAAGTGAAAACGCAAATAGCTTTTTTATATCGGCATAAATTGAATGCCTGAGGGCAGTCATGGCTCCCCTGCTGAGTCTTACAGCGTGTTCTCCCGCTCTAAGCCCGCATTTGCCGCAGCTTATCTCGCTTGTCGCAGGGATAAAATACATAAGATCATTTTCATACACACCGCATTTCCGGCACATAACAAGATCCGGCATGTATCCGGCAAGACTCAGCAGCCGCATTTCGGATACGGCTTTCACAAGCAACGGCGGTCTGCTGTTCTCCGAAAGATACCACAGCGCGGCGCGCATCAGCCAGAGATAATCCTCCGACGGCTGCCCCGCAGGAACAAGCTCCATCGCAAGCTGACACAGATACTGCCCCACCGAAAGTCTGAATATGTCCTCACGCAGTCCGGTATACAATTCCTCATACTGAGATTCGTCGATAATGTAATGATCTCTTCGCCGGAACAGTTCATAGCTGCCGTAGACAAACTGGGCCGTCGCTGTGGAATTCTTATTTTTTAAATTATTTGCGCCTTTGGCAAATGCGCTGATTACGCCGTGCGTGTCAGTCAGAATAGTGCAATACCTGTCGCTGTCACCCGATTTGTTGACCTTCAGCACTATTCCCGATACTTTGAGATTCATTTGCCTCACCTCCGGAGGGCTTCTCTCCAGCGGAATTCAATTCCTGCGGACGTCTGACATATCCCTGTTCGTAAATGTCTATTCCCCTGCTGAGAAGATAATAGTCCACTCTGCCAGTCTCTATGAATTTTTCCCACGCCTCTCTGCTGTCCATATTCTCATTCTCCCAATGTATAATTTTAATTCATTACTATCATTGACAGAATATTTAAAAACATCGTATACGGTCAGCATTGTTTACAAAAAATTTTTGTAAATTCCATTATGTGACAGGCTTATTTCTCTTCCGTATATCCGAATCGTTTGAGTCCGCCAGCCTTGTTCCGCCAGTCGGGAGTAACCTTTACCCACAGCTTGAGATTTACTCTGGTTTCAAGAAATTTCTCAAGATCAGTTCTGGCATAGCTGCCTATCTTTTTGAGCATTGCTCCGCCCTTTCCGATAATGATTCCCTTGTGGGATTCCTTTTCGCAATATATAGTGGCTTCTATGTCGGTTATATCTCCGCTGACGCGCTCACGCATTTTCTCGATTTCAACCGCGGTGCCGTGCGGAACTTCGTCACTCAACAGTCTCAGCATCTTCTCGCGTATTATCTCCGCCGCGATTACCCTTTCCGGCTGGTCTGTCAGTGTGTCGTCGTCAAAGAAATGAGGTCCCTCCCCCGCCATTTCGCAGAGCTTCTCAATAATCCGCTCAATGCCGTCGCCTTCCTGAACGCTTATTGGGATAATTTCAGAAAAATCGTACAGTTCCGAAAACTGTGCTATCCTGTCAAGCAGCATTGTCTTGTCGTTCAGCCTGTCTATCTTATTGATGGCAAGAATCGCCGGCATATCGAGCTTTTTGATTTTTTCTATAAGCTCAAGCTCCGCTTCATGAAGTCTGCCGCTCTCTTCCACTACCATCAGACAAATGTCCACGTCGCCTATGCTGTCAACAATCGTCTTAACCATGTAATCTCCGAGCTTGTTCTTAGGCTTGTGCATACCCGGCGTATCAGTGAATACAAGCTGTGTCTCGCCGTATTCTCCAGCGTTCATCACGCCCATTATTTTGCTTCGCGTGGTCTGGGGCTTTGCAGATACAATGGCTATCTTCTCTCCGAGCAATCTGTTGAGAAGCGACGACTTGCCTACATTAGGCTTCCCCACAATCGCAACAAACGCTGATTTCGTCTTTATATCTTTCTTATTGTTGTCCAAATAATTCAACTCCGCAATCTTTTTTATTCCTAAGATTATTATATCACATTTCTCATTCAAATTAAAGATGTTTAAGCCAATTTTATCATTTTTTAAGAAATTCGATTTCACACAAAATTTATAATTTAATTCACCGCTCCCATTGATAATCCGCAGATAATATATTATAATTGGTAGGAAGAAAAAAACAAGGAGATGTCACAATGAATTACTCATACACGCCTAAAGGCGTATGCCCTGTCAAAATTGAATTTGACATTGACGGAGACGTAATAAAAAATATTCAGTTTACCGGCGGCTGCAACGGCAATCTCAAAGCAGTATCCAAGCTTGTAAACGGCTGGACTGTAGATCAGATCGAAAACGCTCTCAGCGGCAACACATGCGGCAGAAAGCCTACCTCATGCGCCGACCAGCTTGCCAAGGCAGTGCGTCAGGCTTACAACGACACACACTAATTTATATCCTTAAACATTTCAAGTCCGGAGGCTTTAAATAAATATCTGAAGAATCTCTGAGACAGCACAGGCGCGGTTTTATATGAAAATGACATAAAATGCGCGTCAATTCCGAACACTATCCTGCTTCTGCCTGAGTTTGCTCTGCGAAGCAGGATTTTTGCCGCTTTTTTTGATGGCATGCTGAAAAATTTTATCAGCGGGCTGACTTTTCGCCCCTGTCCTTTCATTATATCGGTGCGTATGAATCCCGGACAGACAGACGGAATGTATATCTTTCCCCTGTATTCTTCCCTCAGCGCCTCCGAAAACGCTCTCACTGCCGACTTCGCCGCAGAATATACCGATGTCCCCGCCAGCGGACAAAGCGCGTCGGCACTGGCTACGTTTATTATTGAACCTGCGCCTTTTTTCTCAAATATCGGAATGAATTCTTTTGCCGCCCATATAACAGAATTCTGGTCGAGCGACAGACATCTCCCGATTTCCTCATCTGAATACATGCCGAATTTCGCAAAACGCGGCAGCATTCCGGCATTGTTTATAAGCACGTCCGCGTCGAATTTACCGCTGTTGGCATACTCAGCGAGCTGTGTCATGCTTTCACGCTGAGATACGTCAAGAACGACGTATTCAAATCTGTCGGAAAGAGCTCCAAGCTCGTCCTTGACCGACAAAAGCCTTGCTTCGTTCCTCGCCGCGCCAAGCACACGGCAGTCGTATCTGCGAATCAGCCGCAGGGTCAGTTCCCTGCCGAGTCCGCCGGACGCTCCGGTCACAATCACGTTTTTTCCCCTCAGTCCGAATTTTCTTTTAAAGCCCATGCCTTATCACCTGTAAATTTATTCATTTTATTTGTCTGAAATTATACTTTTTTAATTGACATTCTATTATATTAATTGTATAATAGTGTTAAATAACTATGAATAATATAAGGAGTGTTTCTCAGTGCTAAGAAAGGCAACGGCTATGCTTCTGGCAGTATGCATGTTAGCGGCAGTTATGGCGTCATGCAGTCATGAAGAAGCGGAAAAGAAAGTCTATGACGATAACTACAGGAATTTTTACGAGATTTATGTAGGCTCATTCAGCGATTCCAACGGCGACAAAAAGGGCGACCTGCAGGGCGTTCTGTCCAAGATAGATTACCTGAAAGCCGCAAAGGGTCAGGACGATTCACATTCTCTCGGTATCGACGCGGTGTGGTTCATGCCTATATTCCCGTCACCCACCTATCACAAATACGACGTCACCGACTACTACAATATTGATCCGGATTACGGCACTATGGAGGATTTCGAGGAGCTTCTGAAAAAATTCCATGAGCGCGGTATTCACGTAATCCTCGATCTGGTGTTAAATCATTCTTCCCATCTTCATCCGTGGTTCGTTGAAGCTGTCGATGCGCTCAACAAGGGCGATCTCGACAATAAGTACGTAAAATATTATAATTTTACAACTGAGCCGGAAACTATCGACGAGGAAGGCAATGTTACAGGTTATACTCCCGTTCCCGATAATGAGGAGGGATATTATTATGAAACAAGCTTCACCTCCAATATGCCCGACTTCAATCTCGATAATCCCGACGTCTGGGCTGAATTCAAGGATATAATGAAATTCTGGCTCGACAAGGGTGTGGACGGTTTCCGGCTTGACGCATGCAAGAGCTATTACAGCAATTCAATGGTAAAAAGCATTGACGCTTTGTCCAAAATAGTCGAATACGGTAAATCCGTAAAACCCGACTGCTATTTTGTCGCCGAGGTATGGGACGGACCTTGGATGATCGCTCAGTATTACAAGAGCGGCGTTGACAGCATTTTCAATTTTGACTGTTCATATATGGGAGCATACGGCGGTCTTTACTATAATATTGAAAAGGGCAAGGGAAATAAATTAGGTCATCACCTTGAGGAATTCAATACAGATATACGCAACAAAAATATTAACGCAATTGACGCGCCGTTTATTTCAAATCATGATACTCCCCGAAGCGGCACGTACTTCAAGGGTTCTGCCAACAAAAAGCTCGCAGCCAGCCTTTATATGATGCTCCCCGGAAATCCTTTCATTTATTACGGCGAGGAAATCGGAATGACAGAGGGCTGGGCTAACGATCAGGACAAACGTCAGCCTATCAAATGGTCCTTTGATGAAAATGAAATGAAAATCAATCCGCCTTCCGGTTCAAATTATGTGCCGGCGCCGCATTACGGCGTTTTTGAGCAGCTTGAACACGAAACCTCGCTTGTCAATCACTACCGCAAGCTCATAAAGCTGAAAAATCAGAATCCTGAAATCCAGCGCGCACAGGTCGTTTCCGCTACAGATCTGCATTACAATGTCGCGTCATATACTTGCGCGTATAACGATTCCGCTGTCATGGTCGTCACAAATATTACCGGAACCCCAAAAACGGTAGATGTAAAAGAGGCAGGCTACGGCAACTACAGCGTATTAAGCGGATTTGTTATCGGTGATGACTATATCGAACAGGAAGTATTCAAAGCGTATATGAATAACTACGAATATGAGGTTCCGGATATGCGTCCGATGGCTTCGCCGGTATTCTATGTCAACGGAGTTCTGACTCTTCCGCCGAGAACGACAGTCGTGCTTCGTAATCCCGGAAAGGTCAATTCCACATTCGTACCGACTACCACCACAACAACCGCTCCCCCAGAAGTTACGCCGTCCGATATCGTCACGCCCTCCGACACGGAAACAGCAGATGAAGCTCCATAATCCGCAGTTGATGAGTAGGATATCCTTTCATTTTTCAGATTAATACAATTAATAACGCCCGCAGTCCGACGATAAATGTCAGCCTGCGGGCGTGTTCTGTATATGTAATCAGTAAAGCTCTTTTGCCATATAAGTTTTTATCATTTTGCCTGATACGTGTGCTGCGGAGCTTGCGGAATTCCTGCCGCGTTTGGCACAGGACTGTTCCCCCCCTCGCTTGAAATCAATGAATAGTGCCATTCCGGCAATAGTGAAAAGAACAAGAATACCGGTTTCTAAATCCGCAGCGCCGCTCAAAAGCTCGGAAACAAATCCGACCGCATAGAATACTCCCGCAACAACTCCTATAACGAGAATAATTTCGGCAGCGTATAATGCCAAAGCCTTAACAAGTAATCTGAATAAATTACACTCTTTTTTCATTTTTGAGACCGTCCTTTCTTCTCATATATGAGACGCACATGGTAAAAAAATAGTTTGTTGTAAATTGCAATTTAACTCCAGTCAGGTTTGCAGCTTATTTAGTCGCATTTTTGCTAACCTCTGATATTAATATACCATATATTTTACGCTTTGTCAAGCTTTTAAATCGCGTTTTTGAGATACGCGATTCATTTTTATATTTTTAACAATTTTTGTATCAAATATTTTATATTTTGATGTTGCATTTTTGAGAAGTATATGCTATAATAATAATGAAAACAAAAAGCCTTGTTTTAAACTTAGTATATTTTTTGCGACAGCAATTTAAAAGGATGGTATCAAATATGAATATCAATGAAAAAATCAAACAGCGCCGGCTTCAGCTCGGACTCAATGCCAAAGACGTGGCGGACGCCTTAGGTATCTCCCGCGCTACACTCTACAGATATGAAGGTCACGATATCGAAAAGCTTCCGATTTCTGTATTAGAACCCTTGGCAAAGATCCTCGGCACTTCTCCTGTTGAGCTTATGGGCTGGGAGGATTCTGAATTCAGCGGCAAAAAAAATATCCCTCTGGTCGGGACTATCGCCTGCGGTACTCCCATACTCGCCGAGGAAAATATCGAGGAATATATTCCGGCGCCGCTTGGCTGCGAGGCGGATTTTGCGCTTCGATGCCGCGGGGACAGTATGATAAGGGCTCGTATATGCGACGGTGATATAGTATTCATTCACTCTCAGCCCGATTGCAGAAACGGCGAGATCGCAGCCGTCCTTATCGGCGACGAGGCTACCCTCAAGCGTATCTACAAGCAGCCCGACGCAATCACGCTTATTCCCGAAAACAGCGAGTATTCCCCCCTCGTCTACCGCAAAGAACAGATGAACGAAATCCGCATTCTTGGCAAAGCAGTTGGCTTCATAAGCTATTTTTAAAGTTAATGTTAAAACAGCACAGCCCGTGGCAGCCTATCAAGGCTCACGAACTGTGCTGTTTTAATTGTTTATAATCAATACGGCACTACCGTCTGATACACTGTGTTATTCTCCATGTTGTGCGCTTCTGATCTGTCAACGGCGCGAATAACCATATAATATTTCTTGCCGCTCTCCAATCCGCTTACTTCAGCCTGAAGCGGAAGCGCGTCATACTGCCCCTGCTCATACGCCTCCGTCACCTTAGGCTCCAGAATTATCTTCTCCGCGTTCTTCATATCGGGATCCGCAGCAAAATCCAATTTGCTGTCGCTATAATACAACACATATGTAACTCCGCTTCTATCGAGCGCAACGTCCCAGAAAACAATCGCTCCGCCTTCAGTAGGTTCTGCTGCGCCAATGCCGACTCTCGGTTCCGGTTCATGAGGCGGCCACTCGGTCGAATTATTATATACGCTGCTCCAACGCGGTTCATCTTCATCTTCCGTTGTGTGATATTTCAAAACGAAATTGTTAAGCATGGTAAGCTGACCGTCTGTGATATAATGTGAGAAACCGGCAGAATTTTCCGCCTCAGAAACATCTCCTATCAAAACTCCCAATCCTTTGTCGGATTTACCAACGAGAGTTTTTTTCAGGTCATATTCCTCCGGTCCCTCGGCATATCCCAGCGACAGCACCGTAAATCCATCAGCGCAGCAGGATTCAGCAGCAAGCTTTGGAAGCTGATTGTATTTATTGTCGGCAAAGAAACCCTTATTGTAAAGCTGTTCAGGATTCGAGTCCATCATATAGCTTTCAAAGAATAAATAGTCTATACTCGGACGCGTTGTGTAACGATAGTGTTCCAGCAGATGATTGAAGAAAAACAATCCACGATTCTGGCATATCAGCTTATCGGAATAATTCTCCTTGATACGCGCTATGAAATCCCTGACGCCAGGCGCTGTCCATTCAAATCTGGTTCTTCCGGGATCCTCGTCGGACGTATAGCTGTTTGGCGCGCAGGTGTCAATGGTATCAAGAAACAGTCCGTCGCAGCCAAGACCTCTTCCATAATCCGTTGTGAGAATTTCCTTTATGCCAGGCACATTGTCATCGCCGTCAATCTTCATATTATCAAGCACATCATACCAGTCCGGGTCGCCGATATTGGTATACGCACATGTGAAGTACGGATTGAAATCGGGCTTGCCGTCGCGGTCGTTGTCGTCAAGGTAATAGGAGGCAAAGCCTGAACCGACAGGCGATGTGACGCCGTTTATATCTGCTGCGGCAAGAGACGTTTCTCCATCGGCTCTCGCATCGACCCTTGGTCCCGAACCGTCGCCGGTGAACCGCTCATCGGCAAGCATTTCCTCCGCAGTCATGCCCGCAGTACGCAGATCTTCACCAACCGCTATGTACCCAAGCACCTTTGTGTTGGCAGACTGGATATCGGCAACCTGCTCACGGGTAAGATTGCCCTGTCTCGGATGGAGAATGGCAATATCATACTGCTTTGCGTTACGAATCACATCATCGTCAACCACACCGTAATATATCATGTAGGTTGGCTTTTTGACAACCGGCAGCCCCAAAGTATCCTCTTGCTCTTCTTCGGAACCGCATGAAGCTAATACAGAAGTCATCATTGTCACCGCTAAAATCAACGCTGTTATCTTTTTCACTTTAATCCTCACCTTTTTTTAACTTAAAAGCCCGAACAATCGCTTTATTCTGTTAACGAATAACGAATGTCGGGCTTTTATTATTATTATAATGTATATTTGGAAAATAGTCAATGATTAATTTGCAAGGAGTGCGCGGTCGTTGGCAAATTCCGAACCGCTGAGCTTTGCGAATTCCTCAAGAAGCTCCTCGACTGTAAGATTCTTCTTCTCCTCGCCGCAAACGTCGAGAATGATCCTACCCTCATTCATCATGATAAGACGATTGCCGTGGGCTATCGCGTCACGCATGTTGTGGGTTACCATCAATGCGGTAAGGTGATTTTCTTCTATGAATTTATCCGAAAGCTCCAGCACGTTCTTGGCTGTCTTAGGGTCAAGAGCCGCCGTGTGCTCATCGAGCAGGAGCAGCTTGGGGTGGTTCATGACCGCCATTAGCAGCGTTACAGCCTGACGCTGACCGCCTGAAAGAAGACCTACCTTTGTTGTCATGCGGTTTTCAAGTCCCAAGTCGAGCGTCGTGAGCATTTCCCTGAATTCCCTGCGCTCCTTGCCGGAGATAGCCCAGTTGAGTCCGCGGAACTTGCCGCGCCGGTTGGCAATGGCGAGATTCTCCTCCAGCCACATGTCGGAAGCCGTTCCCATTCTGGGGTCCTGAAAAACTCTGCCGATGTACTTTGCACGCCTGTGCTCGGATAGCTTGGTGACATTCACGCCGTCAATGGTGATGGTTCCTTTGTCAACCGGATATACTCCAGCTATCATATTCAGCATTGTGGATTTTCCCGCGCCGTTGCCGCCTATGACCGTTACGAAATCTCCCTCATTGAGTGTCAGGTCAATGCCCTGAAGAGCTTTCTTTTCGTTGACCGAACCGGGGTTGAAGGTTTTATAGAGTCCTTTGACTTCAAGCATTTTCCGTGACCTCCTTTTCCTCAGGAGCAGCTTTTTTGCCGCCGAATTTCTGTGTGAACTGCGCTTTCCAGAATGGTATGCCGAGGAAAATTCCAACAACCAATGCAGTGAAGAGCTTGAGGTCGTTCGCTTTCATACCCATGTTAAGCACCAGCGTTATTACAACATAATACACAATACCGCCGATGATAGTTGCAACCAGCTTGAGAGCAAAATTGTGGAATATCTTTCCAAGAAGCACCTCGCCTATTATGACGGCGGCAAGTCCGATAACAATTGCGCCTCTGCCCATGTTCACGTCGCAAAAGCCCTGATACTGCGAGAGGATTCCGCCTGACAAGGCGACGATTCCATTGGAAAGCACGATGCCGATGATTTTGTTATTGTCGGTATTTATGCCATTGGCACGCGCCATGGCGAGATTGCTGCCGGTGACGCGGAGAGCGTGTCCGCGCTCCGTGCCGAAGAACCAGTAAAGCACGCCGATCAGCACTCCAGAAATCAAAAGACATATGAGAAGCGACTGATTGCAGAATCTCGTCAGCATTGTCAGAACCTCATTATCCTTGCTGACTTCAACAGGAAGTAAGGTCTTGTTGACATTACGCAGCGTAATGGGGTATTTATAATTCATATAGGGCAGCGGTACGTTTGCCATATCGCTCTGTATCCGGAGATTGACAGAATACAGACTCAGCTGTGTCAGAATACCCGCGAGTATGGCTGGAATGCCGAATTTGGTATGAAGAACACCGGTGGCAAGCCCTGCTAAACATCCTGCAAGGAACGCGCAAAACATAGCAAGATAGAGATTCTGCCCCGACGTTACCATCACGACAAGCACCGCTCCGCCCGTGGCAAATGAACCGTCCACCGTCAGGTCGGCAACGTCGAGAATTTTGAATGTGATATACACGCCTATCGCCATAATGCCCCAGATAATTCCCTGAGTAATGGCTCCAGGCAAGGCGTTCAAAAACGGCATGAAACATTCTCCTTTCAACGGATCAAATTATCAAAATACCAAAATCGGCGATAAGGCACAATTCTGCGCCTTATCGCTGATTTCACTGTCAAATGCTATAAGTTTTTCGTTGTGTAATTGTTCAAGAATTACAATCAGCCCTCGATTGCAACGTACTTCTCAGGAACGGTTATATTGAACTTTGCACAACGGTCAGCCATATACTTGTATACCGGAGCTTCATCATACTGGATCTCCATCTCAGCGGGATCCGCGCCGTTAACAAGAATGTCGTATGCCATCAGACCAGTGGCATAGCCGATGTTTTCGTAGCTGATGGAGAGCGTAGCAACGCCGCAGCCCTTGCAGATACCCTCTTCACCGGCGATGACGGGCTTATTCTTCTCTTCGGTAATGCTGTTGATAAGCTCGGCGTTGTCAGCGCACTTGTTATCAGTGGGAACATACAACGCGTCGATCTCATCGCAGGCTTTCTCAACAACCTGTGCAATGTCGTTTGAATCGGAAAAAGTATACTCAGTTACCTCAATGCCAGCCTTTTTAAGCTCCTTGCTGACGACCTCAGCCTGATACTTGGAGTTAGCTTCGTTGGAGCAATAGAGTATGCCAACCTTCTTTGCCTCGGGCAGAAGCTCGGCAAACATTGCAGCCTGCTGATCAAGCGGAGCAAGGTCAGATGTTCCGGAAACATTGATACCGGTCTTGCCGCTGAAGTTGTCAATGCCAAGAGCAACGCCATACTCGGTGACCGATGTGCCAAGAATCGGAATATCAGCTGTACCTGAAGCGGCAGCCTGTACAGCGGGTGTGGCGTTTGCCATGATGAGATCTACATTGGAAGCAACAAACTGATTCACTATTGTGGTGCAGGTTGTCGGCTCGCCGGAAGCGTTCTGCTCGTCAAACTTCACCTTATCGCCAAGCTTCTCGGTGAGAGCCTTCTTGAAGCCTGCGGTCGCGGCGTCAAGCGCGGGGTGCTGCACAAGCTGGCAGATACCTACGGTGTAGGCTTTGTCTTCCTTCTTGTCGCCGGAAGAGCTGCCCGAATCGCTGCAGCCTGTGACTGACATGAGCGATGTTGCGATCAGTGCGCATGACAGCACTGACGCGAGAATTCTTTTGAATTTCATTTTTTCTACCTCCTGAAAAATAACTCCTTTGGTTAAACTCTGTCTAACCGCTAAGTAGCTGTTAGAGAGTATATCACTTTAAAGCGCTGATGTCAAGAGATTTTTATTATTTCGGCAAATAACTTCAAACATTTTTTAACAAGTATTCTGCTTTAGCTAAGATTGCCAAACTATATGCAGTACGACAAAAGTTTTTCATATTTCTCTTATACCATTGACATTCCTCTGAAATGTGATATAATTATTGTTATAACGGAATTAAAAAATTATTCATACTGTTATTTTTCCATGTGAATAGTTTGAAGGAACAAAGGCAGGTGACGATTCTTTTGCACTACAAAACACACGGTTTGCGTCACGAAATTAAATACAGCATATCATACGCTCAGTATCTCGAACTCCGCAGCAGGGCAATGTGCTTCATGCGGCACGACGAGAACGGCACAGACGGCAGGTATTTTATAAGAAGCCTGTATCTCGACGACATTTATCTCGGCAACTTCAATCAGAAAAACGCCGGTCTTACCCGAAGAAGAAAATACCGCATACGGATATACAATTACAGTGACAGCGTGATTAAATTTGAAATCAAGGACAAATTTGACAGCTATATCTCAAAAAAATCTTCCGTAATCACACGGGAACAATGTGACAGCATCATAAAAGGTGATTTCGGATTCGTTGGCGATATGATTCTTCACGACAGAGAAAAGGCTGAATCGGATAAATTCCGCGCTCTGAGAATGGGCTTTATCGACTGCGCGTGCAAGGTTCTCCGACCGCAGGTTGTTGTCGATTACGACCGCGAGGTATTCATCTGCGACGAGGGAAACGTGCGTATTACCTTCGACATGAATATCCGCGCCGGTCAGGGAACCGGAAGTATTTTTGACACTCATCTTCCCACCGTTCCTGCTTACGAAAGCGGCAAAATGATCTTAGAGGTCAAATACGACGATTATCTTCCCAGCTTCATTCGCCGAATGCTCCGCTCAAAGAAGCTGAGTCTCTGGCAGTTAGCCGAATCAAAATACTCTCTATGCTGCATGGCACAGTCAAATTATTACGGAAAGGTCGTATATTAATTATGAATTTCAGCGACGTATTCAAAAACAAATTTTTAAGTCAGTTTGCTCTCACTTCACCCATAGAATATGTTCTTGCGCTGGTTTTTTCAATCTTTGTGGGACTTATAATCTACTTTGTCTACAAAAAGACATATAACGGCGTAGCCTATAGTCACAATTTCAACATGTCGCTTATACTTATGACTCTCATAACGACAATTATTATCTTCACAATAACAGCCAATCCAGTGCTTTCGCTCGGTATGGTAGGCGCTCTGTCAATTATCCGCTTCCGCACGGTCGTCAAGGATCCCGTCGATCTGATGTACCTTTTCTGGGCTATTTCCATGGGAATTATTATCGGCGCAAAGCAATATATTTTCGCCCTGATATGCGTTGTAATAATCACAATATTCTGCTTCATAATGTGCAGACTCAGCGACAAGGAGAAGCTCTATCTGGTAATAGTGCGCTATGATGTTTCCGTAACAGACCAAATTGACAAGTCGATTGAAGAGGTAAAAGGCAAGATACGCAACCGCACAGTAGGCAAGTCCGGCGTTGAGACCATTATCGAAGTTAAGGACAACGCCATCGACGAGCATTTTGTCGAAAAAATCACAAAAATTGACGGTGTCGAAAGCGCCGCTCTTGTAAATTACAACGGCGACTACGCCGAGTAAATCTTTTCTAAGAGAAAATAAAAAACCGTGCCGCGTTACTAAACGGTACGGTTTTTTTATTCAAGTAAATCAGTCGGCAAAATTGAAATAGTCCTTGTTTCTCTCCTTAAAGATATCAAAGACCGCCTGTGCTGTCTCCTCGTTCTCTACAGCGACAAGATCCTCTTCCTCATCATTGTCCGGAACAGGCTCCACCTTGAGAATTACAACCTCGTCATCGTCCTCCTCGGTAGAAGCAAGCACTACGTACTCGCTGCCCTCATATTCCACGGAATCAAGGTACTCAAAAGCAATTTCGTTGCCTTCTTCATCGCTGAGATATACAATGTTTTCCATTTCTTCCTCGTCAAATATTTCCTTATTATCCTCGCTCATGTTATTACCTTCCTTTGCAAAAATATTCATAAATTATATCCTATTCCGGCTTATTTGTCAAGTTCCGGAATAAATTAAAATTTTACATTTTTTAATCAGCTTCCACGCACATAACGTTCAGCGTCTTCCACGCTGATGGTTGAATTTTCAACTATCTTGCTGATTATCTCGTCATCGGAAATTCCCATCGATCTGAAAATATTTATCATCACGACTATGGTTCTTTCAACGCCCTGCTCAACGCCCTGCTCAATGCCCTGCTCAATACCGCGTTCAATGCCCTGCTCTATACCGCGTTCAATGCCCTGTTCTATGCCGCGTTCAATGCCCTGCTCTATGCCTTGCTCATAGCCTTCCTGTCTTATATCCTGTATTGCCTTGCACATATCGACATTTCCCCCGCTTTCTTTTGCTTTAATATCTGTTCCTGTCACAGCTTCGATCATTCTCGCCGTATCCCGCGCGATTGATCTGAATTTCTTGTCGTTTTCAATTACTTCCCTGAGTTTATCCTTATCTCTGGAATACTTTACAAAGAGCATAACTTCTTTAAGATCTGTACAGAGTTTTTGCGCATTTTCGTTTGTAAGAGCATACGGTGTGAGAAGATTGATCCTGTAATCAGCAACATATTTCAGTATTGAGCTATTTTTTACAGACAGCATTTCATGAAGTGACGTCGGTCCGTCCCAATGATCCGCGCCGAAATATATTACCAGTGTGATCACAGGTATCAGTTTATCACTTTTATGGAATCCTGAAAGATATTCTCCTGATGTGGCTTTTTCATTATGCCTTGATTTTTTGTGACTTTTAGCAATATTATCAACCTGCGCGGTGTATTGAAGCGCATCATACAGCAAATTCCGCACCGGCATGGCATAATGAATATCCGACTGATTTTCTACGCCAAGCAGAAGATAAGCCGCGTCATTGTCGCGCTTTAATACCCACTGCTTCAAAACGTCTCTTACCTTCTGAACGGAAGCCTGCTTGCCGTCCGAGCCGAAAGGCAACGCAACGGCAGTTGTATCCATCTCTCGCAATTCTTCCGGCTTGATAACCTGTTCGCCGTCGTAAAGCAGGAAATTGAACGCGTCGGCAAAAACGTCAGGACGTTCCATATATGCCTTTGTGAGTGAATCCTTGTCACTTGCCACAGACAACGCCGCCTTTCCGCTTTTTTCAATACACTCTCGTCACACGTCTGCTGAGACTGCACACAAATTCGTAATTGAATGAGGCTGACATATCCGCAGGCTCTTCCACCGGAATATAATTGTCACCGTCCCTGCCGAAGAGAGTGACAACGTCCTCGATTTGCACATCCTCTATGTGCGACACGTCAACCATTATCTGATCCATGCATACTCTGCCAAGCACCGGCGCGAACTGTCCGTGTATCAGCACCCGTCCTTTGTTGGAAAGCGCCCTCGGATACCCGTCGGCATATCCCACCGAAACGGTCGCGATACGCGTAGGCTCCCCCGTGACGAATGTCGCCCCGTAGCTCACTCCAATTCCTGCCGGTGCTGTATGCACATTCACCACATGGCTTCTGAAGCTCATTGCCGGACGCAGGTCAAGGGCAGTCTTGTCAACCTCCTCCGACGGATACAGCCCATATGTGATTATCCCTGAACGGACCATCTGGAAGCGGTGACTGTCAAATTCCATAATTCCCGCGCTGTTGCATATATGCTTTATCGGAATCTCCACATTACGTTTCTCAAGCATTTCACACATGCTGTCGTATTTTTCCATCTGCATTTTGCTGTAGGCTTTATCGTACATATCCGCGCAGGAAAAATGCGTGAACATTCCTTCTAATTCCAGATTCGGCAGCAGACTGATTTTTTTGATTTCATCGGCGCTCTCTTCATTCACCGCAAAGCCTATGCGCGACATTCCGGTATCCAAAGCGACATGCGCCTTTGCGGTTTTGCCCTGCGCCGACGCTTCTTTTGCCAGAAGCTCCGCAGTTTCAAGCGAATATACTGTCTGTGTCACATTATTCCGCACCACTTCATCATATCGGCTCGGCGATACATATGAAAGAATGATTATCGGCAGCTTTATTCCCGCTTCGCGCAGCTCTATCGCTTCGTCTACAGTTGCTACGGCAAAATATTCCACCGCGCTTTCAAGATATTTCCCGACTGCCACCGCGCCGTGTCCATACGCGTCCGCTTTTATGACCGCGCAGATTTTTACCTTTTCCCCGACGTTTCTTCTGACCTCGGAGATATTATGCCCTATCGCGTCAAGATCAACCTCGGCATATGCTCTCAGATAATTTCCCAACTGTTACATCTTCTTTGCTTGTTTTTTTATCAGAATCAATTACCGGCTTAACCGGATCATTGACCTCCATCGTTCACAATAAGTCTCAGTGCGCTTGGTATCACCTTAAACGTCACCTCGCTCAATTTGAGACATTCGCCGTCTATATTGACAATCGCGGGCTTTTCCGACTCTATCTTCATCTTCTTGCCGCGCCTGACGGTAAGCAGCCCGTCAAATTTTTTCGATTCGGGATATCTGCCGCTCTTGTAGTCGCCCAGTAGACTTGCCATTTTCAGCTTGGAAACACGCTTTATCATTACGAAATCCAGCAGACCGTCGCTCGGATCCGCCATCGGCGCTCCCATATAGCCGCCTCCGTAGTACTTCCCGCTTGCCGCCAGAGAAAACATGTATTCTCCCTCATAGACTTCATTGTCATCAATTGTGATTTTCAGAGTATTATACACCTTGCCGAGCATGGAAATCAATACCGCAAGAGTATATGTTCCCGAACCAAGCAGCTTTTTTGTACGGGTCATGCGGTTGGTTCTGTCACAGATTATTGCGTCAATGCCCATAGAGCATATATTCACCGACGCGAAATGTCCGGTATCTATAGCGTCTACATATCTCGACGGCGCGGTGAGATAATGCTCTATGTCCTCAAATCCCTTTGCGCCGCCGAAAGTCTTTACATAATCGTTGCCCGAACCGCAGGGAATGATTCCGAATTCGACATTCCTCATGCCGATAATTCCGTTAGCCGCCCCGCAGATTCCGCCGTCGCCACCCATTACTATTATTCTCACATCGTCGCCGGTTTCGCCCTCGCTTCGGGCAAAGTCCGTCAGATCCGAGCCTGAACGGGTCAGCATGAATTTATACGGAACGCCCATTTTTTCACAGGTCGAAGTAATCCTGTCCCTGTATTTTTCAAAGCCGTTTTTGGCTCCGGCGTTCGGATTAGCGATAAATACGTATCTCACTGCAATTACTCCAGACTGTCATTCGTCATCTTCCCCATCGTCGCCGCCGCATTCATTATGAATGTCCTTACTCTTGACAGAAATCCTGAAATCGGGACCATATGCGGAAGTCTCTGTAGGAAGTCCGCGCTTCCTTAGAAAATATTCTGAAACGCGCTTTATTACATAATAAATCGTCGCAAAAGTCGGCACGCCTATTATCATTCCGATAAATCCGAAGAGCGAACCGAACATAAGTATCGCTATGGTGATATACAGCGCGGGTAGTCCTATGGAATCCCCCATAATGCGGGGACCTATGATATTTCCGTCAACCTGCTGAAGCACTATGATGAAAATAAGGAATATAATGCACTGCTTAGGCGATACGAGAAGCAGCAGAAACGCGCTGGGAATTGCTCCTATAAACGGTCCGAACATCGGAATTATATTGGTTACGCCCACAATTACGCTGATTATCAGCGGATAATCCATGCCAAGTATCAGCATGAAAACAAAGCAGATTACACCAACAATCAGCGAATCTATCAGTTTGCCGGATATAAAGCCGCCGAACATCTTGTTAGCCTGACGAAGAGTGTCGTAAACCGCGTCGTTTACCCGCTCGTTGCGGCTGACGGTATGGAATATCTTGCGGCACTGGTTGAGATATCTCTCGCGGTCAAGCAACAGGTATATCATTATGATGAACGCAAGGATTACGTTAACTATAGCTGAACCGACTGACATCAGGCTGCTCGCGAGATTATAGACGGTACTAAGCAGATTGGTCTTGATCCATGTAACGAGCATATTCTCCGCCGATTCGACAAGATCGGCGGTCGTTGCGGCAAACTGGTTGTTGGAAACAAGGAATTTCTGGAGTCTCGTAAGCTGAGTCTCAAGCATTCCTGGCAGCTTGGGAACAAGGTCGGAAATGCTGGAAATGAGCTGCGGCAGCAGCACCGCGCAGAGCAGCGCAAACGCAGCAAGCACGGCAAGGCTTGTGATAACCACCGAAAGCGGTCTCGCAATGCCAGATATTTTCTTCAGCTTTTTCAGCTTTCCCTCGAAAAATGACGCCACCGGACACAGCAGGTACGCAAAGGCTATTCCTACCCACAATGGCTGCAAGCCTGAAACAAACATCCTGACCGCGCCCGCTATCTGACCTATGTGGAACAGGGCAAACAAAAGCAGAATCGCTGCAGCAAGACTCAGAAAATTCGTCATGAATTTCGACTTATTCATTTGATTACCTCAGCTTTTCATTTGTCCGCACCGGTTACTGTCACACCGTGCAGTAACGTCAGCGCCGGAATACTCATGCTGTTGTACTGAACGCTTTTTTCACTCATTAGCATATTGCCTGCAAAATCATTCATCGAACCGGAAATAGAACCGCCTGAAACAGGAATTGTCTTATCGCCGTCGTGAAGATATGCAAGGCGTATCTCGCCGAAAATGTCTCCTGTCACCGAATCGACCTGAAAATCCGAGAATTCCACAGCCTCAAGATATCTCCCGCCGCGAAGCTCATCTTCTCTATGGCTTCCTCCGGTGACTTCTATATTTGTCGGTATGAACGAATCCTCAATTCCCAGATAGCAGGAGAACATTCTGCCGCCGACAAAATGTTTAGCTACGCCGTCCTCTATGAGCGTTGTATCGCGTATTATCGCGCCTTCCTCGTCAAAGGCGTGATTCTCCGATGAATTGACAAGCTCCCGCACCGCTTTGACAGTGACCTTATCGCCTTTTACATCTCCGCATATCGGTTTCCCTATCTCGTAATCGCTCATCTTGCGGTAAATCATAGGCGCTCCCATGCGTTCAACGAAATAGTTGTATATCTCGCAAGCGTCTGAGCCTGAGAAAAGAACGTCGATTTTTCCGTTTACCGGAGTAGGCTCGGTTATAAGACGGTCTCTGCCGTAGCTCATGGTTCTTTCCAGATCTCTCTTGAGTCCAGCCGAATCGCATGTGCCGCTGTCATATTTGCGGTAAAGCTCTATTTCATGTCCGTCGCGGCGAGCATTAACAACCACCTCGATCATACTTGACGGATAATGCTCCGTCTGATCGATTCCGGTCGATGTGATGAGCCTGTGCATAACATCAGTGACAAAAATCTCATAGCTGTTCACGTCCTCGCTGTCCGTCTCGGAAAGCTCGGACATTGCGCGTATGAAATCCGCCGAAATGTCGGCAATGTCGGAAGCCTTTCCCTCCGGCGCTTTTACATCGGACGGAGGATTCAGCGTAAACGCACGGTTTTTTACAAGCGTGGCGCGATATGAAAGATCGCTTATCAGCTTTTCAATTTCGTCGCGTGACGCGGTAGGGGCAATCTCAGCGGAAGCAAATCCCACCGACTGTCCGTCGTCGGTAATCTGGTAAATCTTTACATTTATATGCTCCACATTCTTTGCCCTGTGCTGATCAAGCTCATGGCGTATAAAGTAAAATTCCCAGCCGTTCATTTTAGTATCGTTTACCTCCCAGCCGTAAACGCCAGAGGATTTCAGTAATTCAACAATCGTATCGAGCATTAACCCAGCCTCGCTTTCGTTTTAAGATAAGGACCGCCATCGGCAACCTTGACCCATTCCTTGTATCCCTTGCCGCAACCGCCTGAACCGAATACCTCACGGTGAGGCGAGAGCATGGATATCCCTCCGAGCAGGTCAGGAACATATCCTGTCATTATTATCGGGGCGACAACCTTTCCTGTGAGCTTGCCGTCCTTTATCTCGCGTCCCATTTTGATGATACACTGAATTCCCCAGTGCTTAGGATCCTCCATGCCGCTCTCCATACCTTCGAGAAGATATCCGTGCTTTATGGAGGCAATCATATCCTCTATGCTGTCCTCGCCCGAATCAAACATTGTATTCGTCATTCGTGTATAGACCTTATGCTCAAAATTCTCGCGCTTGCCGTTGCCTGTCGGCTGAACGCCAAGTCTCATTGCGCTCAGAGCGTCGCATATTCCAGTTTTAAGAATGCCGTGATCGATCTCGGTGACGTCTCCCGCAAGGGTTCCCTCATCGTCAAAGGCATAAGAAGTCACATTCTCCGCGCAGAGCGCTCCCTCGTGCATAGTGCATTTGTCGCTGCCGACTCTCTTGCCTATATATTCAGCCCCAAGCGCACGGTTCTTTACGAACATATCCATCTCAACGCCGTGACCGAATGCCTCGTGTGCAATAAGTCCCGTCACCTCAGGGGATGTTATTATCTCGTACTCGCCAGGCTCTATGCGCTCCGCGTCAAGAAGCTCCGCGGCTGTCGCGGCTATTTTATCCATCCTGCCGTCCAGCCCGCCGAAAAGCTCCGGACCGCAAAGACCTGAAACGCTGTCATAGGCGACCTGTGTATTTCCATCTCTGCTTACGACCAAAGCAGCCATTCCTTCGCTGTAAACATAGCTCTGGCAAAGATCGCGCTTTTCAGTGAGGAACATCTTGCAGATATGAGTCGATTGACCTGATACAATGCATTCTATTGCATTCTCATTCAACGTCATACCTCTATCGGAGGCAGCGCCTAATATTTCCACCAGCTTCCTTACGTCTGCTGTCTCAGGAAGCTGCTCCGTTTCCTTTTCGACAAAGAGAATCTGTTCATTATCGGGAAGAACCGGAGTGTCGAAGGTCTTAACGCCCGCCAGCTTCAGCATGACAAGCTGCGCGTCAAGCGCGCCCTGAATTTCGGCTGCCGCTTTCTCCGGCTGCGATGGGTCAAATTTGTTAAAGGCATACTCGGCATACTGCCCATTCTCACAAACGCGCACCACAATGCCGCGTTCCGTCGTCATTGTCTCTCCCGACACGCTGCGGGAACGCTGTGAAATACGCACGGCAAGTCCTGTGGAATCCGTGGCAAGAACGCTGACATAATCATAATCCTTGCGGAGAATGCCGATAAGCTCTTTAAGCCCCGGCTTTATACCGCTGAGGTATTCGGAAAATTTTGCTTTCATGGGTTCTCCTTCCTCGCAAAGGCTCATGGTTTACAAATTAATAATCCGGGCCTTTGACGCATTAATTCTTAGGCTTATTTTACCACGTTTCATTTATAAAGTCAATGCCCTGAGCAATACTACATTTCCGCTTCTTCATTGCTCTGAATATATTTGATGCTTCCATAGAATATGTCTTTGTCATTAACCAGACGGAAAATGCCTTACGTGAAAGTACATTCTCCTGTGCAAGCTGTTTGACGGTTACCCCGTTGTATTTAAAAATTTTCATAAGCGCTAAGAGAGCCATCGCAAATTATTTTTGTATTCCAGCGCAATGCGGCTATTTGTCCTGTACATACCCATTTTCCATTACACAGAACGCCAATGTGTGACACATTAAATTTAGTTGTTGACTACACGTCAGAGCTTATTATATAATAAGGTTATGAAGGTTGAATCTGTGACATAATCAGGGAGTGGCTGAAAACCAACTGAACGATATTTTTTTGACAAATAAACTTCCCACAAGCAAAATAGCGATCTGATTATCTGCTCTGCCTGATGATTTCTGATCGCTTAATTATAAAAAAAATAGTAAAGGACTGGTTATCATGAAAATCAAAAGAATTCTACTCGCATCAATCTGCGCTGCCATGCTGCTGTCTTCCACATCGTGTCTGAGTGCATTAGTCAGATACAGAATTTCATCGAAATCCGGAACCGAATCCGACGGATACGATGTTTCAGAAGATTATACCTCTTCTTACGATATTGACCCATCCTCTGAAAGTCCGGAAGAAACACAATATGGCAATGAAACCGTCGGTTGGATGACTCTCGATAAAGGTTTCTTCCAGTGGTACACCCCAGGAAACTCGGCAACCTGCGTCCAGTACGCTAAATCGCCCTACGAAATTCTTACAATGGACGTTTACGATTGTGTTTCTATCAAGGAGCAGACCGGTGTTGACCTTGACGCTCACATAGCTGCCAACGCCAGACTCTATAAACTTGAGGAAGACGCTTCTACCCAGAACATTGAAAAAATCACAGGCGCGAGGGAAGCTCTCGGAAAATATGACGCTTATCAGGTTTACTGCTATTATCCCGACGACGACCAGTATCTTGTCACGTGGTATATGGATTCGCCCGACAGAACAAAAGTCTACTATGTCGCGGCTGAATTCAGGACTTCCGAAATATCCTTCTTCAACTACGCGCAGACATACCAGATGCCAGAAAACTGATTTATTATCTATCCTGCCGCCAGAACCATATTGATGTTTTCAATTTTGCATGAATGCTCCGCGTAAACAATAAAAAATCTGCAACTTCCATAAGCAATCCTTCTGATTATGCTTAGTAAGTTGCAGATTTTTCTATATCAGTCGTTTTTTATAATTTTATGCGTCTTTGTAACCATCATTGATTTTCCAAAGCACTATTTACTTTACAGACTTGAATCCTCTGTCGAGGTCGGCAATAATGTCGTCAATATGCTCTGTGCCTATGGAAAGACGTATCGTGTTGGGCTTGATTCCCTGATCGAGAAGCTCCTCCTGCGAGAGCTGGGAATGCGTTGTTGTCGCGGGGTGAATTACCAGCGACTTCACATCGGCGACATTGGCAAGCAGCGAGAAGATTTCAAGATTGTCTATGAATTTGTGCGCTTCCTCCTGACCGCCTTTTATATCGAATGTAAATATAGAGCCGCCGCCGTTCGGGAAATACTTTTTGTATAGGGCGTTCTGAGGATGATCCGGCAGCGACGGGTGATTCACGCGCTCCACCTGAGGGTGATTCGCGAGATATTCAACGACCTTTGCGGTATTCTCCGCGTGGCGGTCAAGACGCAGCGAGAGCGTTTCAACGCCCTGAAGCAGCAGGAACGCGTTGAACGGAGAAATGGCTGCTCCCGTGTCCCTCAGGAGAATTGCGCGGATATATGTCACAAAAGCGGCAGGTCCAACCGCGTCCACAAACGATACTCCATGATAGCTCGGATTAGGCGCGGCAATTGGCGCGTATTTTCCGGAAGCCTTCCAGTCGAATTTACCTGAATCAACTATTATTCCGCCGAGAGTGGTTCCATGACCGCCGATGAATTTCGTCGCGGAATGTACGACTATATCAGCGCCATGCTCGATGGGTCTGATGAGATAAGGCGTGCCGAAGGTATTGTCGATCACAACAGGAATTCCGTGCTTATGGGCAATTTCCGCAATAGCGTCGATGTCGGGAATATCGCTGTTGGGATTGCCGAGTGTTTCGAGATATACAGCCTTTGTCTTTTTGTCTATAGCCGCTTCGACTTCCTTCAGATTGTGAATATCCACAAAATGCGTAGTAACGCCGTACTGAGGAAGCGTGTGTGCAAGGAGGTTGTAGCTGCCGCCGTATATCGTCTTCTGTGCGACAATGTTCTCGCCGGACTGGGCGAGCGCTTCCACCGTGTAGGTTATCGCGGCAGCTCCGGAAGCGACCGCCAGTGCCGCGACGCCGCCCTCAAGAGCCGCTATGCGCTTTTCAAGAACGTCCTGCGTCGAGTTGGTGAGTCTTCCGTAGATGTTGCCCGCGTCGGCAAGACCGAAGCGCGCCGCCGCGTGTGCTGAATTCCTGAATACATACGACGTTGTCTGATATATCGGAACGGCTCTCGCGTCAGTTGCGGGATCAGGCTGTTCCTGTCCGACATGAAGCTGGAGCGTTTCAAATCTGTATTTTCTTTCACCTGACGAAGCGACCTCGGCTTCAGTCTTCTGTTCTGTTTTATTTACTTCCGCTGTGACTGTTTCAGCCGCGTTGATGTTTTCCGTATTTTTCTTTTTCTTACCGAATATGCCCATGATGATTTCTCCTTATTGATTATATTATTTTCTTGTTTTGTTTTATAAATCTCAGAAAAACAACATGTCACATTCGTCCGAATCTGTAATTGCTGCGGACGAGGTTAATAAAACGCTTCGTCATAATGAATCATTCCTCGCTTTGGCGGTTGTCCACTTGAAAATAAACAAGCCGCGCTGCTTTTTAATAAAACTTATATGTTTGGTAGGCTTTGTAGGTATTTTAACACCTCGGAGCAGATTTGTCAAGCATTATTTTTTAATAATTTAAAGTATAGTATATTAGTATATTTTAAACGGCGTTTCCGCAACCTGATTTGGCATTTCCAATAAAAAAAACGCTGTCCGCGTCGGCTGTAATTGCCTGACGGACAGCGTTCTTTAAATAACAACATTCTATATTACGCAGTCTGCACATTTTGCTGGGCAGGCTTCTTCTTGAGGAAGAATAAAAGCACGCCGATTACCGCGACGATTGCCAGAAGTCCAATGCTCAACAGCGGACGGAAACGGAACCACGCAATAATGATAACTAAGAGCGACTGTGCAAGCGACAGCAGGAATATTGTGAGGAAGAACATGAAATTGACTACGTTGCCAAGGAACGGAATATATCCGACAAGCTTGGTAAGCGGGCTGATGAACGACATGTAGCCGATAAGTATTGCCAGAAATCCCGCGAGTCTGAGAAGCCATTTCATTATCTTATCCTGAGTACGCATATCCTGAATCATCTCGGCGGCGGTGTGATTTCCTCCGGTCACATAATTGACCTTTTTGCCTACCTCAGACGTCCAGCTTACAAAGGTCGTACCTTTGACCTGCGCTATCAGGCTGACTTCCTTCCAGTTGTTGTACATCCACTTGATCCTCACGTCGCCGATCTGCGGATTCTCAAGGTCAGCGGCATCTGTCACAAATTCGCCGACTATCTCATAGCCTTCCGGAATTGTCATTTCCTCGTAAGGAACAAGCTCCTTGTTGGTGCTCATTTTTTCAATCTGGGTACTGCTGAGATGGAAGTTGCCCAGAATGACGTCCTCGGCAAATGTATCCTCACTCTTGTACGCCGCGGAGGTGGGATTGTCATGACCCGATCTATGGAAATCGCTCGAATCGATCAAGCCCTCGTGCCATACTTTCTTGTAGGAATAGGTGGTGTTGCCGTCGTCGTCGGTTTCAGATTCCTCTTCCCACTGGTAAATCTCGACAATTCTTGAGAGAGCGGCAGTGTGTACGCTGACATTGAAGGTACTGTCTGTCAGTTCCTTATCTTTTACGGTAAATTTACCGCCTGTCGCAACAAGTTTATCCTCGTACTCCTTGCAGTCGCTCTTGGAAGCGATCTCAACGACCGTCTTCTCAATCTCATCGGTTGTCTTGATGTTGCGGACATTATTGCCCTCGTTCCACCAGAGAAGCACTGTGCCGACGATGACCAGTATCAGACCGAAAAAAACACCCGCAAACAGACCGCCTTTTTTCTTGTCCTGCATAAAAAAACCTTCTTTCACGCCGATATGCTTTGTAAGACATTTCGACAAATAATTTCATTTACTATTATAACATTTTTTACATTTATTTCAAGCGATTTTTTTATTTTTTATTTCAAATCACAACGGTTTCACAAAAATTACATATATAAAAAACTGCCCTGATTAAGATGAATCAAGGCAGTTTTTTGTCAATTTTTTCTTACGGGCTCTATTGAATCAAAAAAGCGTCAGTCGGCAAACATCGGAGTGGAAAGATAGCGTTCACCGGTGTCGGGAAGCAGGGCGACTATCAGCTTGCCCTTATTTTCGGGGCGTTTGGCAAGTACCGTCGCCGCATGGAGAGCCGCGCCTGAGGATATTCCGACGAGTATGCCTTCTCTGCGTGCAAGCGCCTTGCCGGCAGCGAACGCTTCTTCATTCTCAACGGTGATTATTTCATCGTAAATCTCGGTGTTAAGCGTGTCGGGAACAAAGCCGGCGCCTATACCCTGAATTTTGTGGGGTCCGGGAGTGCCCTTTGAAAGAACGGGGGAGCCTGCCGGTTCCACAGCGACTACCTTTACATTCGGATTCTGGCTCTTGAGGTATCCGCCAACGCCGGAAAGCGTGCCGCCTGTGCCAACACCGGCAACGAAAATATCAACCTTGCCGTCGGTGTCCTGCCAGATTTCAGGTCCGGTCGTTGCGATGTGCGCCGCAGGATTGGCGGGGTTGACAAACTGCCCCGGAATAAAGCTGCCCTCGGTTTCCTTAGCCAGTTCCTCAGCCTTGGCTATTGCGCCCTTCATGCCCTTTGCGCCCTCGGTCAGCACAAGCTGCGCGCCGTATGCCTTGAGCAGGTTGCGGCGCTCGATGCTCATGGTTTCGGGCATAGTCAGTATGATCTTATATCCTCTGGACGAAGCGACGGCTGCCAGACCTATTCCTGTATTTCCGCTGGTAGGCTCGATTATTACGGCGCCTGGCTTTAAAAGACCCTTTTCCTCAGCGTCGTCGATCATAGCCTTGGCGATTCTGTCCTTGACGCTTCCAGCCGGATTGAAGTATTCGAGCTTGGCAAGAATGTCGGCTTCGAGAGCATTATCCTCAATATAGTTGTTGAGCTTCAGAAGCGGAGTTCCTCCGATAAGGTCAGTAAATCTTTCATAAATTTTCATAATATTCTTCTCCTTCAAAAATTCATTTAGCCTATAAACCTATAAGTTTTATAGGCATTATATCATTGATTATTCCGTTTGTCAAGTGTTTTTTTATTTTTTTTATACGGATATTATTATACCTGAGTGAATATGATAAAATGTTGACAACGGTTTGATGTTGTCATATAATAAAATTAAAAATCAGGGGGAATAAAATTTGCGTACACTTAATATCACTGAGGTCAGCGAGCTTAAAAGAATGCTGAAGGAAAAATTCCGCATGGAGCTTCATTTTGACAACGAATATTCAGCGGTTGAATTTTCATTTGACGCGATTCCGTCGGAGGCTATGCTGCGGGCGCTTGACAAATATCTGTCAAAAAAACGTCTCCGCGCCGTATTCAACGAGGACGGAATGAGCTTCAGACTCGAAGGGAGATTCTGAATTATGCCGGAAACAAACGATCAGTTTACAAGAACACGGCTTTTGCTTGGCAGCGAAGCTATGAACAGACTTGCTGCTGCAAGAGTCGCTATATTCGGCATTGGCGGCGTTGGCGGATATGCCGCCGAAGCTCTGGCGCGTTCGGGAGTCGGCACGCTTGACCTTATCGACAGCGACGTGGTCGCGCTCTCCAATCTCAACCGACAGATAATAGCCACACATTCCACCTTAGGAATGTACAAGGTTGACGCCGCCGCGGCGCGTATAAAGGACATAAATCCCTCCGCAGTCGTCAATACATACAGGGTGTTCTACACACCTGAAACTGAAAATCAGTTCGATTTCCGGAAATACGATTATATTATAGACGCAATCGACACTGTAACCGGCAAGATCGCCCTTGTAATGAACGCGCAGGCTGCCGGAGTACCGATAATATGCTCGATGGGAGCCGGAAATAAATTGGACCCGACTGCGTTCGAGGTGACGGATATTTACAAAACATCTGTCTGTCCTCTGGCGCGGGTAATGCGCCGTGAACTCAAAAAGCGCGGGGTTAAGCGTCTGAAGGTGGTTTATTCTAAGGAAGAAGCGCTTACTCCGCTTGTTTCGGACGAAAAGCTTCCGGAGGGTCGCCGGCAGATTCCGGGAAGTGTGGCGTTTGTACCGTCGGTTGCCGGACTGATTATAGCGGGCGAGGTTGTGAAGGATATCGCTTTGGTTTGCAATTGATAAGAAGCATAAACAGAAAAACGTCCGCTTGTTATGCGCTTTGCTTTTTTATTTATATGGAAGATTCTGAATTGCGTCCTCGCGTTCAAGATAATAATTATATATAATATTGGAAAGCCTTCCACGCATTCGCTGACTTGCCTGCCTGCTTTCCGGAGTGAAAGCGGGATCTGAATTGAATATCGCAAGAAAATAATCTACATATCTGAGATAGAAGATTCCGGCTTCATTACATACCGTGTCCCTGTCGCTGACAAAACGTCCGGTATATATATCGTCGCATATATACCTCGTAAAACCGCCGTGGATTCTGTGTCGGAGAAACATTCTGCCTGCGTATTCGCAAAGCGGACGGCTGAAAAGTTCGTTTCGGTATATTCCCTCAAAAAAAATCATCATGTCCCTTGCCGATGTGACATTCAACCTCACTTCTTCAGGTACTCTCGTCTGACCAAGACGGCATTCCACATGTGTATTCCTCAGTCCAAAACGCCTGCAGCAGTCGTTGATGTAATGCAGTCCGAGTATCTCTATAAGCGCGTTCGCGGCGGTATCCTCGTTTGCGACTATCATCCACGAGAGCAGCTCATCTATCGAATATGACATTTCTCCGCGCTCAAACGCAACGCTGTCATAATTTATCCATAAATCAGGCACTATAACGCATTTGTCAAGCGTCATTTCCCCGTCCTGAACGCGGCACAGCGCCGCAAGCAGAATGGCAATCTTTGCCATATCGCCCGACGGCATGGCGTAATCCGGCGCGAATTGAAAAGGTATGCTCCCCGTGTCAAAGTCCTTGTAGATTATTGAAACTATTCCGCCAGCTTTATGTATCTCGTCCAGCATTATCCTTGCCATTTCCTTATGATTCATTTTTTCCACTCACCTTGCAGATGATTTTTTTAGCCTGCTCAGTATCCCCACTCACGCGGAGGAATACTGAACAGGCTATTTTATATTTTATCAATTAATTAACGAATTAATATCTGTCCGGCGTTCTTTTGAGATAAGGAAGCACATCTTCGGTATACGCACGCAGAAGCTCGCCGATACTCCATGCCTGTGTGAAGCAGCCGCGTGATGTGCAGGTGAATTCGCCGTCGAAAATTTCAGCCACACCGTTTATACAGCCGTCATTCATGTGATCGAGGAAGCGCGAGCATATCTCCTTGCAACGTCTGACCGCGTATGGCGAATGGTCGTGAACCTTGCAGAACGCGGAAATATAACCGCCCATCAGGAATCCCCAGCTTGTGCCCATATGATACGCCGCGTCACGGTCGATAAGTCTGCCGATATAGCGGGGCTTGTATTCGGCATCGGAGGATGAAAGCGAACGCAGACCGTAAACCGTGAGCAGATGACGGCTCACGCAGTCCACAACAGACAGCTCCTTGTGCCTGTCGAGCATGGTGTAAGGCAGTGAAACTGCGTATATCTGATTCGGACGTATTCTGTCCTCACACGGGTCGGCGACGTCGTAAAGATATCCTCCCCGCTCATTCCAGAATTTGCGGACAAATGAAGTCTTTACCCGTTCGGCAAGCTCAGTATAGTGCGAACCGTCGCGGTTGAATTTCTCGCAGAGCATTTCCATTACCCTGAGCGCGTTGTACCAGAGCGCGTTGATCTCCACGGGCTTGCCGTGGCGCGGAGTCACTACCCACTCCCCTACGCGCACGTCCATCCACGTGATCTGATCCTTTTCGCTGCCGCCGTACACAAGTCCGTCGGAATCCATTCCGATTGAAAAATCCGTGCCGTTTTCATAAGCATAGATGATATTTTTAAGCACAGGGAATATTTCGTCCCTGATAAAATTATAATTTTCCTCCTTGCCGGTATAGTGCAAATACCTTTCGACGGCGTAGAAGTACCACAGTGAACCGTCCATTGTGTTGTACATCGGCTCATCGTCGGCAGAATTCGGAAATACATTCGGTATAAGCCCGTTTTTCTCATACATGGCAAAGGATTTGAGAATTTTCTCGCAGTCCTCAAAACGGCGGGTGCAGAGAGTCAGTCCGGTCAGAGCGATCATTGTGTCCCTGCCCCAGTCGGCAAACCACGGATAGCCCGCGAGAATGGTTTTCAGACCCGTTGATTCCCTATCAACAATAAACGCGTCTGCCGCCCACGTAAAATGCGCCGAAAAGATATCCCTTGCCGGATTCAGACGTATTATATCATACATTCTGTCAACATACGACCTGACAATATCAAAGCCGTTTTTGGCTGTAATGTCCTCGTCCTCGGTGGAACATATGACAAAGAATTTCTTCGTTTCGCCAGGATACACCTTTATAACGGCGTCGAACGGCGTATACTGCGAATCAAGCCCGCGAAAGCCGGTTCTCGAATCTATAGCGAGCAGCTGGTTTTCCTCGGCAATATGAGTCGGCTCCGCCATGCTGGTCGGAAGCAGCGAGCGGTCGCTGTATTCGCCCTCGCTGATGTAGAATTTAGCGTTATAGCTGCTGTTGTCGTTTCGTCCGACAAGCATCGTTCTTCCGAATACCGACGAGCGGAAATTCGATATATCGGAGGGAGAATTAACCCTGTCTATCGGACGCATTGCAAAGAGCGGAGTCAGATTGATTGTGGCGGGCTGAGTCGCTCCGGTCACGGTATAGCAAACCGCAACAGTGTTCTTGCCGTGTTCCATGCCTATTGTTTTCTCTATAGAGATTTCGTCTGTCTGATAACAATATGTCGGCACAATGTCCATACGGAACTGTTCAAGATACTTGTATCCCTCGGTGCGGTCACCGACGTACTCCTGACAGGCAAGGTCAAACGTCCGCTTGCCGCAGGTGATTTTCTCCTGTATCTTTGAGAGAACGTTCACTCTGTCCACAGGCGGTCTGAGCGACGCGATAAGATAACCCGCGTGAATTCTCGCCGTATCCCCCGTAACGGTGCAGCATGAAAAACCGCCCAGTCCGTTTGTAAGAAGCCATTCCTTCTCATAGCCTTGTTCAAATGTGCGCCAGTTGCTTCTGCCAAAGGTGTATTTTGTATGCATTTCGGTCTACCGTCCTTGCGATTAATTATTTCAGCCCTCCGCGTCGGCTGAGTCCTGAACGTCTTCAGCTTTGTCGGGCTTTTCATCTGTTATGAATTTATAGATATGCTTGTAATAATCCTTGTCGAGTATCTGCTTTGAATATGTGGTCTTGGCACGGACTATTTTATTCATAGCGGTCACGTAATTGTCCGTTTCTTCATCGGAGAGCGTGCAGCCGGAATCCGGCGTAAATCTCTTTGCCGAAGCGTTGTATTCGCCCTGGGTGCTTATCCACGACCAGCCGTTTACCTTCAGCAGCGCAAAATGATCCCCTTCCGCCATTATATCGCTTCCCATGAGAATTCTCGAATCGTATTCCAGACCGAAAAGATTGGAGAGAGTCGGGAGAATATCTATGGTCGAGCAAGGCTTTTCCACCACTACAGGCTCGCTCATTGACGCGCTCCAGAGAATGAAGCCGTTGCGGTATAGGTCAAAATTATTTCTTATTCCGTCAGCCGGCAGACCGTAAAGCGAAGCAAGCTCGGAATCGCTGAGAGCATAGGGATAATGATCGGCTGCCATCGCAAACACCGTATCCTCCAGCTCGCCGGATTCGCTCAGAGCATCAACCAGCGCTTTCAGCATAAGCTCCACCTCATACTGGCACGCGTAATAAGCCTGAACTCCCTCAGGCAGCGTCAAAAACTTCTCCGGCAGATCCTTCCTGTGACGGGACGACATGGAATTTCCGCTGTAGGAATAATTGGCGTGTCCGCTTACGCTCATGTAATAGGCGTGGAACGGCGTATCAAGATTTATGTAATCCTTCACGGAAACCTCCGCCATCTCCTTGTCGGAACGCGGCCAGCAGTTGCTTTTCAGCGTAAGACCGTTGCCGGTGGCTATCCATTTATATCCGAAATTAGGATGGGATTTGTTGCGTCCGTAATATGTATATGAATTATTATGATAGGCAAATGTCTTATAGCCGATTTTTCTGAATTGATTTCCGAGTACAAGCGGCTGGTAGGTTGAACCGCTCGCTTTCAGGCAGTTGGCTGTTGTGTAGAAATTTCCAGTCATGTTGGAATACTCGCCGCTCGCGGTGCTTCCTCCCCAAACGGAATTATAGAAGTTTTTAAACACAAAGCCTTCGGTTGACATTTTGTAGAGAACCGGAGTAAACTCAGGGTCGATTATCTTATCCGAGAAGCCTTCGAGAGTGATGAAAATAAGATTCTTGCCCTTGAACATTCCGGTGTATTCGCTCTTTTGAGTGGGCTGAACGCTCTTGAAATACTTGTCCATCTTCCTGAGCTGATCCGACTTCGTGGAGCCTGCCGCCTTGTCGAAGTCAATATTCATCACGTTGTAGCCGTACTCGATTATCTCCTCGCCGCCGTTGTCGCCGTCGTCCGGCAATACAGGCTCGGTTACGTCGCCCGAATCGAATTCCTCAACAGGCGCTCCGAAAATAAGCTGCTTTATGTCGATACGAGTTGTGTTGACAATTCCATAATAGCTGAAGCTCGTGTCAAGGTCATTTTGCAGATATGTATAATAATAATATGGCGAATAGTCATCCGTTTCCGATTTAGAGCCGTTAATCTGGACAATCATCGGAAAATACAGAACCGCGAACAAAACAAACGCTATTGCGGAATAAGTCGCGTTTCTCTCCGAATCGTCCGGAACCAGATATTTTCCCCCGACGCACATAAGCGCGAACGGAACGAAAAACGCGAGTATCATGTACCACACCCCGCCGGCGGCTACGATTGCTTCTTTCCAGAACTGCGTGATATCCTTTGCCTGTCCGAGCGTCTGCCACGAGAAGAATGTGTGGAAATTGCCGTAATAGCTTACATGAAATGAAAACCAAACCGCAAGCACGGCAAGCACCGTCTTAAAGAAAATCCTGCGAGCCTTTCCGTTTAGCAGCATTGCCGCGAGACTCAGCAGAAATCCCATGGACAGCGATAAAAAGAGCAGATATTTGTATTTTTCGTCAAACACTCCGCCGAATACATTCTTTTTCGCCAATATTTCCATGTACACAAGCGACAACGGCAAAAAAAGAATACTGATTACATTCCTTAAATACGCGCTTCTGTCTAATTCATCAAACAATCTGTTCATTGCTTTGCTCAATTCATTCTGACCTCCTGAATATTTTCAAACGACACAATTCTTAACCGACATAAAAACCTTAATTATCATTCTATCAGATATTTCAGAAAAATGCAATGCAAAAATCAAGGCTTCGCACGCTTTTTTAAAGCAACTCAGCCTTGATTTGATTTTTTTTATTTCGATGGCACTACATACCTTTTATAAAAATGCGATTCGTCCGCGTCAAGCATTTTCCTCGCCATTTCATCGGCTGTTGTTATGAGTATCTGCTGATATCTGCACTGCTCACCGCTAACCTGTGACATATCCCCGCACTGCTGATAATTCAGACAGGCGCAGTCGTTGACGCAGCGCTTCTGCATGGCGCAGTCCGTACAGAATGAAGGCTTGCGGAGACTCGCGGCATAAAATTCATCGCGCCTGACGGCATCTATTCCCTCGGCTACGCTCCCCATACGGTATTCAGGAACGCCGCCGAACTGAATGCAGGGGTATATGTTCCCGTCCCAATCAATATACGGCTTACGCATACCAAGCTCGCAGATATGGCATTTTCTGTCCTTTGTTATAGCGAGTATTTTCTCTTCAAACGGGTTGAAGTAAATATCCCTGTCATGAATAAAATATTCAAATATGAGATCGCCGAGCATTCCAAGCTGTTCTGACAGAATATCCATGCTTTCGTCGTTCCAGCCCGCGCTGGGACGGCTGTCAATTGCAAGGTTAAATCTCCTTGCCCCGAGATCGACAAGATGCTTCATGGAATCATAAACCATTCCGGCAGTTTCAGGCGTTGCCGTCGCCATAATGAATGCGCCGGGACGATATTTCAGCAGCAGTCTGAGTTTTTCGTCAAGCTGTGAAAGACAGTCGTTTCCCGACGGATAAAGCCGGTTGACCCGGCTCATAATTCCGTCGTGAGACATAGCGATATATATATCTTCATTTTCGGCAAATCCAAGGAATTCGTCATCGAGCAAAAGCCCGTTTGTCGTCATGTTCCAGCTGAACTTTTTATCGGCAAACCGCTTTGAATATTCAATGCACCTGCGAATAAGCGGCTTGCAGAGCAGCGGCTCTCCGCCGAAAAACGAGACTCCGACAGATCCTTTTCCTTCTCCGGCAGCCATATCTATGGCACGAAGCGCCGTTTCCTCGCTCATAAAGACATTGTCGTGCGTTTCAAAGCAGTATTTGCAGCGCAGATTACACTGTCTGGTAAGAATTAATGATATATTCATATCATTCACCGCTGTCCGACTGTTCAACAGTCATGTATCCCAAATAATCTCTGGCTGGGATTTCTTCCTCGCCCTGCTTGTCCTGTGAAGAAATATCCGATTCCGAAACAGCCGGAATATACTGTTCCTCTCCCATAATGGTATTATCCGGCTCAGGCTTTGCGTGATGGCACGCTGTCAGGCTTCCGCACAGCAGCAGCGCCGAAGCCGCTGCTGTCAGCTTCTTTAAAACGTCGCTGCCTGAGTAACCGTCGTCATACAATTTAACTTTCCTTTTTTCCATAACAACCTCTTCAATCCTGCTCCGACGGCACATAGGCAACGTCTCCGTCAAGTGTGAACATTTCCTCGTCAGACGACGGCGACGATTCCTCCGGCAAATCCGAATCCGAAACGCTCTCCACCGTCATATAACCGTCGTACTCAGTGGGTCTGTATTCAGTATCGCCGGATAAGGAATTTTTGAAGCAGCCGGTAAGTCCTCCAACCATTGCGGCGGCGGCAGCAGTTGCAGCGACTGCCTTCTTAAATGTGCCGCCGTAGCCTGCGTCGTACACGTCAACCTTACGCAATTTCATTAATATCCACCTCGTTTTTTTAATGATAAGCATTATGCTTCCATTTATATAACCCAAAATGAAGAAAAACGGTTGGTTAAATATTTAATATTTTTTATCTCAACCTAATAAAATTTCCCCGATGGTCTTACTCCTTGAAAGTCAGGAACATCGGGGAACTGTTTCATTGCATTAACGTGAAAAATATAAGTTATTAAACCGGATGCACTTTCTCAGCCGTATCAAAGTGAGCGCTGTCAATACCATAAAGCGCGTCTCTGCGGTTCTGGAAGAATTTTGTGGCAACCTGTCCGAAGCAGGCGTAGGACAGAACGTCCTCTTCCTGTTCGAGATATTCCGACATTTCCTCGCGCAGGTCTTCAAGCTCAGGCTTGATAAGATCGGCGGGACGGCAGTCGATAGGTTCGAGATCGCCTATTATCCTCTTGCGGAATTCGGGATCTATAGGCATGGGAGTTTTGCCGTAGGTTCCCTGAACAAGTCCCTTGAATTCCTTGGTCGTCATCTTGTAACGCTCGCCGGTAATTACATTCAGCACAGCCTGCGTGCCGACTATCTGCGACGTCGGAGTGACAAGCGGCGGATATCCCGCGTCCTCGCGCACTCGCGGAACTTCGTTCAGCACGTCGCTGAGTTTGTCTAACTTGCCCGCTTCCTTGAGCTGCGAAACAAGGTTGGAAAGCATTCCGCCAGGAACCTGATAGAGCAGCGTCTTGGAATCAACCTCCAGCACCTTGGGATTCATCAGTCCGCTGCTGAGATACTTCTGCCGGAGCGTCTCCACGTAATCCCTTATCTGTGCGAGAAGATTGAGGTCAAGCCCAGTGTCATATTCCGTACCCTTGAGAGCGGCAACCATTGATTCCGTAGCCGGATGAGACGTACCCAAAGCCATCGGCGACATAGCTGTATCTATTACGTCAACACCAGCTTCTATTGCCTTGAGCATGGACATCGACGCAAGACCCGATGTATAATGCGTGTGGAGCTGAATCGGTATCCTGACCGTCTCCTTGAGAGCTTTTACAAGGTCATATGTGCCGTATGGCGTGAGCAGACCCGCCATGTCCTTGATACATATTGAATCGGCGCCGGCATTCTCCAATGTTTTGGCATATTTGGTGAAATACTCCAATGTAAACACCGGACCTGTTGTGTATGAAATACAGCCCTGAACATGTCCGCCGTATTTCTTCGCGGCGTTAATCGAGGTTTCAAGGTTTCTTATGTCGTTGAGCGCGTCAAATATTCTCATTATGTCGATACCGTTGTCGATTGATTTCTCAACAAAATACTCCACAACGTCGTCAGCGTAATGACGGTAGCCCAGCATATTCTGTCCGCGGAAAAGCATTTGCAGCTTTGTCTTAGGACATGCCTTGCGGATAGTCCTCAGACGTTCCCACGGATCCTCATTGAGAAAACGAAGGCACGCGTCAAATGTTGCGCCGCCCCAGCATTCAAGAGAATGAAAGCCGACCTTATCCAAATCCGAGAGCATGGGCAGCATTTCCTCGGTGGTCATTCTGGTGGCGATAAGCGACTGATGAGCGTCGCGAAGCACCGTTTCGGTAACTTTTATCTGTGCCATACTATTGCCTCCCGTCCGCTATCAGCCTATTGTGACAAGCGCGGTTCCGGATTCAACGGTCTGACCCTTGATGACGTAAACCTCCACTACCTTGCCGTCCTTGGGAGCCGCAATTGCGTTTTCCATTTTCATTGCCTCAAGCACAAGAAGCGTGTCGCCGGACTTTACATAATCGCCGGGCTTTATCTGAACCTCAAGAACCGTACCGGGCATCGGGGAATTGACTGTTTCGCCCGCTACAGGAGCCTTGGGCGCGGCGGGTGCGGCAGGAGCCTTGGGCGCGGCGGGCGCGGGAGCGGACGGTGCGGACGGTGCGCTGTCGCTTCCGACCTCTTCAACCTGAACGTCATATGCAACGCCGTTAACGGTAATTTTTAAATTCTTCATGGGAAATTCCTCCTGATATATGTCAATTATGTCACGTTATTATGAAGATAATAATTAAAGCTGAATGTTGGAGTGCTTCTTAGGCAGACGTGAGACCTTCTTTGAAGCGAGCATATCGAGAGCCGCAGCCACAACTGCGCGTGTGTCGGCGGGTGCGATAACGTCGTCAATATAGCCCTCCGACGCGGCGGCTGCCGGTGAAGCAAGGGTATTTCTGTAATCCTCTTCTATCTCGGCGCGTCTTGCTATGGGATCATCAACGCCCTTCAGCTCGTCATTATACATGATTGCGGTGAATGTTTCCGGCGCAAGCGGGGCAATTACCGCGTTAGGCCACGCCACTGTGAAGTCGGCGTTTGCGGCGCGTCCGGCAAGAGCCACGAACGCGGGACCGTATGCCGCGCCAATGATTATCGCCATCTTGACTGTCGTAGCTTCAGCGTACGCGTGCATCAGCTTTGCCGCGTCGCGCACGGTTTCAAAGCCGTAGGTATCGACGAGAGTTATCACCGGAATGGAAAACGCGTCGCAGAATCTTACAAAGCGAGCCGCTTTTGCAGCGCCGTTGGCGTCCATCTTGCCGCTGTTGTAACGGCTTCTGGTCGAAACAACGCCCACCGTCTGTCCGTTTATCGTGGCAAGACCTGTGAGAACGCTTCTTCCGTGACCGGTCTGGAAATCAACAAGGCTGCCTTCGTCCACTATACCGGCGATAATATAGGAAATGACACGCGTTTCTGTGCCGACCGCTGCGGAAACCGCGTCAAGCTCTTCGCCCGAAACGGTAGGCTCGCTGAATTCCGCGTTCAGCGCCACGCAGAGATTGTTTGAGGGAAGCATAGCCACGAGAGTCCGCGCCTTGACAAGCGCATCGTCAATTGTTTTGGTGAGAATATGTACGCTTTCCCCAACGTCCTCACTCTTGCGCTCGCTGCCGTTGGTTTCTATGCCGAAATCAACGTCCTTGACAGCTATCACAATATCGGCGCAGCTCGCAATGAGCGCGTTTGTTCCGACGCATGTGCCCGCAATGACGGATATCTGAGGAACAACGCCTGACAGACTGCTGCTCCAGAGCAGCATGTCTCCGTATGCCGCAAGAATAGCGCCGCCCTGCTTCAGACGCGCTCCCTGTGAATCATATATGCCGATGACCGGAGCGCCGGTCTTGGCAGCGAAATCGTAAACCTTCTTTATCTTTCGTGCCTGCGCCTTGGAAATAGCGCCGCCCGTCACGTCACCGTTCTGAGCAAAGGCGTAAACCGGCAGACCGTCCACAGTGCCGTAAGCGGTGACAACCTCGGCGAGTCCTCCCTCGGACTTTACCAGCGAGTCAAACTCGACCATGGAATTCTCGTCAAAGAGCTTTGCAAGGCGGTCATACGCAACCGTGTTTTTTACTGCGGCTTTCGTATCGCGGACCTCCTGCAATTTGCTTTCTAAACTCATTGCTGAACCTCCTACAATTCAAAACAGCATGGACAAGCGGTTTCCCTGCTTAACGCAGAGTCCTACTCCCCCACTGTAATTAATTAATATTTTACAATAATTATATTACACATCTGCGGCATATACAAGGGATTATTTTACCTTCTGACGCAAATTCCCTATTATTTACAGAAATGCACCACATTTTGTGTAGCAATTGTCAAATATTTTCCATCATCAGCAAAGCCCATTCTGTCAAAAATCGCGTTTTTGATCGAGGTATCAGCCCTTAATTCCGGAATCATGCGGTTGAATGCAAATGAAGCGGCTGCACGCAGCATAAGCTCGCATGTGAAGTCGTCGGGATACTCAAATGTATGGATCATCAGAAAGGCTCTCATTGCGCCGTCAGCATTTGGCTGTGTTTCCAATGTGAGCGAAATATTTCCTGTTATATCGCCGTTTTCATATGCTCTCAGCACTGCGGCGTCCTCCGGAAGATTATTGTTTTTCAGGTATTCAATGAGCTCATTCTCTTCTGTAAGCGGATGTATTTCAAGCATTTTGTATATTACCTTCCCTGCTTTTTCTTTTTATTCGGATTATAGGGGGCTTTTTCAGAAGCCTTCGCGGCTCGCTTCTGCCTTGACGCGGAAATCTGAGCCGACGCCATCAGCGAACGAAGCTCGTCGTCATTCAGGTCGCGCCAGTCGCCCGCTTTCAGCATTCCCAATTTTACGTTGCCCACGGCGATTCGCTTTAGCCTTATTACTTCAAGCCCCAGCTCCTCGCACATCTTGCGTATCTGCCTGTTGCGCCCCTCGTAAAGAGTGATCTGCATTACGTTGCGGTTCTCTTCTTTTGTAATGAGATTTACGTCGGCGGGAAGCGTGATCTGTCCGTCGATCATCAGTCCCTCCGAGAGCTTGGCGAGCATGTCCTCCGTGACCTGCTGGCGCACGGTTACGCGGTAGGTCTTGGAAACATGACTGCGCGGGTGCGATATTCTGTTTGCAAAGTCGCCGTCGTTCGTCATGAGAAGAAGTCCCTCGCTGTCGCGGTCAAGTCTGCCGACGGGAAAGACCCTCTCCGGAATATCCGACACAAGCTCCGCCACGCATTTGCGCCCCAGCTCGTCGTCCATTGTAGTCACAAAGCCCCTCGGCTTGTGAAGCATTATGTAAACCCTGCGGCTGGTCTGCGGCAGCAGCTTACGGCTGCCGACAGAGATTTTATCATTCACAGGGTCAACCTTTTCCCCTATTTCGGCGATTCTGCCATTGACACGAACCTTGCCTTCGGCTATAAGCTGTTCCGCCTTTCGGCGCGAAGCGATTCCACAATCGGCAATCAGCTTGTGCAGCCTGATTTTTTCAGCCATTTTTACTTCCCCTTAGTCGTAATTAAGTTATACGAGTGTGGAGTACAACCTCCACACTCTTTAAACCTCAACGCCCGAATCAGAATTTTTATTTGCGCGAGCGTTCCTCTATAGCTTTTATATAGTCTGTGAACCAGCCGTTTGTGACCGAGCGTATATCCTCCGTTGCGGTGATGGGATAATCAGCCAGCACAATTCCGTTTACCGAATAGCGCAGGTGTCCCACAACGTCGCCCTTGCACACAGGCGCATAGATAAACTCATCGCATACAACCTCGCGCACAACGTCCTTGGTCTGCGTTTTCAATACATTAAATGTCGCCGCCGGTCTGCATTCGACATGAACGCGCTTGCGGTTGCCTCCCACTATCGTAGAATCGAATGATGATACATCGGGATCTACATTCACCTGCTCATAAAGACTCTTTGCGTAATTGTAAAGGGTCTTGTGATCGTTCCAGCGGTTGAGATTGTTGAGCGTGACGCAGACGAGATGAAGTCCCTCCTTCGATGTGACATGCGAAACAAGACACTGACCGGCAAGGTTGGTAACGCCGGTCTTTATGCCGTCGCAGCCCTCATAGCCGTATTGCTGTCCCTCAAGGAGATAATTGTGGGTAACAAGCATACGCCCTTTCGGCATTGGGAATTCATCATAATAAATATTCCTTGCCTTGAATCCCACAATTGCGCGGAAATCGGAGTTCTGCATGGCGTACCTTCCAAGAAGCGCCATATCGTACGCTGTGGAATAATGCGCTCCGTCGGAAAACTGATCCAGTCCCGACGGCGTGTCGAAATGAGTATTGAGCATGCCAAGCTGAGTTGCCTTTTCATTCATGAGCGACACGAACGCTGATATGCTTCCGCTCACAGCGACGGCGGCTGTATTCGCCGCGTCGTTTCCCGAATACATCATCATTGCGACGCATAGATCATGCATGGTTATCTTGTAGCCCGGTTTAAGACCTATCTGTGTGCCGTCGAGCAGCTGCATGCAGTCTTCGGTGACTGTGACGGTACGTCCTATATCGCCGCTTTCAAGCGCAAGTATGCACGTCATTATCTTTGTCGTACTTGCCATAGGTCTTTTCTGGTTCTCATTGACTCCGTAAAGAACCATTCCGGTATCGCAATCCATTATGACTGCCGAGCCTGCTGTTATTTTCGGAGTGCCGTCCTCATTAAGCTCTGTAGCGGTCTGTACCGCGTCCTCAACGTCATTCTCATTCACCTCGCCAACCTTGGGTCTGGTAGTCGTGGTGGTTGACGTTTCTGAAGATGTTGTAGACGTTGTAGAAAATGTTGTGGAGCCGTTCTGAGAAGCTGTAGTGGATGTGGTGCGCTTTGAAGTCCTCATGTCATACGCGGAATTGCCCGAAGCGGGCAAGGTGTTTCTCTCCGCGCTGGCGGAAAACGCAAACGCGGTCACCATTAATGCCGAAATAATCAGCGCCGCTGTCTGTCTGAGAAGATTTTTTATATTGCCTTTTGAATTATTATATAAGGAATTCATTTATTACCCTGCCTTCATATTGATAAAAACACACGTTCAGTCATGTGTAGTCTTTGCCGACACGGGTCGAATATTCTTTGAGAACGTAAGGAGAATTAAGGCAAATATTTATATTTGTCATTCTCCCCCGATTATTCAGATATTTCCTCATCGAGAGTCAAAGGCTCGGATTTTTCCGCCGTTTCCTTGGAAATCTCCGGCTCGTCTTCGTTTTTCTTTTCCTTTACTCCGGCGAGAAGGCTGCTCACCTGATCCACAAGATTGGGTATCATTCCAACCGCCTTATCGAGGGAATTCATATTGTTGTCTATCTGAAGCAGACGGACATTGGTGGGAGTTATCACAAGAAACGCAACCGGCTGCACGGTGACTCCCGCGCCGCCGCCGCCCCCGAAGCAGCGGTGTCCCGATTTGCCGTCAAAGTCCGAGCCGCCGGAGGCAAATCCGTAGGACATCTTTGAAATCGGAATTATTGTCGTATTCCCGTTGACAATAGGCTCGCCAACAATTGTTGAAACGTCCACCATTTCCTTAATTTTGGAAAGAGTGGTGTCCATCATGCCCTTTATGGGATGTATGGGATTCTTTGATTTATCCGCCGGTGTGTTTTCGGCTGTTTCAGCCGTTGGACTCTTTTTTTCTTCTGCGCTCATTTTGTTCAGACCTTTCTTTTATTTATTCGTTTATTGGCTTATTCTCCGGATTTTTCCTTTTTAAGCTTTGATGTAATTTTTATCTGTGATACCGCAAACTTAATCACAGCCCACAGCAGATTTCCCACCATAAGTATCGGGAAAAAAGTAAATTCTCCGATAAAAAATATCTTTATTCCCTCTCCGGCAAAATCGGGAATTATCTCTATGTCCTTTGTTTCCGGCGAAGCGGGGTCGTAGCCGCGTGTGCTGCTCAAAAGGTATGACAGCGCCGGAAACGCCGCCGAGCATATCCTGCCGTAATTAATTGCCGTTTCCGCCGCGTCATCGCCGGATATGGAGACATGAAGCGTCAGCCTGTCTATCCTGATTCCGCGGTAAATCCTTCCGGCGGCGCCGCCGAGCATTTTGCCCGCGTCCGCAAAGAATTTCAGCGCACCGAAAAATCCCCGCTGTTCTCTGAGCGATCCGAAAAAGCTCTGCTTTTTCTTAGAATTCTTTGGCTGCGCCGGTTTCACCGGCTTCTTTTTTGGCTTGCGCCTTATTTTTGACCTAATCCACGCAAAGCCTTTTTTTATCCAGCCAAAAACGGCGGATACTGCCGTTTTAATATAATAAAGCACGCCCAGAAGGAACTTCCCGACAGCCGCCAAAGCCCTGAGGAATATCCCCCTCGGCTTTTCCGGCGGTTTTTCTCCGACCGGATAAAAATTCAGAAACAGATACCTTATACTCAACGTGACCTCCGGCTCATACCTGACGTTCAGACGCACCGGAACGCACATCGCCGCAAGCAGCAGCAACAAAGCAATCAGCAGGATCCAGCCTGCCAGTTTTAAAATAAATCCTGCTATCCTGAATACAATCAAAAGCAACACCCCAAAAGCGCCTGTCTTCCGGCTCGCCAAGATAACGGAGAACGCCGGACAGTCAATATAATTTCACATATTACTCTTGTTCAGGCGTTCTCTATAGCTTCTTCTATGGTGATCTGAAGATTTGCCTGCGTTTCATCGGGTATTTCGGGAAGCTCGCCCATTGATTCCAGTCCGAAGCAGCGCATGAAATTCGGGCTTGTAGCATACTGCATTGGTCTGCCCGGAAGATCGAGCCTGCCGCGTTCCTCGATAAGTCCCCTCGCAAGCAGCGTGTTGACAACTCCGGAGCAATCCACTCCGCGAACGCGCTCTATGAAATTCTTTGTAACCGGCTCATTGTAGGCTATCACGGCAAGAACCTCCATCGCCGCGCCGGAAAGCGGAGCGTCCTTTTTCAAATCGAGCAGAGTGCGGATAATCGGCGCGAATTCGTCGCGGGTTGACATCTGATACTGACCGCCAAGCTTGACTATTCTGAGCGCGGAGCCGTTCTTCTGATAAAATTCGTTAAGCTCGCCGCACACGCTGTCTATAGTATTTTTTTCCACGCCAAGCACTTCCGCCATTTTCTCACAGCTTACCGGATCGCCGCCCGCGAAGATCATCGCCTCTACTGTTGCTCTGAGTCCGATTGCTTCCAATTGCGTCCACCACTCTCATTTATCGTCATAATGTTGTTGTCGTCAATATTGACCTTCCGGCTGCGTATAAGATCCAGCACCGCAAGGAACGTCGCTATAAGCTCGCTGCGTGAATCGGCGCGTTCAAAGAGCGCTGAGAATTCAAGCCTTTTTGACCTGTAGATGCTCTTTAGCACGAACCCCACTCGCTCGGTGACCGACACTATTTTCTTCCCCACAATGGCGCGGAAGCTTTCCTTTGACGGCGGTTTTTTCCGCAGTCCCCTGCCTATCGCGTTGACATATGCCCTCACAAGCTCCGCCGCGTCGTGTGAACGGCTGTAGGTCGGATCGTGGCTTATCTTCATTTCAGGACGTGTAAAGCCGTCGAAGCTGACCTTTTCCGCCAGTTTTCCAGCAATCTGCTTGCAGAGCTGATATTCTATAAGCTCGCCGCTGAGTTCCTTTTTTAATTCCTCGGCTTCTTCCTTGCGCGGCATGAGCATGGCGGTCTTGATGTAGACAAGCCTTGACGCCATAGTGAGAAATTCGCTTGAAACGTCCATATTCTCCAGCCGCATCATGTCGATGTGCGCCATGTACTGCTCCAGAAGCTCCGCAACGGGAATATCATAGATATTCAGCTTGTTCTTTGAGATGAGAAAGAGCAGCAGATCGAGCGGACCTTCAAAAACGTCTAATTTATATGATATCTTATCGGTTCTTTCCATTGTCAAGATGCTCGCTTTGCCATAAATTACGCAATTGTCAGTCCCAAAAGGTTGAACACCCAGTCCACGCCGCCGAGGATCCATTCAAAGAGCGAATATTCCACCCTCCACAGCGGACCGCTTATCAGCCTTATCAGCACGAAAAACACCACAAGATAAACGATGGGATTGACACGACTGAGCGCGTGTTCTATCTTGTACATGAGCTTGTCGGGCATTATCCAATTGAGTATACGCGAGCCGTCGAGCGGCATTACGGGCAGCATATTGAAAACTGCAAGTCCGATATTCAGGATTACAATATACATCATGACATAGCTGAACGCAAAATAGAAATCCTCGCTCATTTTAAAGCAAAGTCCCGCACGGAAAATCACTGCGCCTAAAATCGCCATGATGAGATTGGAAAGCGGTCCCGCAAACGCCACAAGCGCCATATATCCCTGTCTGCGCTTCTGATTGCGGAAGCGCACGGGACTTACCGGCACAGGCTCCGCCCACCCGAATCCGATAAGGAACATAAGCAGAGCGCCGTAAAGATTGAGATGCGCCATAGGATTAAGAGTCAGCCTGCCGGCTCTTTCGGCTGTGTCGTCGCCAAGCGCCTTCGCCATAAGCCCGTGGGCGCATTCATGCACAGGCATGATAAATCCTAACATAAGCACCATAGTGAGCAGGTAAAGCAGCATTTCTCTTGTATCGCCTAATGTACTGAAAAAACCCATATTCATACCTTCCTTGACAGTTGAGAATCAGAGAAAATTCTCCGTATAAATTGTTATTTGAAATATTATATAGTATGCAGCAAAAAAATTCAAGCATTATACTATGAATAATGCAATTATTGTATGTACTTCGCCGGAAAAATGCTGTATAATAAAATCATAATCATTCAGAGGTGAAGCGGAATGCATGAGGTGCGCGCAAAGGGTTTACTTTCCCCAAAAAACGGAATGAACATATATCGCGGCTGTTCTCACGGCTGCATTTACTGCGATTCCAGAAGCAGATGCTACGGAATGACACATGAATTCGAGGATATTGAAGTCAAAATTAACGCTCCGGAGCTTCTCGAGCAGGCTCTCCGCAGAAAGAAAAACCGCTGCATGATCGGAACCGGCGCTATGTGCGACCCGTATCTGCACATCGAAAAGCAGCTGCGGTTAACACGCCGCTGTCTTGAAATCATAGACCGCTACAGCTTCGGACTTTCTGTCCTCACCAAATCAGACATGATACTCCGCGACCTCGACCTGATTAAAAGCATAAATGAAAAATCCAAGTGCGTCGTTCAGATGACGCTCACCACATACGACGAATCACTCTGCCGCATAATAGAACCGAATGTTTCTACCACAGCGGAACGTGTCAATGTCCTGAAAATTATGAAAAATGAAAATATTCCCACAATCGTCTGGCTGTGTCCGATACTTCCGTTTATTAACGACACCGCTGATAATCTCACAGGAATACTGAAATATTGCGCTGAGGCAGGAGTAAAGGGAATACTCTGCTTCGGCATGGGAATGACACTTCGCGAGGGTAACCGTGAATATTACTATGCCGCACTCGACAGGCACTTTCCAGGGCTGAAAGAAAAATACGTCTCGCTCTATGGCAATTCATACGAGCTTGCCTCGCCGGACACAGCCCGCCTGATGAATATTTTCCGCGGCTTTTGCAGGGCGAACGGCATAATGTACCGTCAGAATGAAATATTCGCCTATCTCAACGAATTTCCGGACAGCAGCTTTGAACAGACGTGCCTGTGGTAGCTTATTTTTTCCTGAGTACCGCCATCGCCGCGTAATGCAGTATTTCAAATCTTTCGGGGGCGCGTTCATTCAGCATTTGCCAGTGCTCCCGCTCCCACGCGGCAAGCTCTTTATCGGAAAGCGACGCGCCTACGCCGCGGCAGGCTTTCATTCGCCCGTGCCAGCTCTCGCGGGTAAAGGGAACATTCAGATCGTATTCCTCGTGAAATTCCATATCGAAATATTCATAAGCAATTTCCGGAACGCTTATCGGCTTCCGCGTCTCCCCCGCGCCCGTCCAGTCGGGACTGTATTTCAGTACAATTTCCTCGCTCGCTCCGGCTATGCCGTCCTCGAACGGCAGCCACGCCATGTAGAGAATAAGCAGCCTGCCCTCCGGTCTGAGCAATCCGTGCAGCAGCGGGATTACCCTGTTATGATCGAAATACCAGAAGCACTGGCACGCCGTTATCACGTCAAACGAGCTATCCGGAAATGACAGATTCTCCGCCGGAACAGCATAATAGCTTATGTCCATGCCCGCCTCGCCGGAAAGCCGCCTTGCGGCTTCAATCTGCTGTGGAGAAATATCCGTTCCTGTCCACTTCGCGCCAAACCTGTACATGTTGCGCGGCAGGACTCCTGTTCCCGTGCCAATGTCAAGAACATTCTGCCCGCTAACGCAAAGTCCGAGTCCGGTTATCTTCCTGTAGAATATCTCCGGATAAATGTCTCTGAATTTTGCGTAATAATCGGAGGTTCTTCCCCAGTCGAATGCCCTTCCCCCGTCTATTCGTTCGTCCTTAATGTACATTTTTAATCACCTCGAAATACCAACGAAAAAGGCAGTCCGGTTAGAATCACACGGATTGCCTTTTTTTACATCAGAATAGCGACCATACGTCCTTTATGGTTATTATGATCATCAGCAGAATAAGCAGGGCAAAGCCGACAAAATGCACTATTCCCTCTTTTTCGGGGTCAATCGGCTTGCGTCTGATACCCTCTATTATTACAAACAGAAGCCTTCCGCCGTCAAGCGCCGGCAGCGGCAGCAGGTTGAATATTCCAAGATTGACGGTTATAAGCGCCATGAAGTTGATAATGTTGTTCAGTCCGTCCATGAAGCTGTATTTGAAGCCCGCCTCGGCAACCTGACCGATAGCGCTCGCCATTCCGACGGGACCGGACACCTCGTTGAAGCCGACACGTCCCGTCACCATCATTATTATGCTCGAATAGATCATACGTACATAAGCATAGGTTTCTGAGAATGTATTTGAAATAACCGTCCATACATTCTTATCCACGCGCCTGACCTTGAAATCTATTCTTGTTACAGGCGTGCCGTTGAAATCCTCCACTTCCATACGCAGATTGTTGAATTCAATCTTTTTGCCGTCACGCTTTACTGCCATATCTATAACTCCGTCCTTCGCCGTGGAAAGAGCAAAGCTGATATCCGTGGCGCAGTGAGTGCGGTAGCCGTTGATGGAATAAATATCGTCGCCCAATTGTATTCCCGCGTTCACACTGGTGGAATCGCTAACGAGATAGGCTATCGTCGTTGAAGCGTAATAAGGCTGCTGCACCTGAATGACAAACATGAATACTATTCCGAGAATAATATTCATAAAGGCTCCGGCGGCGAGAATTATCCCGCGCTGCCACCATTTTTTATTATTCAGGGCGCGTTCGTCGTCGCTGTCCTCGTCCTCGCCCTCCATGGCGCAATAGCCGCCTATGGGAATGAGTCTGAGCGAATAGAGAGTCTCCCTGCCCTGTTTTGAAATAATTTTCGGACCCATGCCGAGCGCAAACTCATTTACCTTTACGCCGAATTTCTTTGCTGTGATAAAATGCCCGAATTCGTGTATTCCTATTATCATCGCAAAAAGAATAATGGCTATTATCACAGTAAGCGCAATGTATAATGCTGAAATATTGACCGCCCCCCGTTTATATGTTGCCCGACGCGCTCATTACATATTCCCGCGCCGCCTTATCGCATTCCAGCACGTCCTCAACCGTAAAGTCATTAACCTGAGGCTGCCGCTCCATCGCTTCCCAGACATATTTGCCTATATCCAAAAATCCTATCTTCCTGTTGAGAAAAAGCTCCACTGCCTTTTCATTGGCGCCGTTCGCGGCAGCGGGCGCAAGTCCGCCCCTCCGCATTGCCTCCTTGCACGCGGCAAGGCACACAAACGTCTCAGTATCCGGTCTGTAAAACGTCAGCTTGCCGACCTCGAAAAGATCAAGCGGCTTCGCCGGAGACGGTACGCGGTCAGGATAGCTTATCGCATATTGTATGGGGATTCGCATATCCGGCGTTCCGAGCTGCGCTATTACGGAATTGTCGCAATATTCTACAGCCGAATGTATTATACTCTCTCTCTGTACAACCACTTCTATATCGTCAACGCTCTTGTTGAAGAGCCATGCCGCCTCGATCACCTCAAGACCCTTGTTCATGAGTGTGGCGGAATCAATGGTAATCTTCGCGCCCATGCTCCAGTTCGGATGCTTCAGCGCCTGTTCAGGCGTAACGTCGAGCAGCTCTTCGCGCTTCTTTCCGAAGAACGGACCGCCCGAAGCCGTGAGAATTATCCTGCGGAAAGCGTGTTCCCCAGGCGAGCCCTGCAAACATTGGAAAATCGCCGAATGCTCGCTGTCCACCGGAAGTATAGGCACGCCCTTTTTCTTTGCGGCGTTCATGACCAGCTGTCCTCCGGCGACGAGAGTCTCCTTGTTGGCAAGCGCCAGATCCTTACCCGCTTCGATCACCGCGAGAGTCGGCACAAGTCCAACCATTCCCACTACGGAATTCAGCACGACGTCGTTTGAATCGAGCGTTGCGGCTTCAATAAAGCCGTCCATGCCCTGAAGCACTCTTATCTGAGTATCTGCCAATTTAATTCTGAGTTCGGCAGCCGCGGCTTTGTCCATGACTGCCACAACCTCCGGCTTGAATTCCCTCGCCTGCTTTTCAAGCAGTCCGATGCTGCGGTTGGCGCAGAGCGCGGTGACGTTAAGCCCCATGCCGCGAACGACGTCGAGCGCCTGAGTGCCGATAGAACCGGTAGAGCCGAGAATGGCGATGTTACGCCTCTTTTTATAATTTTTCATATCCATAAATTTCACCCTATTTAAGGATCGGCAATAAATAATTCAGCATGTAGAAAGTCGGACATACAAAAAGGACGCTGTCGAATCTGTCCAGCACGCCGCCGTGTCCCGGAAGCAGATTGCCGAAGTCCTTGATGCCGTACTGTCGCTTGACAGTGGAAAATGAAATGTCGCCGAACATTGACATCAGAATGCATACGGCGGTAATCGCCGCTAAATTGACATAATTGATTCCGTCCGGTCTGTAATTAAGCACGTCGGCATAGACATACGCCGAACAGACCGATATTATCATGGAAATCACAAAACCGCCCACAGAGCCTTCAATTGTTTTCTTCGGGCTGAGAACCGGCGCCAGCTTGTGCTTACCAATAGCACTGCCCACAAAATACGCGCCGCCGTCAGCGACCCACGAAACAAGCAGGCAGTATGTCACAAGTATAATTCCTATAATGTGGGATTCGCTCATAGTGAAATAAATAAGCTCCACTGCCATGAACGGCAGCGCAACGAACATAGTAAGCACCATTGAGGTGCATACCGTTTCAATTCGCAGCACGGAATGCTTTTTCAGCAGAATGCCGAACATCACAAAAAGATATATCATAGAAGCCGCCATAATAACGCCGTACATTTTAACCCTGTCTCCGATATAAGGCACAAGCAGCACTGTCACCCCGTACACGAAACACGGGATATATATTAATTTCACCTTGTCTGCTCCGGCAGTCCTGAGCGCCTCATGTACGCCGATAAGACAAAGCAACAGCACAACGCAAGTGAGTACAAACGGATAGTAACCGGCAGCCCACATTGCCCCAAGAGTTACAGGAATGCCCACTCCGGCGGTGATAAGTCTGGTTTTCATTTGCTTACACACCTCCGAAGCGACGGTTTCTTCTCGAATATTCGTCGAGAGCTTTTTCCAGATCCTCGGTGGAGAAATCCGGCCAGAGTATCTCGTCCATAAATACATACTCCGAATACGCCGACTGCCACAGCAGGAAATTTGAAGTGCGGTATTCTCCGCTCGGACGTATAATGAGATCGGGATCGGGCTGTCCGAAGGTATACATATAATCCGAAATCATATCCGGATCAATATCCTCGGACTTGATTTTTCCATCCGCCACGTCCCGCGATATATTTCTCACCGCTCTCACTATCTCGTCCCTGCCGCCGTAATTCATGGCGATATTGAGTCTCATTCCGGTCTTGTCGGCGGAAATATCCTGCGTTTCCTTGATGAGCTGCTGTATTCTGGGACTGAATGCCGTCACGTCGCCGATGAATATTGTACGGATATTTTCCTCGCTGAAATCGCGCAGCGCTTCTATGAGATAATCGTAAAAAATATCCATCAGCGCGTCGATCTCTTCCTTGGGACGTTTCCAGTTTTCTGTTGAAAATGCGTATACAGTAAGGTTCTTTATGCCGATGCTGTTGGCATATCTGGTGATCTTTTTGAATGTTGCGGCGCCGACCTTGTGTCCCGCCTGTCTTGGCAGACCTCTTTTTTTCGCCCATCTGCCGTTGCCGTCCATAATAATTCCGACATGCTTTGGCAGAATCCTATTGGAACGGTCAATCTTTTCCTGAGCTTGTTTCTTTTTGAATATCACGGCTGTTCTCTCTTTTTCATTATATTTTGCGTTGTTGAAATAATTATCCAAAAGCTCCCTTTAGAGCCTGTTTAAAGGGAGCTGTCGGGTTTACTCGCAAGTTCGTACTGCAAAGACTCAGGACGGTCAGATCTCCATAATTTCCTTTGTCTTGTCCGCCATCACTGAGTCTATCTGCTTGCAGAATTTATCTGTGATATCCTGAATTTTCTTCTCGCCCTGTTTAAGATCGTCCTCGGTTATTTCGGAGGTCTTCTTCTTTGCCTTGAGCTTCTCCACAGCGTCGCGGCGTATGGAACGGATCGCCACCTTGCTGTTTTCACCCATCTTGCTTACGTCCTTGGAAAGCTCCTTGCGGCGGTCCTCAGTGAGCGGCGGGAATACAAGACGGATTATCTTACCGTCATTCTGGGGATTGATTCCGATTTCAGCCTCGTTGATGGCTCTTTCTATCGACTTGAGCGTTTTGACGTCCCACGGCTGTATCGTCAGTGTCCTCGCTTCGGGAACATTCACGACGGCAAGCTGATTTATCGGCGTCGGAACGCCATAATAATCCACGTTAACCTTGGCTATGATAGCGGGATTTGCTCTTCCTGCGCGGAGGGTCTTCAGCTCTTCGGAAAGAACGTCGAGCGTTTTTTCCATCTTTACTTTCATATCGTCAATTGTCTTTTTCATAAAAAATACCTTCTTTTCAATATATTTAACGCACAGCAGTTCAATGATTAGGGCGTAACGAGCGTGCCGACATTCTCGCCCTGCATTGCCCGGACCATATCGTCAGGATTTGCAAGGTTATAGACCTGTATCGGGATTTTATTCTCACGGCACATCGCTGCCGCGGTGCTGTCCATAACCTGTAGATTCCTTATCAGCACTTCTTCAAATGAAATTGTGTCAAATTTGACCGCGTTGGGATTTTTCTTGGGGTCGCTGTCGTAAACTCCGTCAACCATAGTCGCCTTGAAAATAACCTCCGCGTCGATCTCGGCGGCTCTCTGCGCGGCAGCAAGGTCGGTCGAACAGAATGGATTGCCTGTGCCGCAGCCAAAAACCACGATTCTGCCCTTTTCAAGATGGCGCACGGCGCGGTTGCGAATGTACGGCTCCGCGACGGTATCCATCTGAATTGCCGTCTGAACCCTCACGTCACAGCCGAGCTGTTCAAGCATATCGCCAACCGCAAGGGCGTTCATAAGAGTGGCAAGCATGCCGATGTGGTCAGCGCGAGTCCTGTCCATGCCTTCCGAGCTTCTGCCCCTCCAGAAGTTGCCGCCGCCAACGACAATTCCTATCTGTACGCCCATGTCGGCGCACTTCTTGACCGAAGTGCAGATCTTACGGATAACCTCGTCGTTCAGACCGAAATGCTTATCTCCTGCCAGAGCCTCGCCGCTCAGCTTGAGCAGCACGCGGGAATATTTAGCCTGCATAATCATCATGCCTCTCATGTTTATTTTTTCCGCGTTAAAAACACGGAGCTAAAATAACTTTAATTTATTTTACACAAAATAAGCTAAAATGTAAAGACTGAGAGTGCATTTTTATCAATTATTTTACAATTACATATAAACATTAAGGCGTACCAAGTCTTTAAATGCCTCGGTACGCCATTCAATCAAATATGGTAAATAAGTGTTTTGATTATCGTATATTTTTAATTACGGATTTTCGACATCGACTATCAATCCACTGTTCCGGTATATCTCAGCCTTTTAGGGCTTTTTCAGTCCTTTTTGCTGAAGAAACGAAACGAGAAATTACAAGCTGTGCGCCAAAGACAATAGCAACCGTAGCGGCTATGGCTGCCAGTATCCACGGCCATATCGGAGCGCTCACGGATTCCTGCGCCTGAATCTCGTCCGCAGACGACGTTTCTTCAGGTTCTTCCTCGACTTCCTCTATCCAGCTGAGAACGAAAACTCCAAGTTCAGTGGTCTGGAACTGCAGTTTTCCTTCGCTGTCAGCCATGAACGTTCCGAGCCATACGTAGTCCTCGTCAGTTACCCTGGATATTTCGACTGCGCCGTTTGCGGCTTCGGGACATGATACGTTGACAATTGCTTCCGTTTCGGGAGCAAGCTC
>ONCX01000045.1:0-405 GCA_900316455.1 uncultured Eubacteriales bacterium
AGATCGGCTTGATTTCCGACGAAAAATTTAATAAGTTTCTGCATAGACAGGAGCTTAAACGTGAAGAATTAAAAAGAGTAAAAAATACAACCATTCCGGCGTCAGACGACCTTAATAATATACTTGTTTCACGTGAAACATCTCCGATAAACACTCCTGTCAGACTTATTGAACTTATCAAACGCCCAGAACTGAATTATGATATTCTTGCTTCAATTGATACCACACGACCTGATCTTCCTAAATATATTTTTGAACAGGTTGAAATACAAATTAAATATGACGGCTATATAAAACGCCAGCAGACAGCAATTGATGAAGCGCGTCGTTTAGAATGCAAAAGGCTTCCCGATAATATTGACTATAGTTCAATCAAAGGTCTTAGGCTTGAGGCAATTGAAAAGC
>ONCX01000045.1:414-11708 GCA_900316455.1 uncultured Eubacteriales bacterium
CAGCAATTGATGAAGCGCGTCGTTTAGAATGCAAAAGGCTTCCCGATAATATTGACTATAGTTCAATCAAAGGTCTTAGGCTTGAGGCAATTGAAAAGCTTACAAAAATACGTCCGGAAAGCATAGGACAGGCTTCAAGAATATCCGGAGTAAGTCCTGCTGATATCTCAGTATTGTTGATCTGGCTGACAAAAGTCTCCAAGGCTCAAGGAAATGGGGGAGAGCAGTGATTGATTTTGATGAAATGTCAAAAAAAGCTCAAAGATATAATATAGAATTATCATCAGAACAGTTGAATATGCTTGATAAATACGCGGAAATGCTTGTTGAATGGAATTTTAAAATTAATCTTACTGCAATAACTGATAGTGAAGGAATTATGACACGGCATTTTGAAGACAGCATTGCAATGCTGAAATATGTTGATAGTCCCATTAATTCAAGCCTTATTGATATTGGAACCGGTGCTGGATTTCCTGGTATGGTGCTAAAAATTATTCGTCCTGATTTAAAAATTACTCTTTTGGATAGTTTAAATAAGAGAATATCTTTTCTTAATACCGTTTCAGATAAACTTTGCCTTGATATTAATACTGTCCATCTTAGAGCGGAGGATGGCGGAAAATTATCAAAATATAGGGAGCGCTTTGATATTGCATGCGCGAGAGCCGTTTCAAATATGAGGGAATTATCTGAATATTGCATTCCATATGTCAAGGTTGGCGGACAATTTGTTTCTCTGAAAGGTCCCGATGTTGTCGATGAACTTGTTTTAGCACGTCCCGCTATAGGCACGCTTGGCGGGAAGGTTAATTCAGTGTGTAATTATACAATTTCAGACGGAAGCGGAAGAAATATTATTATTGTTGATAAAGTCAAACCAACGCCAATTCAATTTCCTCGTATATCAGCTAAAATTGCAAAGAAGCCGTTATAATTCATTATTTCTGGCTTAAAAAAACTGTGTTTCACGTGAAACATTTGAAATTAACATAAATTTAATGAAAAAAAATTAAATAGATATTGTATTTAACTCAGTATATGATATAATCATATATGTATCTTACAATTTATAAATAAAAGAAAGGTGCTTAGAAAATGGGCAAAATAATTGCTGTCACAAATCAGAAGGGGGGAGTCGGCAAGACGACAACTGCCGTAAATCTTGCTTCCGCTCTTGGAGCAATGAATAAAAAAGTATTGCTTGTCGATATTGACCCTCAGGGAAATGCGACGTCAGGACTTGGAATTGAAAAACAGGAAAAAACACAATCTTCATATAATGTGATGCTTGGCGAAAATACTGCTGATGAAATCGCAATTAAGACGGAATTTAAAAACGTGTCAATAGTTCCGTCTGATATAAAGATGGCTGGAGCGGATCTTGAAATATCGGAGATGGAAAACAGAGAAGCAATTCTAAAAAAAGGACTTGCCGCCGCACGCGAAAACTATGACTTTGTACTTATAGACTGCCCACCGTCTCTTAATCTGATTACAATTAACGCGCTGAATGCTGCCGACAGCGTGCTTGTGCCGATTCAATGCGAATATTACGCTCTTGAAGGTCTTGCACAGCTTACTAATACAGTTTCAAGAATAAAGCGTACATATAATACTCATCTTGAAATAGAAGGCGTTTTATTTACAATGTACGACGGAAGACTGAATCTCACGCAGGAGGTTGCCGAACAGGTTAAGAAATACTTCCCTAAGCAGGTTTTTAAAGCAATTATTCCTCGAACAGTCAGATTGTCGGAAGCTCCAAGCTATGGACAACCGATAAATTATTTTGATAAAAAATCCAAAGGCGCGGAGGCTTACGATAAGCTTGCTAAGGAGATTATCAAGAAGAATAAAAAACAAGCGTAAAAAAATAGTTTGTTAAAGTGAACGGAGGAATTATATTATGGCTAACAAAAGAGGCGGGCTTGGAAAGGGTCTGGATTCCCTGTTTAATGACAATATAATAGAGGAAGGCGAAAGTTCCCGTACGCTCCGTATATCTGAGCTTGAGCCTAATCGTGATCAGCCGCGAAAGGAATTCGATCCGGCAGCTCTTGCTGAATTAGCCGATTCAATAGCAGCAGTCGGCGTTATTCAGCCTTTAATTGTCCGTCCGATAACCGGAGGCGGCTATCAGATTGTCGCCGGTGAAAGAAGATGGAGAGCTGCTCAGAGTGCGGGACTTACGGAAGTTCCCGTTATTATTCGAGAACTTAGCGATAAGGAAGTAGATGAAATCGCGCTCATTGAAAATCTACAGCGTGAGGATCTGAATCCTGTAGAGGAGGCTGAGGGTTACAGACATCTCATGAATGAATATGATATGACGCAGGAACAGGTTGCTGCCAGAGTCGGAAAATCACGTCCGAGTGTCGCAAACGCAGTTCGTTTGCTTGAACTGCCTGATTCTGTTCTCGGCATGCTTACAGCCGGCGATCTTACTGTGGGACATGTCCGTCCGCTGCTTGGATTGCATGACGAAGATGCTATGATAAGAGTAGCGTGTCAGGCTGTTAAAAAGAAAATGACAGTCCGTGATGTTGAAAAGCAAGTAAAGAAAGAAAAGGGCGAAGTAACATCTGCTAAGAAAAATGCTGCTGATAGAGATAATTATTTTGATGAAGTAGAAATTGCCCTTTCAATGGCGCTTGGACGTAAGGTGAAAGTGACAGGTAGTTCTGAAAAGGGGACGCTTGAGGTTGATTTTTTTTCAAATGAAGATCTCGCCGAGCTTGCAAACCGTCTTGGAGGAAATATAAATAGATGAATCCATACTTATGTATTACGTTGATTCTTCTTTTTACTGCTGTAACATTTTTTCTTCATCTCAGTGAGGCTGCAATTCTTTCCGCAAATATCAGCCGGGTTAAGCAGCTTGAGGAAGATAAAGATAAAAAAGCTGAAAGGCTTGCTAAATTACGATCTGTCTATAAGCCTCATTTTAACGCGGTTATGCAGGCGTTAATTACTTTTTGTACGCTTATAGTCGCTATACTTACAATAAAATATATTAATTCTTACTTCACAAAAATATTCATTTCACTTAATAAAACAGAAAGCAGCATAGTAAATAATTCGGCTTTATTTTGTTCGATTATAATTGTTTTCAGTTTTTACTTAATTAACGGCAAGATAATTCCACGTAAGATAGGAATACATTACTGTGAAACAATAGCGTATTCAGTATCGGGAATAATAAATTTTTTAATTAAATTATTTTATCCATATATAATTATTTTGCTTGGAATAAGTAATTTCATAGTAAAAATATTTGGGGTTCCGGCGCATGCGGATGAAAAATTAGCCACTGAAGATGAGATTCTTATGATGGTTGACGCAAGCGGTGAAAATGGCGTCATTGAGGAATCGGAAGCAGACATGATTGCCAATATATTTGAATTCGGCGATACGACAGCGAGCGAGGCGATGACTCACAGAACGGACGTTGAAGCTTTGGAATACACTTCAACTGTCAGTCAGGCTGTAGATTTTGCTTTAAGCAACGGATTTTCAAGAATACCGGTATATAAGGACGACCTTGACAATATTCAGGGAGTACTATATGTCAAGGATCTTCTTAAATTCGTAGGCAATTCCGAAAACTGCGATACTCCTATATATAAACTGATGCGTCCGGCATGCTATATTCCGGAAACGAAAAAGCTGAGTGAGCTTTTCGGAGAGATGACAGAAACAAAGGTTCAGATGGCAATTGTTGTTGACGAATACGGCGGTACATCAGGGATAATTACAATGGAGGATCTTATAGAATCCATACTCGGAAATATTCAGGATGAATTTGACAATGAGGACGATGAAATAAGTCAGGTAAACGACAATACGTTTACAATTGACGGTACGGCTTCAATATATGAAGTATCAGATTTGTTGGATATTGAGCTTCCCGAAGGTGATTATGATACTCTGGCGGGTTACGTTGTAAGTACATTAGGGAGAATTCCGACTGAAAATGAACATCCCACCGTTAAATTTGAAAATGTTGAATTTACTGTTGAACAAGTTAACGACCGCAGAATTTCAAAGCTCCGCGTTGTTAAAAATACAGATAATGATTGTGCCAATTCTACCTGTAGTGATAAAAATAATCAAAAATCAACTGAAATATTGAATGCAGAAAATAATAAAAATTCCAATGAGTAATAAATATAATTTCTATAACAGTGTGTATAATTGTATACGTAATATACCAAAAGGAAAGGTTGCCACATACGGTCAGATAGCCGCGTTATGTGGTGCGCCAAGGGCTTCTCGGGTGGTAGGGAGTGCTTTGCACAAAAATCCGGAGCCATTGGTAATTCCATGTCACAGGGTGGTAAACCGTTTTGGAGGTCTTGCGCCCGAATTTGCTTTCGGTGGCAGGGAGGTGCAAAAAGAGCTTCTGGAAGCGGAGGGTGTTGAGGTCAGCGAAAATTTCACCGTTGATCTTTCTCAATATCTCTGGAACGGTATAAAATAATATACCATAAAAATGGTCAGTCGCAATATTCTGACCTTGTCCGGCATGACCGGACAACTAATAAAAATACGGAGTGATTTTAAAAATGAAAAACAAAAGTAAGCTCGTCCTTCTTGTTCAGGGCGGAATGATCGCGGCTCTCTACACAGTCGCAACGCTTGTACTTGCGCCTGTTTCGTTTGCTAACATTCAGTTTCGCGCATCCGAGGCTCTGACTATAATGCCTATATTCGCCGTATCGTCGATTCCCGGTCTTATAGTCGGCTGCATTATTTCAAATGCCGTTGGAGTTGCCACAGGAGCAAACATTGCCGGCTGGCTCGATGTTCTGCTTGGCAGTCTTGCCACATTTCTTGCCGCTGTTTGTACGAGAATGCTTCGTCGGGTGGAATTTAAAGGAATACCATTCCTTTCGCTTCTGCCTCCGGTGATTTTTAACGCCTTCATTGTGGGAGGAGAACTTGCTGTAGTATGCAAAATTCCGTTCTGGCTGTGTGCGCTCGAGGTTGGCGCGGGAGAACTTGGGGTTTTGCTAATTCTCGGTATACCGCTGATAATTGCCATGAAGAAAACAAAATTTTTCAAAGACGGCAGTACGCGGCTTAACGGCTGATATCATAGATTTTACATTCAAATAAAAAAACAGCGAGTCAAAATCAAAAAATGACCGCTGTTTTTTGTTTCATGTGATTTACATTACCTTGAAATCTATTTTGCTGACGGTTACACCATCAAACGCTATATGCATTATATAGTCGCCTGTTTTTTCCGGCGCTCTAAATGACGTCATTACTGTAGTGTAAACATTTTTTTCGATGTCCTCAGGGTTAATACAGATATCATTATATATGCAGTGACTTATTATATTGCTTTCAGTGTCGGTTATATATGTTGTCACATTTATTTTTTCGTTCGGCTTTACCTGTCCGCTTATTATTGTGGAGGTTTTATAATCGGCAAGCGAAGCAAGATTTTTTGTCAGGCTGACAAAAATTGAATCATCAGAATCATTCTCACATATTACAAAGCGTATAATATTTAATTTATTATACAATTTGGAATATTTTTCTGTTATAAATGTTGATTTTCCGGCTGTTGCGTATCTGGTATTTGGCATTACGCAAACAGTATAATTTAACTCTGAGAGCAGATTTTCAATAACGCATTCTTTAGCTGAACCGGCAGGTACGATAATGTTTTCTGATTTGACATGACGTTTGCCGTTTTTATCAAGAGCATAAGCGGCAATTGTAAATCCATCGTCTATACCCGAATATTCCCATTTTACATGAGCGCTGTTATTTGTCACCTCATCGACCGATACGCTCGTTACATTGCAATAAGGAGATGTATTGCAAATGACCGTTACGGATTCATATATCTTATCTCCGTCAACAGGCGCTACGGTTGCCTTATATCTCTTACCGGCTTTAAGACCGCGTATTGCGGCGAACGGTTTGTCTGTCATATATTCATTATACTCACTGCTGTCCGTGCTTCTGTATCTGACAATGAATTCTTTAGCAGCGTCGGAACTGCTCCATACAATAAGTACTGACGAGTCAGTGGCGCCAATTTGTTCAGCTTTAAAAACAATTGGAGTTACACTGTTTTTTTTGGCGTTGAATAGCTGAACGAAAAAGAAAATCAGACATAGCGACGTTATTATCCCAGATAAAATTAAAACTAATGTAATTTTGTTAATTTTCGCTTCCAATTTTGAAAAGCTGACATTACAAATTTTCATATTTAAAAATTCCGTTCTGTTAAATTAACCATAAAACAACTATCAGTATAATCAATTTGATGAAGTCTCGCTTTCGGCTTCAGATTCAGATTCGGATTCAGACTCAGATTTTTTTTCCAAAGCGGCGCCGGCTTCGATTGTATCGGCGTTGGAAATCGCCGCGCCTTTATTCTGAAAAGCCTTATTTTCGTATCGGTTCCACATTATCAAAGGCGAATGGTCTTCCTTATCGACTATAAACGCAAGCCATGTTTCAATTGATTCGCCTTTTTTAATGAGTGATTTTTTATTTTCATAATTCAGCCCGTCTATCACTTCATACTCATTGCTGAAAAGACTGTCGCTGCCTGATTTATATGCGGCTGGATTTCCTGTCGGTAAAACAACTATCGCGTCTTTTTCCTGATCGGTTATTTTTATCAAGAATTTTACAAGGTAGACGTCATATTCATCTTCATCATATCTTGGGAGAGCCTCGCCGTCAAGGAGCTTAACGGCTGCCTCTCCGCGATAGGTATTGATTACGGAAACCTCGTATTCGGTTTTTATCTCGCCCTCTGAAAAGCTGTAAAGCGTTTCCTCAAATTTAAGCGGTAGATTCAGACCGGCAGGCGACTTAAAACCGTTTTTATCGTTTTTATTGTAATATTCGTTGAAGAAATCCTCGATATCGTCTCCATACTCATTTGAATCAAAATCATCAAAAGCGTCTATACCGAAATCGTCGTCTGAACTTATTTTTGATGAAGTAATGGTAGAATACGCAATAAGAATCACAAATGCCGCAATGAGACTGAGCACAGAGACAACTATCGCAATAATTACAGCAGCAATTTCTCCTCCTGTTTGTTTAACCGCCTTGCCAGCCGGAGGAGTATTAGCGTAATAATATTTTTGTCCCTGACTCTGAACAGTTCCGCATACAGGACACTGACTGAATTGCCCCGCAGATTCATAACCGCACTTAATACATTTCATAAAAACATCCCTTTTAGTAAAACAAATTAAAGAATATATCTTCTCTTATTAATATACATCAAAAAAAAAGAAAAAGCAATACAGTCATAAAAAATATGCGTATGAAAAATATAAAGAAAATAAAAAAATTAAAAAAAAGATATTTATATTTTACATGTTGTATTGCAATTGTCAGATTTTTTTAGTATAATAATATACGTATAAATAAATTAATATGGAGAGAGTGTTATGAACGATATTTATAGTCCTTCTCAGACAATGTCAAACGACGATGAAATGTCATTTCAGCCGATACCAATGCCGGATGGTTCTGTTCCCGATACATTAATTGACGATGTTCCTGAACTTAATTTTGATATTCCGTCTTTGGACGATACAACTAATATTGATAATTTCAATCCGGAGCGTTTCAATTCACATAGCGGAACCGTAAAATCTCCGGATCCTGATAGTGACATTGCGCTTTCGCAACCTATGGAAAACGACTTTATGCCTGTGCTGAATTTTACAGGCTCAAAGCAGGATATCGTCGATACGCCGTCCCCTGCATTTTCAATGCCGGAAGAGGATCTGGTAATTCCGGACATGCCAGCTCCTGTGGCTGATCATAGCAGAGTAACCAAAAAGAGCATGGGCTATGAAACTACTGTAAAGATAAAGAATGCCCGTCATGCAGAGAAAAATGAAGAACGCATCAATGAGCCTATCAAAAAGAACGCTCGTCCGAATTATACGCCAAAGGCAAGGGAATTTAACGGAATAGCCTCCGGAACCGCGCATGTCAGCGGCGGATTGCCTGAGCTGAAGGACGATCAGATGTACGTGGCTGTTACTCCTAAGGAGCTTCGAAGGCTTAAAAGCCGCAAATTCAGGGGACTTGGAGTATTCGGCGTATTTTGCCTTGCTATAATAGCTGCATATTGTATATGGAGCTATGTAAATTCCTTCGCGGATCCGCTTATAGGCAGATGGAGAGGCGATATTACATCGCTGTCACTTGGAATTGAAGCCCTCGAGGGAATGGATCAGGATACAATATCGTCAACGTGGGAATTCAACAGCAGCGGGTCAATGTATATTAATCTGGTACTGAATGATACTCCTGTGAGTTTAAGCGGCAGTTTTTCAAAGATGAGTGATCCTGACGGCGAGCAGTATTTAAATATGACTCTTAAAAATCCAATGGATAATCAGGATTACACAGTGAATATGTATTATACAGTTACCGGCAATATCCTGCAATTCAACGATATGGAGGGAGTCGGAGCTGAAATTGATCTGACTAAGGAATGATTAAATGATTTATTGCAGTAAATGCGGACGTAAGCTTGAAGAAACTGTTAAGTACTGTCCTGGCTGCGGAAACAGAATATCGACAATTCCTGATTCCGGAAATGGCTCGTCCGTCAGACAAGCGCCTTTTGCCGGAGATAAATCACAGCAAAATAATTTTAATTACAGACAAGCGCAAAAGGCTGATCCTAATTCATTAAAATATGTTTATGTCAACAAAAAGACAGGCAAAATTACAAATAATCCTCATGTCAAGACCGGCTCTGAGGGTTGTCTGCAATATATTGTTATAGCCTTTTCGGCGGTAGCGCTTGTCATTCTGATGGTTGTAGGAGCGGTGTTTTTAACCGATTATTTTTCATTGAATTCAAATCAGCACGTTGTTCCGGACGAAAAAAAATCTGATGTGACGTCAGATAATGAAGCGGAAACGTTGGATAATTCGTCAGACACAAGCTCCGAATTGGTTTCATCGGAAATTATATCCTCGCAGAGTGAGGTTTCTTCAGAGGCTGGAATTCCGGAGGAAATGACGGCGAAATATATGAATGAAAAGATAATAGGAAAATGGCGCACAGATGTTCCGTATAAAAATATGAATTTGCCCGGAGTATTTGAATTTGACGGAAAAGGCAAGGCAAAGTGTACTGTGAAAGCGTTTCTGTTTTCTAAAAAATTTGAAGGCACATACAAGATAAGCGACGGAGGAAAATGTGTTCTCAAATTAGACGGCATCGAGGAGTATTTTGAAAACGATACAATGACAGGGAATCTTAAATTTATCACCGATGACAGCATGGAATTTACAGTGGATAATACCGTATGGAAATTAAACAGAACGGAATAAATTTTTGATTTTTCTGGGGGTATATTCTTAATGAGATGTCCAAAATGCAATCAGGAAATAAATCCGCATTCCGAAAGATGCCCGAATTGCGGCACGTCCGCAAAGTATGCTGTGCCTGATGGAGATACAATGACGCGTGTACGCAGACAGATCTCTGTTATCCGAAGAGAAAACGAGGTATCCGACATTGATTTGTCGGACGCCTCTTTTTCACCTGTACTCAAGTTTGACAAGCCGGAGGAAACCGCCGCTGAATCACAGGAAGAGCACAATCCCGCGAATAACTTTCCAGATGAGAGCTTTGAGCCTGTTGATATTTCCCGTATGATAGAAACGGAAGATGACAGCGAAAAAAAACATCGCGATCTTTCCGCCAGCATCAGACAGCTTGTTAACAACAAGGGGGACGATCTGCTTGCCGAGTATTATTTCAAAGACGGCATCACCGATCTTGAGAGATACCAGCTTGAACGCAGTTATGAGGAACTTGAAAAGGAAGACAACCGGAATGAATCGAAAGATGAGGAATTAAGCGAAAAAGAGTCTCATACAGATGATCCGGAGATGTCAGAAGCGGCGAAACGACTGAGTCAATTCCCTGATGAAACAGGTCTTGACAAAGTATTAACATCAATGTGGGAAAAGTATGACAGTGTTGTTCTGAAAATAAAGAAATTTTTCCGCAGAAATGTAATTGACAGGTTGCTCAGACATTATAACAGGTTTGATTCAAAGACGTCTGGTTTTACAAATGGATTGCTTGATAAATTTTACTATAAGAGATTCGGCGGCATGAAGCGTAAGAGGGCTGAGGATAACGGCACCGCGTATTATCTTCGCCGCAGATTCTGGGGCGGTGTTTTTTTTCTGGTAGTAATTGTTGTTATTTCGTTAATAGCGGCAGGTATCTTTACTTCCTCTGATATAAACGGAAAATGGATAGTTTCGGTCGATTCGGGTGGCAATCCTAATATAATAATGGAATTCAAACGCGGAGGAAGAGCCGCCATTCTTGTTAAATCAGACGACGGGTGGCATGTTCACAAGCAGGGAAAATATTCTACTAATAGAAAGAACGGACATGACATGCTTACAATAGCCTATGAGGACGGCGATATTAAACGCCTGTATTACAAGATTGACGGAAAGACAGGTACTTTCATAAATGTTGATACAAATGTTCAGGTGGTTTATCAGTTGAAATAGCTTATCATGAATTTATTTATTGGTTATTAAATTAATTCTTTATTCCGAATCGTAATATTTCGATATATAATTACAGATTAGAAAGGCAAGTAAACAAGAAAAATGTATGAATACAAGCTTATAAGATCGAAAAGAAAGAGTATTTCCATTCAGATAGATGATAATTGTCAAGTTGTTGTCCGCGCTCCTATGAGGATTTCAAAGGATGAAATTGACAAAATGGTACTCGGACAAACCGACTGGATAGACAAGCATATGCCGCGTGCCCGTGAGAGAATGGAGCAGTCAATGAGGTATACGCCGGAGCTTTTGAATGAGCTTTCGCAAAAGGCAAAGGAGATTCTGCCCTCAAAAGTCGCCTATTATTCTTCGCTGATGGGGGTTGAGCCTACCGGTATCAAGATTACCACGGCTCGCAAGAGATTCGGAAGCTGCAGCGGTAAAAACAGTCTGTGTTTTTCATGTCTGCTTATGCTTTATCCTCCTGAAGCGATAGACTGCGTAGTGGTTCACGAGCTTGCGCATATAAAGCATCACAATCACAGTCCCGCGTTTTACGGTTTTATCTACAGCGTTATGCCGGATTACCGCCGACGCGAACAGCTTCTTAGACAAAATCCGGAATTGATTGAAAATTAATCTTATAAAAAAGTAATAATAAAGAAAATTTTTATTAACATAATAATGGCACAATGTTAAAAAAACAATGCTACAATATGGAATACCAAATAAGAACAGCT
>ONCX01000066.1 GCA_900316455.1 uncultured Eubacteriales bacterium
CTGTCTGACTCAAAGGCAAGAAAATCAGTCAATGAAGTGTCTGTCATAAATGTGTCGGCGTTGTAGAGATAGAGCAGGTCGGTCACTTCGTATTCATTTATGAGCATTTCGGCGCTGTCATAGCAATATCTTGGATCAGCGATGATTATGCGGTCGAAGTACGGAGTGAGAAACTGGACAAAGCAGTTCGCGTAGGAATCCTTTATCAGCAGCAATGTTCGTTGAGTGTCGGCTGTTGTGGTAACGGTGACTATAGGGTGATTGCCTCCGAGGAAAAGGGCATATTTGTCCTTTGTATCAAGAAATTTCTTCTGGTAGATTGTTCCGCTTTGTTCGTCGCTGTCGGAATATTTTATGGAAAGCGGAGGGTTTCCCTTTGGCACGTATATCTCTATTTTATCATTTATATTATTGAAGCCGTGACTGCCGCTTTTGGAAGAAAGAGTCCCCTGAAAGTTTTCCGAAACGGTGTAGACGTCATATTCCGTGTCATTTGGATCTATTTCCAGCGCCGGCGCGATGCTTTTGAATGCAATATACGCTCCAAGGCTTGTCCAGTGATGGTCGGTGCGATAGTACAAATACTCACTGCCGTGGGATTTCAATGCTTCCGTAACGTTGCAGAATTTGATTCCGCGCAGACCTTTTGAAATTTCCGAAAGCTGCTCCTGCTGCTTTGATTCGGGAGCGAATATGGGGAGCTTGTCGGTCATTACCGTAACGGCATTGGGAATGATCGCCATGCAGTGATTTAATTCTGAGTATTTTTCAGACAGAGAATTGACGGCGGACAGCTTTTCCGCCATATTGTCAGGATCAGGATTTGACGGGATAAGCATGAGATAGCCGTCTTTTCCTATATATACGCCGTTCATTTCATTTTGCCCGAATATTTTTCTTTTGGTGAAGAAGGATATGGATGACCATGCGTCGCGGTAAGGAAACTGATCCGAGAGATACTTTTCAATATCGCTGCAGCAGGTTCCGTCGGACAGTCCGGTTACGCTTATGTCGGGAAACTGCATAAGCATACGGTTTTCCGTATCTGAAAAATCCCTGTCCGGAGTGACGAAAATCATTATGTCAGAGCAGATAACAACCAATATAAATACGAATGTCACCCACAGTCCGGAGTTTTTGTTATTTGGCTGCATAGGTGTGAATTCCTCGCTTTCCGTCAGAATTTTGCATACAGGAAGGACGAAACGGTTTCGCTTATCATGAATGCCGTGCAGCCGAGAAGCAGCAGGGCAAAGAACAAGGCTGAACAGATCTGCGCGAAAGTGCCGCCTTTTTTGGAAATCCTGTTTCCAACAGACGATAACAGCGGCGTTGCCCCCGTTATGGCCACAATAAGAAGAATTCCGCCGCCGGTGAGGTAGAAATTCTGAGCAGATATTGCGCCGCGTATGAAATATTGTCGGAGAAGAATATCGTCCAGCCGATGACGGCGAGAAAAAACGTTATTATTACCCGGAATAGCGAAGGTATTTTTTTTAGTATGTCCTTGAATACGAATTTTTCAAGGAGCAGGAGTCCGAGGTGATAAAGCCCCCAGACAACGAAGGTCCAGTTTGCGCCGTGCCACAAGCCCGTGAGCAACCAGACGACTGAAAGATTCATGATATTGCGGCTTCTGCTCACTCTGCTGCCGCCGAGAGGTATGTACACGTAATCCCTGAACCACGCGCCGAGCGAAATGTGCCATCTCCGCCAGAATTCGGACATACTGAGGGAAACATAGGGATGATCGAAATTCTTTGAAAAATCAAATCCGAATATTCTTCCCAGACCGATTGCCATATCTGAATATCCGCTGAAATCATAATATAGCATGAGCGAATAGAACAGCGCTCCAAGCCATGCGGTTATCGCCGAAACCGAACTGACGTCCTGCGCCTTTATTTCGTAGAACAGTTTACCGAGACTGCCGGCGATTATGAGCTTCTTGCTCATTCCGAGAATGAAAAGCCTGATTCCTGATTCGACGGAATCGGCGGTCATGTCGCGGCTTTGGATTTGTGCCGCCATATCGCGGAATTTAACGATAGGACCTGATGTGATTTTGCCGAAGAATGTAATATACAGCGCAAAGTCCGCCGGATTTCTCAGCGCGGACGCGTCGCCGCACGACACGTCGCAGAGACAGGAAATTGCGGAGAACGTAAAAAATGATATTCCGATAGGAGCCTCCGGTACGGTAAAAACAAAATTTGTACCGATGATTGCGCCAAAGCTGTTAAGAAGAAAAACGAAATATTTAAAGAAAATCAGCAAGGCGACATTAGCGGCGATTCCGGTTGCGAGAACGAATTTTTTAAGAGCCGTTTTCTGTCTGCTTCTCAACTCGGCAAGCTCTGAAGCTGTGAAATAATTGAAGACTATGCTCAGTCCAATGAGTATGATATCCGCGGGATTTCCCCACGCGATAAAAAACAAGCTGAGAAGCAGCAGAAGATAATTCCTGAATTTTACCGGTACGATTCTGTAAAGCGCCATACTGACCGGCAGAAAGAAAAAAACAAAAGATATTCCTGTGAGCGACATTTTTATTTTCCCCTTATTGCTTCGGTAAACGCGTCGCGGGCTTCGTCAGCCCTGCTGTTAATAATGAAAAAGGCGAATCCCGAATCTGAGATGTATAGCGAGTGATTACTCAGAAGCTCCATCTGACCGACGCCGTAGCTTTCAAAAACCTTTTTTTGTGAATTCAGGCGGGATTCAAATGCGGATATCACCTTCTGTTCCTGTGACTTATCGGCGTATTTTATCAGGAATAATTCATCAACGTCCATATTTGTCAGAGGATAATACAGCGTGCAAAATTCATATTCAGACGGGTCGATTCCGTAAATACGTTTTATCATCTGGTTGGAGGCATGCTGCATGTTTGAAGTGTCTGCGGAGGAATACGCGGCTTTTAACACATTATGAGGATCCGCGCTGCTTACGGTTGAGCCGCTGCCGACCGATTCGGTTATGAAGAATATCGCCGCCGCCACCGCTGCCCACCGGCATAATTCGTATAAAAACGCTTTCATTATATATTAATCCTCCAGAATGGCAAGATAGAGATTTTCAGCCCAAAACTTATAGAAAGGTTCGCACAGGTGAATGCCGTCGCCGGACCACCATTTGTTTTCCCTTAGCAGCTTGCAGATTTCGTCGTTATCTATGTAATGTATCCCGTTTTGCTCACACATAATCCTGCACGCGGCGCTGTAATCATAGATTTGCGCCCACGGAGCGTAAGAGGCGGCTCCGTCAGAAATCCATATTATTGAATTATAGTAAATTTTTGAGTCCGGCAATGCCTGGCGCAATTCATTGATAACCGAGAGTACATCGTTTGCATAGTCTTCCGGCGTTTTCCATATACCTATTCCGGCGTCGTTTAAACCGTAGCATAAATATATGTATGTCGGAGCGAGACTCTTTATTTTGTCCATGTGCTCACGTACCTTCAGTATGGTATCGCCGCCGCCCGCGAAAACTCTCGAATAGCTGAGAAATTTGAAATATGAAAATCCGAGCGCACGGGAATCGCCGAGTATAAGATAGTCCTTGAATAAAGGAAAGACGTCAACGTTGTGATTCTTTATATCATTAATAAGGGCTTCTCTTTCGGAATTGCTTTTTTTCAAAGCAAGGCGATCCTTAATTTTGTCGCGGAAAAAATCCTCAGCAACCGAAGAATCAGCTTTTTCCGCAGTGGAAAGATAGTTAAGACCGGCTTGACAGTCCGATGAAATGTCCGGTTCATCCGTCATTGAGATAAATTCAATTGCGGAAAACATTGCGGCGGAAATCAGAATACCGCAAATAAGGCTGAGATAATATTTCCTTATGGTTGTTTCAATGATTTTCAATTGAATGTCACCTGATTCATATAATTGCAGATTAAAAATATCAATAAGAATATAGCACAAAACTGCCGCAAAGTCAATGATTAAGGAATTTTGATGTGCAATGGGGTGTATGATTGAAAATAAAATGTTTATAATGCCAAAAATACAAAATAATGGAAATATTTCAAAAAAATGCTTGACAAAGCTGATAGAGCGTGATATCATTATAAAGCTGCCGTCAAAGAGGCGGCTGTCACAGAATCATAATCAAGGACGTATTTTATTTAAATGCAAAAATGCTCAGCAAAAACTTTTTGAAAAAAATAAAAAAAGTACTTGACAAATGAATTTAGCTGTGATACAATAGAAAAGCTGACAGCGAAAAGCGATTGTCGGCAGGCTGAATAAAATTCAGCACAGAACCTTGAAAATTAAACAACGAAAACGACAAAGAAACCTGTAATTCCTTGAGGAATTGCTTGATAGCAAGTACTCAAAAAAAGAACGAACAACAC
>ONCX01000054.1 GCA_900316455.1 uncultured Eubacteriales bacterium
TCAGACAATTTAACGAATCGAAAATTTTATCTTAAAAAGGAGCTGAAAAAATTCAAAAAAAATACAGTCTGATAATTCCACACAACTTTTTCATTTTAATGTCAAAGAATAAAAATCCGACGATAGTAAATAATATGTATAAACCGTAAAGTAATTCGGAGGCGTATGAATGTGAACGGAATGATTTGTTTTATGATAGGACTTTTTCTCGGCGGCGCAACAGGAGTCGCCACAATATGTCTGCTGCAGGTGGAACGCTGCACTGACTGTCCTTACAGAAAGTAAAGCGTCATTCGGGGCGGCATGTCACCCTGACGCCAGCAAATCCCGCTATTTCGGCAGCCTCGGCGTAATCCGCCATTCCCGCGGCTCCCATGGCGAGGTTTTCGCCGTACAGATCGACAAAATACAGAGTAACGCCGAACTGTCCGGCATATTGATTGAATTGCCTTACCCACGCGGTAAGGCTCTTTTGTCTGTCAGGGACAAGCACGCTGTCGGAAAATCTGATTCCCGCGGCTTCAAGCACGGTTTTGAGCGCGTCACCAAATTCGTCGGCAGTGCAGTCAACGCCGATTTCACGCATGAATCCCTTTTCGGCTGACGCTTCCACAGCGGCTATAACGCACAGCCACGGCTTTACCTCCGGCGAATATTTCATTTCCCTGCGTGTGAGAATATCCTCATGCGCGGAATAGAATTTCTCCGTGTCCGCCAGACATTCCGCAATATTGCTTATTACATATCCGTTTCCCCGCGTGAGAATGCCAAATGAGGTTATCAACGCCTGTTCGGGGTCAATCGTCTCGACTGATTCAGGCATTTCCTCCGTTCTCATTGCAGAAAACAGCTCCGTCAGCTTTATCATGGCTTTATCACTCCTGAATTATCGTTATGATGAAAATTTTCGTTTATAATTGTTAATAAACTGTCATTTTCCGATTTATTCAAATAAAATACGTTGTTTTTGTATAATATTCTAACACAATATCATACATTATTCAATATTCAAATTGTAAATTTCACATCTCAGGCTTCACATTACACAAATATTAATCTCATGTTTATGCTTTATTAACAAATATTATCGGAACTTATATTATTGTTCCAAAAAAATTAAAAAAATGCTTGCAATTCTGTAAAAGATGTGTTATCATATGCTTGTAGCTTTAAGGAAGGAAGAAAACGAACTCCACGCTGAGAAAAATTGACCCCTCGCGGAGATAAATTGACTCCCTTTATTAAAGGCCACGGATTATTTTGAAAAGATTTGCCAGAAATTTAAGAGGGATTGGCAAATCCAAAAACTTTTTTTGGAGGTATTACTCATGAAGAAAAGAATCGCAATCTTACTTGCATCTGCAATGCTGCTGACATCGGCACTGACCGGTCTGGCATCCTGCAAGAGCGGCGGTAACAATGGCGCGGCTGACGAAAGCAAGGGTCATGTTTACTATCTGCAGTTCAAGCCTGAGCAGGATCAGCAGTGGCAGGATCTCGCCAAGCTGTACACCGAGAAGACCCCTGTTCCAGGTCAACGGTCCTGTCGGTTTGGCAAACTGGAAGGATTATTGCGCTGATCTGTCCGACGCAGCCATCACCAAGGAACTCACCAGCCAGGATTTCGCTCTGAAGGATTCCGAAGGCAAGGTCCGCGGCGTTGCGTACGTTATCGAAACCTACGGCATCATCACCAACAAGGCTCTCATCGAGAAGGCCGGTCATTCCATGGACGAAATCAAGGACTTCGAGTCCCTGAAGGCTGTCGCTGATGACATTCATGCCCGCGCCGCAGAGCTCGGCTTTGACGCTTTCACCTCCGCCGGTATGGACAGCTCCTCCGACTGGAGATTCAAGACCCATCTTGCCAACCTGCCCATCTATTATGAGTACAAGGCAGACAACATCGGCACCACCGAGGCTATCAAGGGCTCCTTCCTTGACGGTTACAGAAAGATCTGGGATCTCTACATCACCGATTCCGCAACCGAACCCGCTCTGCTTTCCAGCAAGACCGGTAGCGACGCTGAGCAGGAGTTTGTCGATGGTCAGGCTGTCTTCTTCCAGAACGGCACATGGGAATATGACGCTGTGAAGGCAATCGGCGACGAGAACCTCGCTTGGACTCCTATCTATATAGATGCTGACGGCGAAGAGAACCAGGGCGTCTGCACAGGCACAGAGAACTACCTCTGCGTCAACGGCAACGCTGCTGATGAAGACGTCAAGGCTACCCTCGACTTCCTGGAGTGGGTTGTTACCTCTGAGGAAGGCACCGACGCTCTTGCCAACAAGATGAACTTCGTATCTCCCTTCAAGAAGGCTAAGGAAGCTTCCAACACACTCGTCAAGCTCGCCAACGAAATGGTCGCTGCCGGCAAGACCCCTGTTTCCTGGAACTTCCCGACCATGCCTTCCGAGCAGTGGAAGAACGACGTCGGATCCGCTCTGACCGCTTACGCTGCCAATCCGAGTGATGATACTTGGGAAGCAGTAAGAGTCGCGTTCGTTGACGGCTGGGCAAAGGAATATGCTGCAAATAAATAAGTGATACCTGATGCTTTCTCTGCCCTGGCGGCAAATGAAGCAGACGTCGCTTAATGTAAAAACTTAAAACCTTACCGTAAGGGTGAACGGCAGTTGCTTGCCCGTTCACCCTTATTTGTTTAAGTCTTTCGTTTTCATTCATAACGCTTTCTCACCTCTCCTTAAACAGAAAGGGGCTTTTTATGGAAAAAGTAATGAAAAAAAATCCCTTGTATTTCTGCCTGTTTCTGCTGCCTACCCTCCTCGCCTTCCTGATCGGATTTGTCATTCCGTTCGGCATGGGCATCTATATGTCGTTCTTCAAATTCAACACCATCGACAATATGGAATGGGTCGGATTGGACAACTTTGTGCAGATATTCACGGGGGATGAAAAAGAAGTCGGAATCGTTGCCAATTCCTTCTGGTTCACCGCGCTCTTCGCGATACTATCCACCATCGCCATCAACGTGATCGCGTTCATGGTGGCGGTGCTGCTCACCCGGAACTTCGGCGGCACCAATCTCTTCCGCACCATCTTCTTCATGCCCAACCTGCTGGGCGGCGTTCTGCTTGGTACTATCTGGAAGATCCTGCTCAACGGCGTTCTGGTCGGCATGAAGCAGACGCTCACCACCAACGGCACCAACGGCTTTATCGGCTTGCTCATTCTGATGATCTGGCAGCAGGTCGGTTACATGATGATTATTTACGTCGCGGGTCTACAGGGCGTTTCCGACGACCTCAAGGAAGCGGCGAGAATCGACGGCGCCAACAATAAGCAGATTCTCTTCAAGATCACCATTCCGCTTGTCATGCCGTCCATCAGCATGTGTACATTCCTCACCATTACCAACGGCTTTAAACTGTTTGACCAGAACCTGACCCTGACCGGAGGCGGCATCAACCACAATTCCGAAATGCTCGCCCTCAACATCTACAACACCTTCTACAGCCGCGTCGGCTGGAAGGGCATAGGTCAGGCGAAGGCGGTTCTCTTCTTCCTGCTGGTCGGCGCGATCGCCATTATCCAGCTGAAATTCACCCAGAGCAAGGAGGCGAACTGATATGGCGGATAACAATACACCAACCAAGATCAAATCTGCTGACGAGATCAAGGTAAAGCGCAAACCAAGCGACATTATCTTTACCATTGTATTCACCATCATCTGCGCCTTCTGGGTCTACCCGCTGATCATGGTGCTGATCAATTCCTTCAAGGAGAAGCTCTCCATCTCCCGCGATCCCTTCAACCTTCCGGATGAAAAGTCGTTCGTCGGTCTGGAGAACTTCGACAGAGCGGTCAACTCCCAGATGGACTTCTTCTCGGCGCTGGTCAACAGCCTGATCATCACGGTGCTTTCGGTGGCTTTGATCCTCCTCTGTACCTCGATGTGCGCCTACTTCGTCATCAGGGTCAACACATGGTACACCAAGCTGTTCTACTATCTGTGTCTGTTCTCGATGATCGTTCCCTTCCAGATGATCATGTTCCCGCTCTCGAAGGTCACCGATATCCTCCAGCTCAACACGCCCTTCCTGATTCCGATTGTCTATTTAGGATTCGGCGCGGGCACGGCGCTCTTCATGTTCACCAACTTCCTGAAGTCGGTGCCGCTGGAAATTGAGGAAGCCGCCATGATCGATGGCTGCGGTCCTATCAAGACCTTCTTCAGCGTGGTGCTTCCCATCATGAAGCCCACCATCATCTCGGTCGGCATTCTGGAAACCATGTGGATCTGGAACGACTACCTCCTGCCATATCTGGTACTCAGAATCCGCTTCTACAAGACGGTTCCGATTGTCATCCAGTACTTCCAGGGCGGCTACGGCAAGGTAGAATGGGGCGCGATCATGGCCAGCATGGTCATCACCATCACGCCTATCGTTATCCTCTACCTCTGCCTCCAGAAGCACATCGTCAAGGGCGTTCTCAACGGCGCTGTCAAGGGCTGATTTCATCAGAATCTCCTTGTCAATTATCAATCAAAAAGAATCCGCATTGTCAGGACAATTCCCCGACAGTGCGGATTTTTTAATTTGAATGTCAATTCGTCGGCTTCTCATGACTTTATAAAGAAATGCTAAAGAATATATCCATGCACTTGCAAAGATTTTCTTTAAATGGTATAATTGAAAAAAATAAAGGGGGAACAGAACGAATGATATATGTGCAGAACATACAGAAATACTTCAAAAAAACCGTGAAGCAGCCGGGACTCGCGGGAAGCGTGAAGTCGCTTTTCAACCCCAAGACGGAGATCGTCAAGGCTGTGGACGACATCACATTCCACGTTGACAAGGGCGAGATACTGGGTTTTATCGGACCAAACGGCGCGGGCAAATCCACAGTGATAAAGATGCTCACCGGAATTCTCACACCCACCGGCGGAAGCTGCGTCATCAACGGACAGGATCCCCGAAAGAACCGCAAGCGCTACGTCAAGGAAATAGGCGTTGTGTTCGGTCAGAGAACGCAGCTCTGGTGGGATCTGCCGCTGAACGAAACCTACACCGTGCTCAAGGAGATTTACGAGATAGACGACGCGCGCTACAAAAAACAAATGGCATTTCTGGACGATGTGCTGGAGCTGCAGCCGTTCATCAAAACGCCGGTGCGAACGCTCTCGCTCGGTCAGCGCATGAGAGCGGATATTGCCGCCTCACTTCTTCACAATCCCAAGGTGCTTTTTCTTGACGAACCGACAATCGGACTTGATGTGGTAGTCAAGGACAATATCCGCAAGGCTGTAACGTACATCAATCAGCAGGAGGGTACGACAGTCATTCTTACGACGCACGATCTTGACGACATTTCCACCCTCTGCAAGAGGATAGTCATGATAGACCACGGCAAGAAGGTCTACGACGGCAGCCTTAACAATTTGAAACAGAAGTACGGTCAGATGCGAGAGCTTAATTTTGAGGCTGTGGATAAATCATCACTGAACGCCCTGAATTATCAGGAAGCCTTCAGCGGCAATTCTCCTGACGAAAGCGACCTCACGGTAAAAATTGAGGGAACTACAGTCACGGTGAATTTCAACACCGACAAGATACCTGTGGAAAAAATTCTGAATTACACCCTTGGCACTATCCATGTCAAGGACGTGAATTTAAAGGACGCTGACATTGAAGAAATCATCAGACGGCTCTACAAGGGAGAAGTTGAGGAAGGCAGCAGGTAACCTGTACGCCTGCGCCTGATCTCAAAAAAATCAGGTGGTGTATTTAATGAATGAAAAAATAATCATAGAAAAACGCCGATTCACGCCGGAGGAATACATTGACTTTTTGAAGAGAACCGATCTCGGCTCACAGTATCCAAAGGAACGGTTTCAGGAGAGAATTCCCCGTTTGCTGGCAAACGTATCCATAAGCCTTGCCGCGCTCGACGAAAACGGCAGAATAGTCGGCGCGCTGCTGGGGCTTACCGACTTCGCCTATTGGCTGTATGTGACGGATCTCGGCGTAGACCGCGAATACACCCATCAGGGAATCGGCAGGGAATTAATGAAAACCGCCCACGAAATCGCGGGCGGTGAAAAGGATATTGCCGTTTATCTTATCGCAAACGAAAACGCCGTTCCGTTCTATCAGAAATTAGGCATGAAGTTTGCCGATGACGTTATGCAGTACAATCACATTGAATGGACTGACTTCACTGTATGAACATCGCAAGGCTTGAAATGTAATATTCAGCCGGCGCCGCTCATTGCTTACGTTTGGCTCCGCAGTCGGGGCAGAATTTTGATGTGAGATATTTTTTGCAATTGGGGCAGTACCAGAGCTTAGGCTTGTCAGCGTCGTCCTGAGCAAGGAAAATATTCTGAACCTTCGGCGCGGACTGAACGTTCGGCAACGGCTTCGCTGTCGGAACGCCGGACACATTCGGGAGCGGAGCGGGATTTGGCGCGGGCGGGTACGCCGCCATCACAGCCACAAAGCCGCCGCCGCTTTCATTCCTTGCCGCGTCCCTCATCGCGTCAGCCTGCGCGCCGGTCAGAGTTGCAGCCGCCATTGTGGGGTCGCGGAGAATCTTGTCGCGCTGAATGGTCTGAATTGTGCGTTTTTCCGCGTCAAGCACGGTCAGGCTGTCAATAGCCGTCGAAACCACTGTGAAGCCGCGCAGACCTACCCATTTATCCGTCATGCATTCGCTCACGGCATCGGCGATTTTCGACACCTTCCCCGGCATATCCGAAAGTCTCAATGAACCGGCGAAGAGTCTTGACGACGCTTCCATCATAGCGGTTGCGTATTCCGCCTGAAGCTGCGGCAGCACGTCGCTCACACGCATCGTACCGGAAGCGCCGCGGAAAATTTTCTTATAGAATGCCACAGGGTCGGTTATCCTGAATGAGAAAACGCCGCTTGCCCGCGCTGTGGCAGTGAGTTGAAGCCCGATCTCGTCATCGCTTACGCAAATCGGGAACGACACCGAGAACGGATTGCCGAGCTGTTCTTTCATATCGATATACAGGATAAACTGGTGAATGGCGACGTCACCGCCGAAGCCGACGCGGTTGAATATCTCCTTCCCTATCCCCTTCACGCCGCCGCCGGAAAAAATGCTCGCGCTGCCGCCGTGGAACACATTCTCCCCCGGCTGAGTGTATGCGCCGATGATCTTGCCCTGTTCAACGGCAATTGCGGATTGTCCCTCATTGACGACAATTATCGAACCGTCGCTTATGACATTCTCATTACCCTTGGTATTGGAGCTTCGTTCGCTGACGCGCTTTTGTCCTCTGACTGCCAAAATTCCGGCGGGAATGCTGTCGCAGTAATACATTTCCAGCCATTGATCCGCCATAACTCCGCCGGTTGCGCCGGTAAATGCTTTGATAATTCCCATTTTTCAACTCTCCTTTATTCAAAATAATAATATAAAAATTATACACACATTTATTATAAATGATGAACGGCATAATTTCAACCTGTCAAACGCAAATAGAGAATAATTTTACACGGAGGTAGATTCTTATGAGACTCAAAGGAACTGTGTATTCACAGGTGTTGGAGAACGATTCCTCAATATCCATAGTCACGCCGAATAATCTCAATTCAGATAAGCCGTACAACGTGGTTTACCTGCTGCACGGACTGAAGGGCGACAGCGCAAGCTGGCTGGATTATTCCATGCTTCCGGCTTACGCGATGGGCGGCAATACGATATACATAATGCCCGACGCGGGACACAGCTTCTATGTGGACATGAAGCAGGGCTTCCGCTACTTCACCTACATCACGGAGGAACTGCCGGAAATCTGCCGTAATGTATTCAATATAACCTCCGAGCGTGAAAACACGGCGATAATGGGCTGTTCTATGGGCGGTTACGGCGCGTTGAGATGCGCATTGATGAAGCCGGAGCAATACGGCAAATGCGCGGCGTTTTCCTCGGGCTGTCTTTTCATAAAGGAAAATATGCAATCCATAACGTCTCAGGGCATAGAGGAAGCCGTTAAGCTTTTTGGCAGGCAGCTTCTCACCGACATCACGTCGGCATTCGGAAGCGGTCTGGAATGGAAGCCGGAGTATGAACTCACCGAGCTTGCCAAACACGTCAAGGAGCGGGGAATTATACCGGAGCTTTATCTCACCTGCGGCACGGAAGACCACTTCCATAGCGACCATGAAAAATTCCGTAAAGTTCTCGACGAGATAGGCATTCCCTACGACTATGAGGAATGGCAGGCAAATCACACTTTTGACTGCTTTAATGAAGCGCTGCTCAGGGCGATTACAAAATTTAAATTGTAGAAAAAAAGCATAGCGCTGCGACGTAAATTGGTATAGGCGTAACTTATTCCATGCTCTTTTGGGATTCGCCTTAACCCGTTGTATTTTTTAGCGCGTTTCGCTCGCTTGTTATTGACGCTTCACGCTTTCCTCTATCCTCTTTACTACTTATTCACAAGGAGGTCCGACCTATATTGCAACAATTGAAAAAATATCTGCGTACTTACCTGCCGTTTACGCGGGCTGGAATTCAGGCGGCAATGACTTACCGGTCTAATTTCTTAGCATGGTTCTTGGGAAGCATCGTCTATTGCCTGGTTATGTATTATATCTGGCTCGCCGTCTTTAATTCCTCCGGCGAGGGCATGATTAACGGCTTCACAATGAGAGATATGACCGTATTCCTCTTTATCACCGCTATGACAAATTTCCTCACCGACAGCGACGGCTCCTATGACGTCGGCGAGGAGGTCAGGGACGGCAATATCGCCATGCGCCTTATCAAGCCGGTCGGCTTTCACAGCACATTCCTTTTTACGGAAATCGGCTGGAAGCTGCTCATCTTCGGAATGATATTCGCGCCGGTGGTTATAGGCGTGGAAATCTATAAATTCAACGCATACGGCGGCTTTGCTTTCAACATAGCTTCATTTGCGCTCTATATTTTCAGTATGACAATGAGCTATCTCTTCTCATTCTATATGAACGTGTGCTTCGGCTTCATGGCGTTCTTCCTCAAAAATCTCTGGGGCTTCAATATCATCAAGTCAAGCATTCTTCGCTTTCTCTCCGGCGGCGTGCTGCCGCTGGCTTTTATGCCCGGCGCTCTGCGGCAGGTTCTCGAATGGCTGCCGTTCGCTTCGCTCTGCTACACGCCCGTTATGATCTACATGGGAATGTATTCCCCCGCTGAAACAGCCCTCCGCCTTGCCGTTCAGGTCGCATGGGTCATCGTATTCTATATCATATCAAAGCTGATCCTCTCCACGGCGCTCCGCCATGTCTCCGTACAGGGAGGCTGAGAACGCCTCTCGGCTGCCGTATAATAAAATAAGTAAGAAGGGATATTTTGAGTAAACGCATAAAGCATTTTTTTAAGGAAATACACAGAGGGTTCAGGCTTCAACGGATGTTTGCGGCTCTGCATCTCAAAAAGCTCATGGAATATAAAATCGACTTCCTGACCGGAGCTATAGGATTTCTTCTGGAACAGGCTGTCAATATCGCCTTTCTTTCGATAGTATTCGGACGGGTGGAAAACCTGCGGGGCTGGAATTATTATGAGGTGCTTTTTATCTATGGCTTTTCGCTCTTTCCCAACGGTCTGGATCACCTTTTCTTTGACAACATATGGAACGTCGCCTACTGGATGGTACGCAAGGGGGAATTTGACAAATACCTCACCCGTCCCATCAACACCCTGCTCATCGTGACCGTGGAGGAATTTCAGGTGGACGCTTTCGGAAAGCTGATCGTCGGCGTCGCGCTTATCGTGACTTCTCTCAGGCATATTGATCTGCCCTTTATCTGGTACGATATCCCGCTGGCAATTATGGCAATCATTTTCGGAATGCTGATCTATGCCGCGATAAAGACGATCTGCGGCTCCATAGCGTTCTGGACAAAGCGCAGCGGACATATTGTCGAGGTGGTTTACAATATCAATCAGTTCTCGCAGTATCCGGTGAGTATCTACAGCCGTATCGTGCGCGGCGCGGTGACATACATCATTCCCTTCGCCCTCACTTCATACTACCCCGCAAGCTATCTCCTGCGACACACACAGCCGGTTTTCAGCAATCTTGCACCAATGGCTGCCGCGGCGGCGCTTATTTCAGCAGCGCTGATCGTCTGGCACAAGGGTCTCGACGCTTACGAAAGCGCGGGAAGCTGAGGCTCGGCACATTCGCGCCGCTAACTGAAGACTGAAGACTTAAAACTGAAAAATAATACTAAACAGGCACTAATGAGGATCTGACATGAAACAGCTTTTTGAAATTGATCTACACGACTACGACGGCTGCACCAAAACATTCAGCCGTCCTTCCGCAAGGAACGCCCTTGTCAGGGAAGTCAGAGAGGAAACCGGACTCACGGTCATTCCCGAAAGCATAGCCGAATTCGGCAGCGTCATGCGGCGGCAAAGGAGCAATATTGACGCGGGCACGGTCTTTGAGCAGGAGAATTTCTACTATGTCTGCCGCACGGAGCAGGAAGCCGGAGAGCAGCAGCTTGACGATTACGAGCGGGAAGCGGAATTCACCCTGCGGTTGACCGACATCGACGAAGCAATCCGCGTGAATGACGTATATCACAGCGACAATTCATTTGACGAAATTATGATCAAGCGGGAACTCCGCGTGCTGCAAATCATACGGCAGACGATGGTCACACAGTCGCTTCTGCCCTATGCGTATGTGATGAAGGCAGGTCTTGACGCGGAAAAAATCTATGCCGATGAATACGCCAACGCGCTGGACGCGGTTCTTGAAAAGCACCCCGACAACCGGTTTCTGAGGGAATTGGAATGTATCGACGGCGCAGAGCAAAGCGCGGAATTCATTCTGTCGGAATGTGAACACGCGATTGTTTCTCCCGACGATTTCGGAAAAGGTTTCCTACAGTTGCTTCGCTCTGTTTATCAAGATACAGAATTATCCGCATTTTCAAAAAGCATGTACGAACTATGGGGCAAACTGCCCGACGGCGTCATGAACATTGAGCCTTTTATCACGCTGAATTATGCCGATGATCCGCTTTCTTACGGTGATGAAGCGCAGACACGGCGGATTTACGAAAGGCTTTTTGAATACTATGATAAATGATAAATGATAAATGATAATTGAAAAAAGCAGGTGAAATATAATGACACAATCAGCCGAATATAAAAATCTCGGTTTCTGCGGAGTGGACTGCTTCGCTTGCACCGATTACACAGAGGGCAAATGCCCGTCATGCAGGGACACTCAGTGGCAGGAAAACGATATTTGTCAGCCCGTGAAATGCTGCCGTGACAGAAAAATCGAAGTCTGCGGTCAGTGCGGTGAATTCCCCTGCGACATGATGAAGGAATTCTATGAGGAATCAGAAAGCCACCGTGAAGCGGGAGAACGTATGAAACAAATTTTCAATACTTCGACAAAATAAAAAAATGCAGGAGTGTTCAGTATCAAAAGAATCAGACAAAAAATCAAAAAATCGCGTATCGTCAAAAATCTGCTGCTTATTACCTTAGGCAGCTTTATCTACGCGTTTGCCTTTGAATGGCTGTTTGTTCCCAACAATATCGTCATGGGCGGCTTCACCGGATTGGCGCAGACGCTCAATCGGTTTATCCCCGCCGTGCCTGTCGGTATCACGGTCATTGTGATGAATGTGCCGCTGTTTATTTTAGGATTCCGTCGGCAGGGCTTCCGTCTGCTGATCGATTCGGTCTAC
>ONCX01000048.1 GCA_900316455.1 uncultured Eubacteriales bacterium
TCATTGATGGCTGCGGAACTAGGATTCGAACCCAGACAAACAGAGTCAGAGTCTGTCGTGCTACCCTTACACAATTCCGCAATATTTATTATTGTCACCGCCTGTACTCTCCAAGCGACTCTAATATTATATTCGTTTTTCCGGATTTGTCAATAGGTTTTCCATAATTTTTTTATTTTTTTGATATTTGTGAATTATGTTCTTAATTCAATAAAAAAATCATTAAAATATCACCATGATATACGGGAATATATATAATTTTAACAATATAACTGTTGAATCCGCACATTTGCGGCTTTATAATAAGATAAAATAAAAAATATCGGAGGATTATTTTTATGTTTGACATATTTGACAGAGGCGTTGAGGAAAGCAAGCGCGAGGTATATTCCTCACTGGAGGAGCTGGAGGTAAGGCTCGGCGAGCTTCAGCGCGAGATGAAAGCGGCAGGAATCCCGACGGTAGTAGTATTCGAGGGCTGGAGCGCTTCGGGTAAGGGCACTATGATAGGCAGGCTTATCCGTTCGCTCGATCCGAGAGGCTTCAAGGTGTATTCCATGACAAAGCCCACCGACGAGGAAAGACGCTTCCCTCAGATGCGCCGTTACTGGCTGAATCTCCCCTCAAACGGCAATATTTCCGTATTCGACCGCAGCTGGTACCGCTGCATCGACTTCAAGGAGGGCAAGAAGCTCAAGGAAGAGGACGAGGAAAATATCTACAAGATACTCGACTTTGAATCACAGCTCACAGACGAGGGCTATCTTCTCATCAAATTCTTCCTGCATATTTCCAGCGAGGAACAGAAGAAGCGCTTCAACAAGCTCAAATCCGTCAAATCGACTGAGTGGCGCGTCAAGAAGTCCGACCTGAAGCAGAACGGCAATTATGTCAAGGTCTACCGCATGCTCTGCGAGCTTTTCGACCGCACCAACACAGCCGCCGCTCCGTGGCACGTTGTAAACACGTCCGACAGGGACACCGCTTCCATCACAATGTATTCCATAATGATATCCGCAATGGAACGCGCTCTCGAACAGAAGAGCAGGGGACTGCGTGTCAATCCTGAGCGTATCGGCGTAAAATGCCCCGTTCACCCGCAGGTCTCGGTTAGCCTGAGCGACGTTGACCTCTCGCAGAAGGTCGCGGACGGAGACTACAAGAAGCGTCTCAAAGCCCTGCAGGACAGACTCTTCGTTCTGCAAAACGAGCTTTACCGCCGCAAGATTCCGCTCATCATCGCCTACGAGGGCTGGGACGCGGCAGGCAAGGGCGGAAATATCCGCCGTATAACGCAGGCGCTTGACCCGAGGGGCTATGAAGTGCTGCCCATAGGTTCTCCGACTCCCGACGAGAAGCAGCGCCATTTTCTCTGGCGGTTCTGGACGCGTCTGCCCAAGGACGGTCACACCGCGATATTCGACCGCACATGGTACGGCAGAGTGCTTGTAGAGCGCATAGAGGGCTTCTGCACCGAGGACGAATGGAAGCAGGCGTACGACGAGATTAACCGCTTTGAATACAGCCTGACAAGCTTCGGGGCAATCGTCGTTAAATTCTGGCTGCATATCGACAGCGACGAGCAGCTTGTCCGCTTCACCGCACGTCAGAATACCCCCTCGAAGCAGTGGAAGATAACCGACGAGGACTGGCGCAACCGCGCCAAGTGGGGAGATTACGAGGTCGCCGTCAACGAAATGATAGAAAAGACCAATACCCCCAACGCGCCGTGGGTCATCGTTGAATCCAACGACAAGAAGTATGCCCGTCTGCGGACACTCGAGGAAGTGATAGCGCTCATAGAAAAGCGTCTCGCGGTCAAGGACTGATTCTTTTTTGAAGAAATGTAACAATTAAACACTTGTAAATCACCGTCTTGTTTGATATACTGAATTAATCGGAATGATTTTTATTTATTCATCAGACAGGGCGGTGATTTTTTGGCGCGTCTGGCAAACCGAAAAAAGTATCAGAAAAAAAGAGAGACATTCATGCAGTTCTACAACAGGACATGCGACCGCGTTTTCGCCTACATCTTTGAACGCTGCCTGAATCACGGCGATTCCATGACGGTGTGCCGCGAGGCGTTCATCGACATGTACTTTGACATATCCGATCTCCGCAAGGCTCCGAGCGTGGAGTACTGGCAGCGCAAGGAGGTTGACAAGACTCTGCGCTACCTTGTGCGCAAGGACAGGCTCAGTATGATTCACGAAAAGACCCTTTCCGATATTCCCGACAGTCTGACGGCTGACGAAAAGGAGGAGCTTTGGCGGCGTATAAACCGCACTATCGACATCGACCCGTGGAGACTCGTTCCCGTTCCGGGAAAGTCCTCAGTGTTCACCGTGCTTGCGGATCAGGCTGCCTCCGACATGAGCTATATGAGCCTTTTTGACATCGCCAAGGCGGTGGGGATTGTGTTGCTTGTTATCGCCCTTATCGGCGGCGGAGCGTTCGGCGCGTATTACCTCCTTTCACGCGGCTCTTCCGGCGGCGTTGAGGCTATGGAAGAGATATTCCTCGACGAGCGCAGCTACAACGCCTACAATGAGGAATCGAGAGTTCAGGTCACCGACGAGGAGATCAACAGGCTTATCAAGGACGCTTTCGACGGTCTGGAGGACGAGGGCGGTCTGACGACCCATTCCGCTACCGCCCATAATTCGTCAAAGGAACCGGTCTATACCGAGGACGACGCGATAAACGACAGACTCAAGGTGATTCTTGAGGATATAATCAACGACGATATGAGCGACTCCGAACGTCTGTGGGCTATATATTATTATGTCGGGACGAACATTCGCTATGAAAACGTTCCGGACAGGAGCGAGGAGCAGCTTACCCTGCTGAGATATTTCTTTAAGAACGGCACGGGCGACAGCCGTCATTATTCAATGCTCTTCAAATCGCTCTGCAACGCCGCCGGTTACGACTGCGAGATGATAAAGGGGCGCTTCGTTCTCAACGGCGACACCGAATTCCGCCGCGATATTCTCCACTACTGGAACAGAATGCGTCTCAACGGCATGTATTACTATTACGACTGCGAAGCCGACGCCGACGAATTCGGCACTCAGGTGCGCGAATACTACTTCATGGCGACCGACGGCAACATCAAATGGTCCGTCTGGAACCGCGACCACCAGTAAGAGAGAACAGATAATAAACTATAAATGAGCATTGACATCAATCTGAACAAAGGGACTGACAAACCTATGACCAACAACACAAACATTCCCGCGGAAAAAACGCAGGAGGAAGCCATGCAGCTTGTGCATGAGCTGCAGCAGGTCACTCTCGCCATGCTCAAGGATATCGACAGGGTGTGTGCCGGGTACAACATTCCGTATTATCTCGGAGAGGGAACCTTGCTCGGCGCGGTGCGTCACAAGGGCTTCATTCCGTGGGACGACGACGTAGATCTGCTCATGATGCGGGACGACTATGAGCGCTTTCTTAAAATCGCGCCGGAGGCTATGGGGGAAAAGTACGAGATACAGCACTATACCACCATGAAAAACTGCTGGACTCCGCTGCTCAAGGTGCGTCTGATAACCGACAGCCCGAAATTCCGTCAGTCGCACATAGCCCATGTAACCCCGAACAACGGTCCGATGATAGATATTTTCCCGCTTGACAACGTGCCCGCGCTTTCCTCGCCGGCACAGACGTGGCAGGGAACCAAAATGCGTATACTGCGCGGCACGCTCTCCCAGAAGATGGGAACCGCCGAAGCAAATTCCTTCGCGGCGAAGGCGCTTCGCTTAGTTTCGCATTTCGTCACGCGGGATTTCCTGTTCCGCTGTATTAACAGGAATTACGTCAGATACAACAGCCCCGACAACAAATACATCGTATGTCTTGCGAGCTATTATAAGGTGCAAAAGGAAACCTTTCCTAAGGAGGCATTCGGCGAGCCGGTTCGCGTACCGTTCGAGGACGGAATGTTCCCCATACCTCAGGACGCCGATCTTATCCTCACCACCGTCTACGGCGACTACATGACCCCTCCGCCACCCGAAAAGCGCGTCATAAAGCACCATTTCTGACGCGTTTCACGCTTGGCATCAATGATTAAAGGAGTGACTGTCCTTTGGGAATAAAAAAAACCGTAAAAAATCTGCCGACAATGATTCTGGCTGGCAGGTACGCAAAATATTATAAAAGAAACAGGGTTAACGAAGGTCTGATATTCTATTCCTCACACCAGGGCGCGGGTATGCTCTGCGGTCCCTACGCGATATTCCGCAGGCTGATGGAAACCCGCGAATTCGATAAATACACGCATGTCTGGCAGATCGACGACCCCGCCGAGCGCAAGCAGCTCAAAAAGGAGCTTGCCGACTGGACAAACGTAATATTCGTCGAAAAGAACAGCGCCGGATATTTCAATGCTCTCACAAGCGCCAAATACATAATCATCAACAGCACTCTCCCATTTTATTTCACCAAGAAGCCGGAGCAGGTCTATGTAAATACTTGGCACGGAATCCCGCTGAAAACGCTGGGCTACGACGTGCCGGACGGCAAATTCACCACCCGCAATATGACGCGGAATTTCCTGCTTACGGATTATCTTATATCTCCCTGCCGGTTCATGACAAAAATTTATCTTGAGGGCTTCAAGCTCGGAGGAATCTATTCGGGAAAGCTGCTTGAAAACGGCTATCCCCGCAACGATATGCTTTTCACCACCAAGCGTGACGACATTATAGAAAAGCTTATCAACCGCGGCATTTACATCGACGAAAAAAAACAGATAATTCTCTACGCTCCTACATGGAAAGGCTCCTCGTTCGTCCGCGCCGACAAGGACATCGCCCGTTACGATGAATTCTGCGGTTATCTTTACGAGCATATCGACACGGAGAAATACCAGATTCTCATTAAGCCTCACCCGATGGTCTACAAGCTTCTTTCCGACGCGGAAAAAAAGAGCGGCAGGTATGTTCCCCAGTCAATCGACACCGACGAGCTTATGTCGGTTACCGACGTGCTTGTGTCGGATTATTCGAGCATATTCTTTGACTTCCTGCTTACCGACCGTCCCATAATTTTCTACATTCCCGACCTCGAAAGCTACAGGGAATACCGCGGGGTTTATTTCGGACTTCACCAGCTTCCGGGACCGTATTCCGGCGACATGGGCGACGTAGCCGGATGGATAAACCGCGCCTCGGAGCTGCGTGCCGAATACGGCAGCGCATACGACAAGATGAAGACATGGGCGTGCGAATTCGACGACGGCAAGGTTACCGGAAGGGTTACAGACGTTATCCTGCACGGCGATGAATCGGCATGCCGCTCAGTGCAATCCGACAATTCCCGAAAGAAAAGAATTCTCGTGGCTGGCGGGAGCTTCGCCAAGGGAGAACACACGGATAAAATCCTGAAATGGCTCGACGGCATAGATTATGAAACCAATGACGTTACGCTGCTGATAGACGACTGCGGCAAATGCACCGACGAGATAATGCGCGTCAATGACTGCGTGCGGGTCCTCTGCCGCAACGGGCTTATTCCGCGGAGCTTACCCGCTGCGCTTCTCGCCGGAATGACTGATCCCGAAAAGGCAAGCACGTCGAAGCTTCTGAGATTATTCGACTCGGACGATATAAAGAACAATTACAGGCGTATTCTTGGCGAAAGCAGATTTGACGTCGTCGCGAATTTTGCGGGCGAATGCTTCGAGCAGGCACTCACGGCTTACCACGGCGGACAGAGCGAGGTTATTTCCGAAAAGAGCTTCAACGGCTGGACCGCCGCCTTCGAGACCGCCCACGGCGAGTGGAAATGCAGCAAAATCGTGCTGTGACTAATTAAAAAAGGAAGAGATATATGGAAAGTTCAATCAGAGTTTCTGTCATTGTGCCGATATACAATTCGGCGGAATTTATGACAAAATGCCTTGATTCCCTCGCCGCTCAGACTATCGGCTCTATGGAGGTAATTATGGTAAACGACGGCTCGACAGACAATTCCATGGAAATTATCAGAGCTTACGAGAAAAAATATCCTGAAAAATTCCGGGGATTTGACAAGCCGAACGCCGGAGTAGCCGACACGAGAAACTTCGGCGTAAGACACGCGAGAGGCGAATTCATAGGCTTTGTGGACAGCGACGACTGCGTGGAGCCGGAATTTTTTGAAAAGCTGTGCAACGGCGCGTTGAAATTCGGCGCGGATGTCTGCGCCGGAAACGTCATTGAAATGATAGGCAGCGAGGACAACGTGCATATTCAGGACAGAATCAAGCAGGAATGCTGCATATCCCTCAGCGAGAACCCTGAAAAGATAAAGCTATGCCGTCCGTATCTCTGTAACAAGGTCATTCGCCGCAGTCTGTTCACCGAGGACAATATGTTCCCATACGGAATGTGCTATGAGGACGTGGCGATCATCTACGGTATTCTCTTCACCGCCGACAGGATAGCTCTCGTGCCGGACGCGCATTACACATACCGCAGGCTGCGCGGCGATTCGATAAGCAATTCCGCCGACGAAAAGGCGTTCGACGTTTTCAAGGCTTGCGACATCATAGAAGAAAGGGCGCACCGGCTGAACGATTATTCCAGAATAGGCGAGGTCATACAATGGGTGATCCTTGTGCATATTTTTATCCGCGTCAAGCGGGCATACGACGACAAAAACAAGCTCTTCAAGCTGCGATTTATCGACCGTGCGTATGAATATCTCGATTCCGGATTTCCGGGCTGGAAGCGCAACAGGTATTATTTCGCCAACAAAAAGAACCTCATATTCCGCAGCAAAACGCTTGTGAAGCTGGCGTTCGTTTACTGCAATTTCCTGCCGGTGAAAATGTAAAAATTATATTGATATTTCAAAGGGTTTGATGTATAATAAATCCATTAAACCAATTTCTAAAGGACAAAGGTGATAAAAAATGCTGGATATTAAATTTCTCAGAGAAAATCCCGACGTTGTAAAGGAAAACATAAAAAAGAAATTCCAGGACAGCAAGCTGCCTCTCGTTGACGAGGTAATCGCTCTCGACAAGGAGCTTCGCACGATAATGCAGGAGGCGGACGGTCTCCGCGCCAACCGCAACAAGGTATCCAAGGGCATAGGCGCACTTATGGCAAAGGGAAAGAAGGAGGAAGCCGAAGCCGAAAAGGTCAAGGTCACACAATTCTCCGAGCGCCTTGCGGAATGTGAAAGGCTGGAAGCCGAGCTTAAAGACAAGGTACGCACAATAATGCTCACCATTCCCAACATAATAGATCCGTCTGTTCCGATAGGCGAGGACGACAGCAAGAACGTCGAGGTGGAGCGCTTCGGTGAACCAGTAGTGCCGGATTTTGAAATCCCCTACCACACCGATATCATGAAGACATTCGACGGCATAGACCTTGACGCGGCAGGCTCCGTCGCGGGCAACGGATTCTATTATCTCATGGGCGACATTGCGAGACTGCATTCGTCGATTCTCTCATATGCGAGGGACTTCATGATCGACCGCGGCTTTACATATGTGATTCCGCCCTATATGATCCGCAGGAACGTCGTTGACGGAGTGATGAGCTTTGCCGAGATGGACGCTATGATGTACAAGATAGAGGGCGAGGATCTCTATCTCATAGGCACGAGCGAGCATTCCATGATAGGCAAATTCATCAATACCATAACCAAGGAGAGCGAGCTTCCCAAGCTGCTCACCAGCTATTCGCCCTGCTTCCGCAAGGAAAAGGGCGCCCACGGCATAGAGGAACGCGGCGTCTACAGAATTCATCAGTTTGAGAAGCAGGAGATGATCGTTGTCTGCAAGCCTGAGGACAGCCCGAAATACTACGACGTTCTCTGGAAGAATACGGTGGACTTCTTCCGCTCTCTGGATATTCCGGTCCGCACGCTCGAATGCTGTTCCGGAGACCTTGCCGACCTGAAGGTAAAGTCGGTGGACGTTGAAGCGTGGTCGCCGCGCCAGAAGAAGTATTTCGAGGTAGGCTCCTGCTCGAATTTAGGCGACGCGCAGGCGCGCCGTTTAGGGATCCGCGTGGTCGGCGAGGACGGCAGGAAGTACCTTGCACACACACTCAACAATACGGTTGTAGCCCCGCCGAGAATGCTGATCGCGTTCCTTGAAAACAACCTTCAGGCGGACGGCACTGTTAAAATCCCCGAAAAGCTTCGTATGTACATGGGCGGCAAGGAGATGCTTGTCCCTAAGAAAAAATAAAGTAAAATGAAATAAAAACGCAACGCTTGCGGCAGACTTAGCAAAAAGGTCCGGTCTGTCGCAGGCGAACTTTTTTATAAGAGCCTGTTTAGATTCTCGGAGCATGCGTCATGCGCAGTAAGATTTTTCGCCAGATGCAGCCAAAACCGCAGGCAATACTTTGTGTATTAACGAGGATTTTGGCAAAATATGGCGGAAAATAATCCGCATAAATCTTATTGATATGCAACGATGTATAAAAATATTTTTTGACTATGATAATAAAGCCTTGCAAAAAACGGCTTTATATAGTATAATATTAAATTATCATATCATTGCATTATAGGAGGTGAGTCCAATGTCTTTTCGCCGGTGGCGTATTGCCAAATCCGACAAAACGCTCTCCCGCAGCGTCGCGCAGCGCTTTGGCATAGACGGTTTTGCCGCGCACCTGCTGACTTCAAGGGGATTTTGCTCCGACGGACTTATATGCGATATGTTGGGTCTTTGCGACGATACCGCCGAATTCATCGACCCTTATGACATTATCGATATGGATAAGGCTGTAACCCGTATACGCCGCGCTATAGATAATTTTGAGAGAATTGCGGTGTACGGCGATTACGACGTGGACGGAGTAACCTCCACCGCTTTGCTATATTCCTATCTCGAATCGTCGGGCGCAAATGTGATGTACTACATTCCCGACCGCGAGGGCGAGGGATACGGTCTCAACCGCGGCGCAATCGATATCCTCCATGAAAACAACGTAGATCTTATCATAACCGTCGATAACGGCATCTCGGCTGCTGTCGAGGTCGCTTACGCGGGTTCGCTCGGAATTGACGTGGTGATTACAGACCACCATCAGGAGGGCGAAGCTTTGCCTGACGCAATCGCCGTTGTCGATCCGCACAGAAAAGATAGTCCGTGCGAATTCAAAGAATACGCCGGCGTCGGCGTTGCATTTAAGCTCGTATGCGCCCTTGAGGGCGACAGCATGACGGTAATGGAAAACTGCGGCGACCTTGTGGCGCTCGGTACGGTGGCGGACGTTGTAAGTCTCACCGGAGAAAACCGCAGACTTGTGCGTTTGGGTCTGCGTCAGCTCCAGAATTCCTGCCGTCCGGGAATATGCGCTTTGATCGATATGGCAGGTATGACCGGAAGAAAAATCACCTCCACGAGCATTGCGTTTGTAATCGCGCCCAGACTGAACGCCGCAGGAAGACTCGGAAGCGCTTCACACGCTGTCAGACTGCTTATCACTGACGACGATGACGAGGCATTGATGCTCGCCGAAGAACTCACTGAAAAAAACAGGGAGCGTCAGTCAATCGAGCAGACGATAGACCGCGAGGTCACGGAAATGCTCGAAAAAGACAACTCCGCCATTTATGACCGCGTCATTGTTATAGCGGGTGAAAAGTGGAACGGCGGCGTTATAGGCATTTTCGCGTCAAGGATATGTGAGAGGTACGGAAAGCCCTGCTTCATCATATCATATGAAGGTGAGAAGGCAAAGGGTTCCGGACGCAGTATAGAAGGTTTTTCGCTGTATGAAGCCATCTCCGCCTGCTCTGAGCATCTCACGGGATTCGGAGGTCACACCCTTGCGGCGGGAATCAATCTCAGGACGGAAAACATCGACAGCTTCCGCAGGGCAATTAACGAATACGCGGAAAAAAAATATCCGGTAATGCCGTCGCCGGAGATAAACATAGACTGTCAGCTTCCGCCATCCGCCATCACAATGCAGCTCTGCGAAGCGTCGCAGCTGCTCGAACCGTTCGGTGCGGATAATCCCGTGCCCATGATAGCCGTCATGGGTCTGAAAATAACGGACGTATACGGGGCTGGCGGAGGCAAGCATCAACGTCTGACGCTGGAACGCGGCGGCACATTAATCACAGCCATGAAATTCTCAACGCCTGACGAGGATTTTCCTTTTGTTGCCGGAGACGTGGTGGATATAGCCATAACTCTCGATAAGTCCACTTACCGCAACAGAGAATGCCTTACTCTTGTAATCAGGGATATCAGGCTTTCGGAAACACACTTTGACGAAATGAATGACGGCAGACGTCTCTTTGAAAGAATGATGAGGGGCGAGACGCTCACCGAGGAAGAGAAAAATAGATTAAGACCGACACGCGCCGTTCTTGGAGCTGTCTACCGAGCTGTTTACGGCGGTTACGGGGGCGGAGCCGAGGTTCTCGGCTGCCGTATGAAGCGCGTGGGAGTGGAATTTGCCGCTATGCTCACATCTCTGAGAATACTGAGCGAATGCGGACTGATCGACGTAAGCGACGACGGCTCTGTAATCTGCGTCGAAGCCGCAAACAGGGACGGACAAAATCAAAAGACGTCTCCGGAGAACGTTCCTACGGCATTGCGTGTCGGATACAGAAACATCTGATCTCATATTTTAAAATATTGCGTTTATTTTTGAATCAGGAGAAATCTGAAATAAAACCGTTTTGAGGAGGGAAGACCATATGACAAACGGAATTGAAGACGGCGTTAAAAAAGACGCCAACGAGAGGGATTTTACGGACAACGTGGTTGAAACTTACCAGACATACGATCAACTGGTATCGAGCATAATTAAAAGCGGCAAGGATTACGATATGGCTGCCATTGAAAAGGCGTATCTTTTCGCAAACAAGGCTCACGCGGGTCAGAAGCGCAAATCGGGAGAACCGTACATCGTTCACCCCGTTTCGGTGGCGAATATCCTTGTTTCGCTTGGCATGGACACCGAAAGTGTGGTCGCAGCCCTCCTTCACGATGTTGTGGAAGATACTCCCGTCACATTAGAGGATATCAGAAGCAATTTCGGAGACACCACCGCACAGATCATCGACGGACTTACAAAACTCAGCAAGCTCGGCTTCAATACTGAGGAGGAGCATCAGGCGGAAAACGTGCGCCGTATGCTCATAGCAACCAACAAGGATATCCGCGTGCTTATCATAAAGCTCGCCGACAGACTTAACAATATGCGTACTCTCAGCGCGATGTACCCGCAGAAGCAGAGAAATATCGCAAGGGAGACGCTGGAAATATATGCGCCCCTTGCTCACAGAATGGGAATACGTCAGGTCAAGGAGGAGCTTGAGGATCTCTCGCTCAGATATCTTGACCCCATTGGCTACAAGCAGATATGCGACAGACTGTCCGCGCAGCAATCGGACCGCGAGACATTTCTTGAAAGCATAAAGGAGGAGCTTCGCGGCAAGCTGCTGCCGTATATCCCGAATGTGGAGATGTCGGGACGAGTCAAGTCGGTTAACGGCATATACCACAAAATGATAATGCAGGGAAAGAGCTTTGAGGATATCTACGATATCTACGCTGTGCGCGTTATAGTTGACACCGTGGCGGAATGCTACGCGGCGCTCGGCGTGGTACAGACCACATATACTCCTCTCCCCAACCGCTTCAAGGATTATATAGCCATGCCAAAGTCCAACGGTTATATGTCGCTGCACACCACCGTAATACGCAAGAGTACGGATCCGCACGAAAACGCCGTTCCGTTTGAGGTGCAGATACGCACCAAGGACATGCACCGCACAGCCGAGTACGGCGTCGCGGCTCACTGGAAGTATAAGACGGGCGGAGCCGCCGAGGGCGGTAAGAAGGTATTTGAAAACACGGTCACATGGATCCGCAAGATGATCGAGGATCAGATGGACAGCGAAAGCGCCGACGTTATCACCGTGATTCACGACGACATAATGCCGGAGGAAATATATGTATTCACGCCCAAGGGCGACCTAAAGGTGCTTCCCGCCGGCTCGACAGTGATAGACTTCGCCTATGCCATTCACAGCCAAGTGGGACACCGCATGACAGGCGCAAAGATAGATGGCAGAATAGTACCGCTCAACACCCAGCTCCAGACGGGCAATGTGGTTGAAATACAGACCTCAAAGGAGATAACCAACGGTCCCAGCCGCGACTGGCTCAACATGGCGACTACAAGTCAGGCAAAGACCAAAATACGCTCATGGTTCAAGAACGAGCGCAGAGCCGAAAACATCGAAGAGGGCAAGGCTGAATTCGAGCGCGAGATGAAGCGTGCCGGACTTATCCTGCCGGAGGATAAATTCGATGAATTCATGCAGGAGCAGATACGCAAATCGCATAAGGACAGTGTGGACGACTTTTACGCCTCGATAGGCTACGGCGGCATAATAATGACCAAGCTCATGCCGCGTCTGCGTGAGGATTACGCGAGAATCGTCATCAAACCTATGGGGCTTCAGGGTATCGAGGGCGATTTTGACAACTCGGAGCACAGAAGTCACAAGGGCGACCCCGGAGTACGTGTCGAGGGTCTGGACAACTGTCAGATCAGAATGTCGCGCTGCTGCAATCCGCTTCCGGGCGATGAAATAATCGGCTTTATCACAAGGGGCTTCGGCGTGTCGGTGCATAAAAGAAGCTGCCCGAACGTGCCGGAAAACATCGGGGACTGCGAAGAGCCGGAACGCTGGATAAAGGTTTACTGGAGCGAAAATACTAATTACCGTGAATTCAAAACAACGCTCAGGCTTTTGTGCCTTAACCGCAAGGGACTTCTTGCCGACGTAACCACCCAGCTTTCAATGATGCATATAAGCATAAGCATGCTCAATTCGCGTGAACTCAAGGACGACAACGCGATCATTACCGTTACCATCTCGGTAAGCAGCAAGGAGCATCTCGCTCAGATAACATCAAAGCTATCCCGTATAAACGGAGTCATAAGCATAGAATAAGCGGATTATAAAAAGCGGAAGGTTTCGCCGAAAAATCTCGGAGCGGAACCTTCCGTGTTTCAGTTCTTATAATATGGGCATTATAATTAACGAATGAAAATACCTATCGGAGGGGGAAATTAAAATGCTGATCTCAGCGGTGCTGCCCTGCTACAATGAGGAAAAGGTAATAAAACTCACCTACAACGAGCTTTCAAAGGCTCTCAGCGGGATAACCGACGATTACGAAATGATATTTGTGGACGACGGCAGCCGTGACGGCACTCTTGACGTTATTAAGGAATTTTCCGCAAACGACAGCCATGTGAGATATATCTCATTCAGCCGTAATTTCGGCAAGGAATCGGCAATGCTCGCCGGAATGAGGTTTTCCTCAGGCAAATTTACCGTCATAATGGACTCGGATCTCCAGCACCCGCCGGAGCTTATCGGTGAAATGCTCATTTACGGACTTGAGGGCTACGATCAGGTTATAGCGCAGCGCGACCGCACGGGCGACAGAAAGCTCGGCAGCTTCTTCGCCAAAACCTACTACAAAATTGTAGACAGGCTTACCGACGTGGAGCTTACCGATGGAATAGGCGATTTTCGCATGCTCAGTCGTAAGGCTCTGGACTCGCTTCTCACTATGAACGAATACAACCGCTTTTCAAAGGGACTGTTCTCATGGATAGGCTTCAAGGAAAAGATAATCAGCTACAAAAACCGCAGCCGCGCAGCCGGCGAAAGCAAGTGGAGCTTCGCTTCCCTTGTAAGGTACGGTATTGACGGCATTCTTTCCTTCAACAACAAGCCTCTGAGATTCTGTATTTTCACCGGAGCGATTGCCATAATTGTGAGTCTGCTCTATCTGGTATTTCTCCTTATCGGAATAATTTTCAAGGGAATAGATCTCCCAGGATATTTTACCACAATATTCACAATAAGCCTTTTCGGGGGCGTACAGCTTTTCTCAATTGGCATCATAGGCGAATATGTAGGCAGAATCTATTATGAGGTCAAGCGCCGTCCCCATTATATTGTGAGCGAGGATAATTTCGACAACGCCGGATCAAGCTTAAAACGCTGAAATGCCGTCAGTTTTCGGATTCAAGAAGCTTCAGCTCGGGCTTGAGATCAGGAGTCTCCCCATTGTTTTCGCTGTCGAGCTTGCTGTAAGCCTTTATCATGCGGAGCGCCCAATCGCGTCCGACCATGCAGACACGCGAGGTGTAGATGGCATTCACGACGGCGGAAAAGCGCTTTTCAATGGAGGAGTAAACCTCCGGAGCGATCAGAATTGAACGAGTCTTTCCGTCATTGCAGAAGAAGATAAGAGCGTCCTTGTCGTCGCGGCGCTCGTAGTAAATATTTACAACGCCTACGCCGTCGAACTGCTTGGTGAAAATGTCGAAATACACGAACTTTGCGATTTCGATAACGCCGTCGTTAAGCCCGAATTCGGCAATCTTGATCTTTTCCATAAGCTCGTTTACCGTCGTCACCACGCGGATAGCGTAATTCGGAGCCTTGAAATTATCCTCTATAGCGCTTCTTATGGCTTCATAGTCGAAGGTTTTAAGCTCGTCCTGAGAGGTGATGGGTCTGAAATATATCATCAGGCGCTTATCCATGTCGTGATATGTGATTCTGGATACCACCTGGAGTCCCTGACCGCATTTGGGGCATTTTTCGTTGAAAAGCTCGCCTGTGAGTACCTTTATCTTATATTCAGGGTCATTTTGCACATTAATTACCGCGGGACGGGAGACCTCTACGTCTGTGCCGCACTCGGGACATTTGATTGTATATTTTTTGTTTTCCATATGCTGATAAGACACATCCTTTCTATGAGATTATATCATAATCTCATTAAAAATGGAACAGTTTTTTAAAATTTTTTTGGTAAACTTTCAACAGGATTTTGTGCGAAATTAATAATATTATAATTTTGCTATTGAAATCACATTCATCTGAGGTTAAAATATAGTTATATAAGAATTAAAATTTCCGGTAAGGAGGTCTGAAAAAATGCAGCAGGACAATATAGACGCTTTCACCGGAGGCGTAAGACCCGACGGGCTTAAAAACAAAAGCGACATCAAGGTGCTGGTCTGTTTTCTGCTCAGTCACAGCACGCAGCCCCTTTCCCGCAAGGAAATGACGGATATTTTTCTGGAAAAGGGCTTCGCAAATTATTTCGAGGTCAGCGACGCTATCTCTTCGCTCATAAAGCAGGGTAATGTCGCTGAAAATTCCGGCGACGGCGCGCTTGCGATAACCCAGAGCGGCAAGGTAATCGCCGATACGCTCTACGACGCTCTCCCGCTGACTATCAGGGAAAAATCGCTCGACGCGATGTCGAAGCTCATCAACCGCCGCCACGTAAGCAGACAGAACAAGACCCGCATCGAAGCGTGCGACAAGGGCTATCATGTGACCTGCACTGTCAACGACGGCACAATGGAAACAATGAGCGTAAAGGTCTATGTGCCTACCTATAATTACGCAACGGTTGTGCGCGACAGGTTCCTCGACGACCCCGAAACGCTCTACCGCGTGGTTATGGCACAGCTCACCGACACCCCTCAGATAGCTCCAAAGCCCAAAAAGCCGGTGATTAAAATATGAGAGAGCCGGACAGAATCCGCAAATATATCCGGTTTTACGGAACCGTGCAGGGCGTGGGATTCCGCTACCGTGCCTGTAACGCGGCGCACGCGGTCGGCGCTACAGGCTGGGTAAGCAACGAGTACGACGGCTCGGTTTCCATGGAAATACAGGGTACGGAGGAACAGATCGACGCGGTAATTCAGGCTGTCGAAAGGGGAATGTTCGTCCGCATAGAGAATATCAGCTCAAGAAAAATTCCCGTGATCGACGGGGAATACGATTTCCGCGAAAGATGATTTTTTCACTGAGAAAAAAGACGTGTCCGCACGCCCCGCAAACACGTCTTTTTTTCATTATTCATTTTTCATATCAAGCGTTATTCATTCAATGGCTTCTGTGAGATCTGCCGCCTAATTGACTGTTGGTATTTGTATACTCAATGCCAAGGGCGTTGGCGACTGCTTCTATAATGCCGTTGCTGCTCATGGTAGCTCCGCTGACGGTCTGAACGTTGAGCGACTGGGAATCTATGATCTCCCCGATAACGGTATCCTTCGCCCTGTTCATATACTGTGAATCCTCACGGGAGCTTTCAATTGTAATCGACGTCACCTTGCCGTTTTTGACCTTGACCGTGACCTCTATGCTTCCGTTGCGCCCGTTTCCCGTGCCGCTGTAGCTGCCGTCCCTGAGGTCGGAGAAGTCGTAAGCCGCGTTTTGGGTTGTTTTGGTTTCATTGCCGTTCTGACTGTCGCGGCTCTTGTCTGAATTCCTGTCGGAGTCTGAATTTTCGTCCCTGCCGCTGCCGTCGCGGCTTTTCTTTTTGTGTCCGCCGTTTTCGCCGTTTTCACCGCCTTGGGGTTTTCTTCTCTCTCCCCCGTTTCCGCCGTTTTCGCCGCCTTGGGGTCTTCTTCTCTCGCCGCCGTTTCCGCCGTTTTCACCGCCCTGAGGTCCTCTTCTCCCGCCGCCGTGTTCATACGGCATGGATTCCGCCTCGTCCGACTGCCGCACCGTAACGCCAAGGGCATTTGCGACGGCATTAATTATGCCGCGGCTGCTGAATGTAGCACCGCTGACGGTCTGAACGTCTGTAGTCTGACCGGAAATTATTTCGCTTATGACCGTGCTTTTTGCGCGGCTGAAGAACTGCTCGTCGTCGCTGTAGCTCTCAACGTCTATCGAGGTTATCGCGCCGCCGGAAACCGTTACCTTAACGTTCACAGGTCCGCGGTAGCCCTGCGCGCTGCCCTCGTACACGCCGTCGGCATACCTTCCCTGAGTGACGGCTGTAAGACCGGAAATGTCCCCAATCGGCGAACCTACCGTAATCGCGCCGATCTGATAAATTCCGGTTATCGCAATCGCGGCGGCGCTTCCGGCTATGGCTTCACGCGGCGAGGTATAAAGAGCTTTCCTGCCGCACTTCTCAACGCAGCGGAAACAGTCAATACATTCCGGCGACTTCACGCTGCCTCCCGGGATAGCTCCGCCGGATTCAGCCGATATATTCACGCCCATCGGACACTCCGAGTCGCATTTGCCGCAGCCTAAGCAATTGCCGTTGCTCTTGACCCTGAAAAGCCTGCCGCGTGAAATAATGCTGAATATGCCGCCGAGAGGACAGAAGTACCGGCAGAAGCCGCGCTCCACAAACAGCGATAAAATTACGATGGCAATAAGGAACTGTCCGCCCACTGTGAACCAGCCGGCAAGATCGCTCCAGCCCTTGTAGCTTGAATACTGACCGAATACGCTCCACGGACTGATAAAATCATACGAAATGCTGAATGTCCACAGCACAAACAGCACGGCAAGCACACCGTACTTGATTTTTCTCATAATTCTGTCGGCGGAGGGAGTTATCCTGAGCGCCGGTATACGCAGCTTTCTGCTTATGAAGGCTGCAAGCTCCTGCATTCCGCCGAACGCGCAGAGGTAGCCGCAGAAGAATCGTCCCCAGAGCGCAGTCACGGGTATTACCGCCAGAAGCGTGAGAAGCGGGGCGCCCATGGCTGCCCATGTGAAATTGCCGGCGAGTACCGCCTGCCACAGTCCCTTGAACGAGCCGAGCGCCATAATGAAAAGTCCCGGCATAAGCAGGAATCCCGCAATCTGAAAGACGTGTCTTACCGTCTGGGTCACGCTTATCCTGTCAAATAATGTCTTCTCTTTTTTGTTATTGATAACAGCAAGCTGTCTTGTATCCATAATCTGTCTCTCCTTTTGTGAATTAAGATTTACGCCGACTTCACCCGCGTCAGCAGGCTCTTTGTGGCAAAAATATCGCCGTTTCTGAGAATGAATATTCCGTCCAGCCCGAGGAAATCGAGCAGGCGCACGCTTCTTACCGAACCGATAACCATGCACGCCGTCGCCGCGGCGTCGGCAGCCGCGCCGTCGTTCCCCACTACAGTCACCGAAGCGATGTCGCTCACGGCAGGTCTTCCCGAAACGGGGTCAAATATGTGGTTTCCTCTCTCGTAAAGTCCCGACGTAACCACAGCCTCGTCAACGCTTTCAATCGTCAGCGCGGTTTTCTCCGGTTCAAAGGGATTGCGTATTCCCACCGTTCCGGCTCTGCCTGTGTTGCGGACAGTGCCGCCTAAATTTATCACGGCATGCCTTACGCCGCCGCGCTCCAGTATTCTGGCGACAGTATCCACAGCATAGCCCTTGGCGATTCCGCCGAGGTGAATTCCCTCTCCCACGCTGCGAAGCCGCACCGAAAGTCCCCTGTCATCGAGCAGGACGTCGTGATAATTGACCCTCGCGCCGTTGCCCGACGCTTCGGTCAGCGGCTTGGTGGTTATATCGAACACACCGCCGGTCAGCTCGCCGTATTTCACGCAAAGCTTCAGCAGCTCGAATGTGTCCCTGCATACAAGCGTATCGCGCACGCCGGCATTTTCGTTTATCCGCGAAATTTCGCTGTCCGGCTTGAATACCGAAAGCCTGTCGTCCATGTCGTTTATATATTCCTCGGCTCTTTCGAGAGCAAGACGCGCCGATTCCCTTTCCGCCGCGTCAAACCACGCCGTTATGCGGTTGACCGTTCCAAGCGCGATGAACATTTTCTCTATTGTTCCCATTTTCATTTCCTCCCTGTCTGTTTTCTGAAATGATTATATCTGGCTTAACTTAAAGATACTTAAAAATATTCATATATTTTACGAGCGTTTATAATTTGTTACAACATTTCTATATTATTGAATTTGTTATGACGCTTAGTATTGATTTTTTTACTGCAACATGATAATATATGCTTAGTGAGGTGTCTGTGTTGGTATCAATATTATAAACAATATTGTTATTATGATTGAATTATTTTGAATAAAAAGATATTCTCATTTATCGCCTGAGGCAGTACAACTATATAACTATATAACGATATAACGATATAACGATATTTCAAAGGAGGAATACCTGTGAAGCTTATAAAATTGCAGTCGGCAATAATGACACTTCTTATTCTCACGGCATTGTTCTCAGCTGTTACCGTTCATGCCGCGGGAGGCACGTACACCGCTGAATTCA
>ONCX01000002.1 GCA_900316455.1 uncultured Eubacteriales bacterium
CCGCGAGGGATTTGTGATAGTTGCCTTCGCGTGGATACTGCTTTCGGTTTTCGGCGCGCTGCCGTTTGTTATTAGCGGAAATATCCCCGATTATGTGGATGCGTTCTTTGAAACCGTGTCAGGATTTACAACGACAGGCTCTACGCTTGTTCCGGACGTGGAATCATTTCCTATGAGTCTAAAAATGTGGCGCAGCTTTACCCACTGGATTGGCGGTATGGGCGTGCTGGTTTTTGCGCTGGCGATACTTCCGGCGGGCAGCGCACAGTCGATGTACATTATGCGTGCCGAGGTTCCGGGTCCATCTGTAGGCAAGCTTGTCGCAAAGACGCAGATAACGGCGAGGATACTTTACGGAATATATGTTTTCTTTACCGTTCTTGAAGCGGTAATGCTCAGATTTGGGCATGCGCTGGTTCGACTGCGCCGCGAATGCCTTTGCGACAGCCGGAACGGGCGGCTTCTCAGTGCTTAACAACGGCATAGGCGGATATAACAACGTATGGGTTGAAGTGATAATCACGGCGTTCATGCTTATATTCAGTATAAATTTCAACCTGTTTTATCTGATTCTCATAAAACGCTTTTCCGACGTTCTGCACAATGCCGAAATAAAGGTTTTCTTTGGAATATACATTCTGTGTACGCTTATGATCACATTCAATATCGCTCCGCTGTATCATTCGTTCTCAAAGGCGCTGCGGTATGCCGGTTTTACCGTGGCGTCGCTTTCCAGCTCCACTGGCTTCGGCAATTCGGATTTTACACAGTGGCCGGGATTTTCGCAGACCATACTCATACTGCTCATGTTCTGCGGCGCATGCGCCGGTTCCACCGGAGGCGGTCTCAAGGTTGCGCGTGTTATGATCCTCCTCAAGTCGGGAGTAAGAGAAATGCGCCGCCAGCTCAATCCGCGCATGGTTTCCACTGTCAAACTGGAGGGTCAGTCCATGGACAGCGAGCAGCTCAGTACTCACGGCTCTTTTTTCATTATATACATGGTGATACTGCTTGTTTCGACATTGTTCATTTCTCTTGACAAATACGGATTTGAGGTTTCCTTTTCCGCGGCGCTTACCGCACTCAATAACATGGGTCCCGGTCTGGGAGCTATCGGTCCATACGGTAATTTTTCTGAATTCACTCCTTTATCCAAGCTTGTCATAGCCTTTGACATGCTCGCGGGCAGGCTGGAGATATTCCCTGTTCTGATTGCCTTCATGCCGAGGACGTGGAAAAAAGCGTGACGATGGTTACACTTAAAAGTGACGAAATTTTTACTATAAAAATATGCAAAATGACAAACACGTGATTTGCTTTCGCCTTTTTTGAGTTGTTTGCGGTTTATAAATTATTAAAAAATCGCATAATTGGTTACAATATATTTACTAAAAATTCATATTATTTATAATTAAGCGACAATTAATAATCTGTAAAATAGTTGAAAAATACTAAAAATCCTCCGCTTGTTTTTGCGGGGGATTTTTTTGTTATCAAATAATTCAAACCTTTGTAATATATGCTTAATCTTGCATGTACAAAATTTATATAAAATTTATGGTTGACTGAGAAATTTTTAGTGCTATAATGTTAATGATAGCTGAATTGCGCCCAGGTTCAATAACTTATCATTATTTTATCAAAGATAGGAGATCTGTCTATGTTAAAAAGAAGCGAATACGTCGTTATGTCGTTATCATTTGTATTTATGCTTGCCATATTTCTTGTGATTTCGATGAACTACATCACCGATTCCGCTGCCAGCAACAATGAGATTGAGGATTTGTTCGACTCCTCTACTCATGTTGCGGATGTTGAGAAACTTCCTAAGGATTATCTCATCATTACAGGCGAAGATACTGTAGTCTGCGAAAATGTCAAGCAGGCGCTCAACTATGCTAAAAAGGGCTATAAAGTAACAAAAACCGCTGCGGGTCTTAATTCGACCGATTTCAGAGACGTCAAGACGGTCATTGTTACCACCTCGGAACTCAACACTCTGGGCGATATGATCCTTCTGATGAATTCGGTCAAGCGCGGTATAAACATATTCTTTGCCAAGCTTCCGAACGAGGGATCGGATAACTACGATAATTACTGTGAGGCAATGGGCATTGTCTCAAGAACCGGTGACGCCTCTATTGCCGGGTTCCAGGCATTTGAGGGTCTGTTCGCGCAAAAAGGCGATATAGTGTGCAACGACTATCCTATCACTGTTGAGGATATCAGAATCGACGCGACCTGCCGCAAGTATATATTTGAATACTCTCCCTATCCCAATGCCGATCAGAGTTCAATGGTTCCGCTGCTGTGGAGAACCGTTTACGGCGACGGACAGATATTCGTGATGAATTCGGATTTCCTGGAGTACAAGTACGGCGTTGGTCTGTGCATTGCTGTTTTGGGAGCTATGGAACCTGATTTCGCTTATCCGGTTGTAGACGCAAAGGTCAATTTCATTGACAGCTTCCCGTTCATCAGCTATGAGAACGGCGACGCGATGATGAGATTCTACAACAGAGACTCTCAGGCGTTCATCAAGGATCAGGTATGGCCGAACCTTGTTACTATGATGAAGGATTCGGATATTAAGTTTACCGGACTATATTACGCTTATATCACAGACAAGGCGGGTGAATCCGGCAATTTCAATCCTGATACACTCTCTTACTTCAAAAAGCAGTTCAGCAAGTACGGGTGCGAATTCGGTTTCGGCGGTTACCATCAGGACAAGAAATCTACCAAGGAGATTCAGGAAGACGCTATGGATACCAGCTATAACCAGTTCAAATACAATATGGGCAGCTACAATCTGCTCACATATAAATATTCAAATACAATCTCTCAGGCTATCCAGGCTGACATGCTGCGTAAGCTCAGAAAGGTGAGCGTCTATGTCAGCAAGCTTGACGTTCCGGAGGGAAGCAGCGATTATCAGGCTGATCTCGGCTTTGCCGACGGCAATATTGTAAATCTGCCTGTCATTTGCGAAGAGGTCGAGCCAAGCTTCCAGGATTATTGGAAGGCTTGCAATATGGCTTCGGGTCTTGGTCTTAGCACTCATTATTTTGATATGTACGACGTTATCACAAATAAGAGCGATTACAGCTTTGAATGGATGACATATGCTCAGAATCTTGCCAAGCAGTTCAATCTGCTCAACAGAGGAACGTCGTGGCTTACCGAAAGAACGGCGGCGCAGACAGGTTATCGCGCAAAGAGGTATCTCTGCCTCATGCCTGAGATCAATTTCAGTGAGAAAGAGCTTACAATCAAGTGCGGCAATTTTGACAGCAGCGCGGCATTTGTGGTTAAGACCTCGAAAAAGCTCAAGCCCGACGACGCGAATTTTACCGCGACAAAGATCAGTGACGATTTCTACCTTGTAGAGGTACTCAAGCCTGAGGTCACGATCAAGCTTGTCTGACCGTGAGAAGCGATTTCGATATACTATATAATAAACATATATAAGGAGGAAATAACTCAATGAAGGTTTGCTTGATTGCTGAAGGCAGCTATCCTTATACCTTCGGCGGCGTTTCCGCTTGGGTTCAGATGCTTATACAGGGCGTGCCGAAAGTGGATTTTTCCATACAGACCATTGTCGCGAGCCGCGCTGACGCGGGCGAATGCAAGTTTGTCATACCCGCCAACGTGGTCTCAATGCACGACACATTCCTGACGGACGACGATGTTGTGCATAAGGTTCGCAGCAAGACCAGAATGAATTCCAAGGAAAAGGACGCGTTCAGATCGCTGCTTCATGGCAAGAATGTTGACTGGGTTACAATATTCAATTACTTTGAGCACAGGGACGTTTCCATAAACGGTCTGCTTATGGGCAAGGATTTCTATGACGTGGTTATGGAATTCTACAAGGACAAATATTCTCAGACAGTTTTTGTTGACTTCCTTTGGAACACTCGTTCGCTTTATCTGCTGCTCTTTAAGGTGTTAAAGACTCCTATGGAGGTCTGCGATATTTACCACTGCGTCGCTACCGGTTATTCCGGAATTCTGGCAGCCAAGGGCAAGGTGCTGTACAACAAGCCAATGATACTCAGCGAACACGGTATTTACACCCGTGAGCGTGAGGAGGAAATTATCAAAACAAGCTGGACACAGGGTATATACAAGGATATATGGATCAACTACTTCTATTGCCTTTCCGACTGTGCCTATTATTACGCCGACAAGATCACATCGCTTTTCAAGGCGGCTCAGAAGATTCAGCTTGAATTGGGCTGCGATCCCGGCAGAACGGTAGTTATTCCGAACGGCGTAAACATCAGCGATTATGAATCCTTCCCACGCAAGGATGCAAACGATCCTTATATCAATATCGGCGCTCTGCTCAGAGTAACGCCTATCAAGGACGTAAAGACGCTCCTCAGCGCCTACAGCTTCGCCAAGGAGGAAGTCCCAGAGCTGAAGCTCTGGATAATGGGTCCGACAGACGAGGATCCCGATTATTACAACGACTGCGTTGAGATGGTTGAGGTAAACCATTTGCAGGATATTGTATTCACGGGACGAATCAAGCCCAAGGATTATCTGGCGAAGATGGATATGCTTATTCTTACCAGTATAAGCGAAGGTCAGCCTATAGTTATGCTTGAAGCCATGGCATGCAGCATTCCCTGTATAGCCACGCAGGTCGGCGACTGTGCCGGACTTATACACGGCGATCACGACGATATGGGAGATTGCGGTATAGTTACACCAACCATGAACGTCGCACGTATCGCCAACGCGATAGTTACGCTTGCCAAGAGCCCTGAGCTTCGCAGAAAGATGGGCGAAATCGGCAAAAAACGCGTCGCCGATCATTACACCAAGGACGGCTGGCTGATAGAATATTCCAAAATGTACGATCACTTTGCCGCGGTCGGTACTACCGCAGTAACAACGGCAAAGAAGAAAAAATAACAGGAAGGAAAGAGGCGCTGTATGGCTGGTATAGGTTTTGAATTAAAAAAGCTGATGGGCAAGGGCAATATCGTCAACCTCGTGGCAGGTACAACCTACGCCATAATGGTTACCATAGGTCCTACCATACTGCTTGCCGGCACACTCATGCTGATGTATGTTGTGCTGCCCTACTCTAACGCGGCTTTTGCCGACAGAGAGTTTTTGTCGTCAACAATTCTTTACGTTTTCATTTTCTCAATGATAATCACTTCTCCGCTAAACTCGGTTCTTTCGAGGTATGTCGCGGATAAGATCTATCAGGAGCAGATAACAGATATTATGCCTGCTATCAATGTAGGTCTGGCGCTCAACATGGTGCTGGCGTTCCTGGCTTCGCTCTTCATCGTTTTCAGAGAGATTCAGGTAGGCATAGATCCGTTCTTTACATTCTTATCGTACTGGTTCTTTATGGTCATAAATATGTCGCTTTATCTGATGACATATGTTTCGGCTCTTAAAGACTACGGAAAGATAGGTATGGCTTACTTCCTTGGAATACTCGCGGCTCTGGTGTTTTCCATCATCAGCGTTTATGTATTCCACAACGCCGTTTCCTATTCGATCTTAGGCTCCATGGTGCTTTGCTTCTCGATTATTTCCACCATGCTGTACGCAAACCTCAAGACCTACTTCAAGGTTTCGAGCAAGAATTATTCGGAAGCGCTCAAGTATTTCCTGAGATTCAAGCCTTTGTTTATCACCAACTTTTTCTACACATTCGGACTTTACGTTCACAACTTTGTTTACTGGACGACCGACCGTTCCGCTTATATAGGCAATGTTTTCTGGACGGCGCCGGATTATGATATGGCGACCTGCCTTGCACTTTTCACCAATATTTCCACACTGGTTATATTTGTTGTCAAGGCTGAAACGTCGTTCTTCGGTTCTTACCAGGCGTATCTTGAAACTGTCAACGGCGGCGGCGGAGAGGATATCGAGCTTGCCAAGAAGAATATGTTCCGCACACTCAAGAGCGAGCTTTTCTACATTATCCGTTTCCAGTTCATCATTACAATTATCTTATTCATTCTGGCAATGATATTCCTGCCGGACTTCGGATTTGAAGGCGTAATTCTTTCAATTTATCCCTCTCTGGCTGCCGCGTATTTTGTCACCTTTATTATGTACTGTGAGGTCATTTTCCTCTTCTACTTCGACGACGGAGTAGGAACCTGCATGGTGACAATAGGGTTCTTCCTTGGCACTCTTATCGGTTCCATCATTACCACATACTTTGACGTGGTATTTGCCGGTCTGGGTCTTTTCCTTGGCGCGTTCATCGGCTGGACGATCGGATATATGCGTCTGCGCAGAGTTATCAACAAGATCGACGAGCAGATATTCTGCCGCGGTATGATAGTCAACACAACCTCCGCCGGCAAGATGTCCAAGAAACGTATCGACGAGGCTGAGGAAGCTCTTGCCGCTCTCAAGGTCACAAAGGACGACAAGATAAAGAAAGAAGCCGAGGAGCAGAAGCAGAAGATGTTCGCTCAACAGAAGGCGGAGCGTGAGGCGCAAATGAAGGATATTGCCTCAAGGTCCAAGAAATAAATTCATCTGATTTTTCACTGACGGAATTAAGGAGGCGGCAGCCGGAATATGTCTATGAATATCGTAATTACGGTGGATGACAATTACATCCGTCCGGCACTTGTGATGCTCGAATCTCTCTTTGAGCACAACAATCCGGATATTCATATTTATCTGCTGCACTCCAATGTATGTGACGAAAATCTTAAACGTCTTGCCGCCCACATCGGGCGGCTGGGCGGAAGGTTCAGCGACATCAGAGTGCCTGCGGAGCTTTTTGAGGGAGCTGCGGTGACAAAGTACTTCACCAAGGAAATGTATTACCGTTTGCTCATACCGCGGCTGCTTCCCGACGAGGAAAGAGCGCTCTACCTTGATCCTGATATCATTATTTTCAGGTCGATAGAGGAATTTTACCGCTCGGACTTTGACGGAAGTCTTATGATAGCGGTGCCGGACTATCTCGGCGACGTTTATTACCCCGAACGCAAGAAGAATCTCGGTCTTGAAAGCAGATATAAATATATCAATTCCGGCGTGATACTCTTTAATATCGCGCCCATGAACGAGTGCTTCAGCATAGACGATATGTTCCGGTTTATGGACGAATGCGGTCTGACTCTGGAATTTCCGGATCAGGATCTCATTAACGTCTATTTCAAGGACCGAATAAAGTATGCGCCGCGGGAGTACAATTTTACAACCGAGTACGTCAGCACCGGAGATTTCCTGAGGTATGTTTTCAGTCCGCGGTACAGGCGTTCCGAGCGCGAACGCGCCGTTATAGCTCATTACATGGGCAAGTGCAAGCCGTGGAAGCCTTCGTACTATTACAAATTCTACCGCATATACAGATCTTACCTGAATAAATATCTCACCGCCCGTGAAAAACGTGAGCTGCTGCTCAGACCGTGGCTTGTATTCAAGTCGGTTGCGGCGGCGGTGTGGAGAGTTATTTCAGGATAGCGCAAAGGAAGGCTGATGGTATGAATGTACTGATAACCGTATCGCAGAATTATTGCAGGTATGCTCTGACGATGCTTAAATCCCTTTTCAGACACAACAAATGTCATATAACGGTTTATCTGATGTATTCAAGGATAGACGAACCCACCCTCGGCGGAATGAGAGAGTATATCGAATCCTTTGGCAACAGCTTCGAGCCGGTCAGGATAGGCGACGACATGTTTGACGACGCTCCGGTAAACATGCATTTCACCAAGGAAATGTATTACAGACTGCTTGCAAGCCGTATGCTTCCGGAAAGCGAGGATCGTGTGCTTTACATGGATCCCGACATTCTGATAAGAGGTTCGGTGGAGGAATTCTACAATCTGCCGTTTGACGGGAATATGCTGATAGCAATGTCGGATCCGCCTCAGACAAACGATCCGAAGCTTCCCGACAGCCGTCCGCATTATGTGCGTTTAGGACTGCCGGAAAACAGCACCTACGTCAACAGCGGAGTGCTTCTGATGAATCTGGCACTGATGCGCGAAAAGGAATTCGACGTAAACGGCATCTTTGAGATTATCGAGCAGAAGAAAAAGGATCTCATTTATCCCGATCAGGACGCCATCAATATTTACTTCAATGACTCCATGAAAATCTGGAAGAATATTTTCAATTACAATCCCGGGCTTCTGGCAAACGAGGTTGTGAAATGGGGTCTGAGCAAGAAATACAGACGCCGTGAGAATCCGATGATAGTTCACTTCATGGGACCGGTCAAGCCGTGGAGCATTCATTACCGCAATAAGTACTGCTTTGAATATCAGGAGGTCTACAAGGAATTTGCCCCTCTCGGATACAGGCTGCTGTGTCCGTTCAGACCAGTTGTGGCTGTTTGCGGATATGTGCTTACGGTTGTCTGCATGATTCTGCATGTGCAACGTCCCGGAAAGTAAACGATAAAACAGAACAGTAATATCAAATAATCCCCGTCGGAGCTTGCGGGCAGCTGTTCGGGGTTTATATAGGGAATCCGTCTGAGCGGACGGTTTCCGCAAAACAAGCGAATTATTTTCAAATATAATAAGGAAGGTTGTGGGTACAATTAAAGTTTTGATTGTAGGTTCATATGGTTTCTTTACCAATTCACTGGTGCAGCGTCTTGCCAAGGAAGGCTGCGAAATCTATATGATAACAGGAAAAAATACTAAGCTCAAGGGCAGAGGTCTGCCCAGACACATCAACTACGATTTTGCTCTGGACGATCCGCTGATCCAGAACATTATCGACTCCATCGGACCTGACGCAATGGTGTTCATAGGCTCTCAGGATACCTCGTTCGCGTGGAACAGCAATTCCGACGCGGCTGTATTCAACGCGGCGATATCCAATGTTCTTACCTGCGCGAGCAATGCCGGTGTGAGACACATGGTGTATCTCTCTTCGACAGACGTTTACGGTCTTGATTACGACACCCCCGTTACCGAAAAGAATAAGCCCGCACCTTCGTCCATAAGAGGTCTTACCTTGCTCAACGGCGAAGGACAATGCAAGATCTACAACGATAACACGGGACTCAAGTCGGTCATTCTGCGTCTGCCAATGGTCTACGGTCCTCAGGCTGACACGGACGAGCAGCTCAACTTCATAAGCAACTGCTTCCTCTTTGCCAAGATGGGCGTTCCATTTGAGTGCGACCTCGATATGGAATACAAGATAATATTTATAGGCGACGCGGTTGACGCCACCTACAGAGCTATTGCCAACACCTCGATTCCAAAGGGTACGTACAACGTAGACGGCAACGAGTATGTTTCCAACAGGAATATCATTCAGATGGTAGAGAAGATCTGCGGCTCCAAGGTCAACGTTGTGGACACAAAGTCCGCCGGCAAGGGCTGCACATGTAATCCCGTCGGCACGCTTTTCCAGAAGGCTACGGAATACAAGCCGATAGTTACGCTTGAAAAGGGCATGGAGCGCAACTACAAGTGGATTTCCAGCAACTTCTCAACTCTTCAGGAAAATTACGCCGCAAAGAAGAAACGCGGAGACAGCGCCGCATGGAATGAAAGCAAGAAGCGCATGAAGGAAATAGGCAAGGGCTTGCTTGCCTATATAGAGAGCCTTGTGCTCTGCGCGATTGCCTGCGTCGGAACATACTTCGCAAATGACTTTACGATGCTCAAATCGCTCGACTTCTTTGTAATTTATATCATCATCATGTCGGTTGTTTACAGTGTCACGCACTCGTATATTTCCATCTTCCTCTCGTCGATCATGTATGTGGTCGTCAAGCTGCTGTCCGGCATGGAATTTTCAGAGATAGTTCTGGATTACGGTACTCTTATCAAGATACTCTTCTTCTTCCTGGTAGGTATTCTCGTCGGCTACAGCAAAGACAGACTCAAGCTGAGAAATACGGAGCTTACCGAAGAAAAAGCCGCCTTGCAGGAGGAGCTTGCCAGAATTTACGATATCTCCGAGAGACACATTCAGATCAAGAAGATGTTCGAGGAGCGTCTTATCAATTACGACAACTCCATCGCGAAGGTTTATTCCATCGTTTCACAGCTCGACCTTCTCGACTCCGAAAAGATCGTCAGCTCCGCTCTGGACGTTATCATGCAGATCATGGGCGTGCAGGACGTCGCCATTTACGTCAAGAGCAACGAGGGTCTTTACCGTTTGGCTGGCGCTTCGTCAAGACGTGCGCAGAAAATGCACAATATCATCAATCTCGAGGATTACGAACAGCTCGAGGGCGTTCTGCTTGAGGAAAGAATATTCGTCAACCGCAAGCTGGATCCCAATCTGCCTTCAATGGTCGCGCCTGTTTTCTCGGAGCAGAGCATGATTTACATGATCATGCTGTTCAATATGGACTTCGACAAGATGACTCTTTATCAGGAAAATCTTTTCTCCGTTCTTTCCAAGATCATCGCTTCCAGCTTCGAGAAGGCATACCGTTATCAGAGCGATACAAAGGATACCCGCTATGTGCCCGGTACAAACATTCTTCTGGCAAGCGCATTTACCGATATCGTCAAGACAAAGCTCAGCGGTACAGGCACGAACGTTGCCGACTTCGCCGTGCTCCGCACAAGGGTGGACGACAGCTCGCAGATTATGGAAAAAGGCGCCGCGCTTGGCGGTGTTCTCCGCGACAACGACTATGTTGGTCTCAGCGAGAAGGATCCGAACGAGCTGCTCATGCTGCTTAACAACACAACCGACAAGGATCTGCCCTTTGTTTACAAGAAGATTGCCCGTATTGATTTGGAGGCAGAGGTGGTGTCATTAGATGAATATAGGAATTAACTTTGAACGCATAGTCAATCAGTTCCACTTCACGCTCAACGCCAGGGATCCGAACTTCATCTACCAGTTTATTTTTGTCAATACAATTCTGGTTGGGGCGTATTTCGTTGTCTTCACTCTGATAGGCAAATTCAAACCCGCTTTCTGCAAGTCGATAGTGATGCTTCTCACACCGCCTTTCGGCGTGATATGCTTCTTTGTAAATTTCATCATTTCGCTGTTTGACCGCAAGTCCGACATCGACTATCTCGAACTTACATTCAGCAAGGAAAAGAGGGAATTCGCAAAGCAGACCGACTACGAAACCGAGAAGGAATTTGTTCCTCTTGAAGAAGCGCTCATCATTTCTGACGTTCAGGATAAGCGCCGCGCACTGCTTAACGTGTTGAAGGCTGACGTTTCCAACAACATGAAGTCGCTCGTCAAGGCTCTTGACAATGAGGATCCTGAAACGGCTCACTACGCTGCTGCCGCTCTTATGGATATTCTTCAGAAATACTCCAAGAAGCTTTCGGGCTTTCAGCAGAAGTATGAGGAGAATCCTCAGGACGCGGATATCAACAGGGAGTATGCCGATACCACCTTTGAATACATCAGCAGCGGCGTTTTAGGCGAAATTGAGGTTAAGAAGTATTCGCACCTTTACGTCGATCTGATAGACAATCTCAATACGTTCCACCCTGAGCTTATTGATACTGAGCAGTATAAGAATGTCGTTGAGTGTCTGCTCAAGATAGGCAAATATGAGGATGCTGACAGATGGGCGAATCTCTCAATTGAGCGTCAGCCGAACATGGAGCAGTCATATCTTAACGCTCTTAACGTGAAGTACAAGACCGAGCAGTGGGAGGATTTCAAGGTTGTCCTGGACAAGATGCTCAAGTCCGGCGCGCAGCTTTCACAGAAGGGCATAGGCGTCGTTCGTTTCTGGAATCGCAAGTGATGTGATCATGCAAAATTGTTTACACATTAGGAGGGAAACGAATGTTATCATTATCTGACGCGCTTGCCAATCTGTCCAATCTGCCGATGATATCAAACATGATGGCGGACGGATTCTTTGATCAGAAGGTCATGAACAACATCTGGTCCTTCATATGGTTTGTTGTGGCATACGCCATCGTATTTATCATAATTCCTGCAAAGGTGCTGAAGCTCAAGCTGTGTGACGGAGATTTTATTGATAATGCTATGATAAGCATTATCGTCAGCCAGGTCGCTCTTTCATCTATAGTGTATGTTCTGGCGTTTATGAAGATCTACAACACGCTGACGCTGGTGCTATCAATTATCTTTGTGATTTTGTTTTATGTAAAATTCAAAAACAGAATCAGTTTTCGCAAAAAACTCAATGACTTTATTTTCTCATTCGCTGATGTTATAAACGGTCAGCTCAAGCTTTCGATTATTATCCGCAATTATATCAGTGAAAAGATCAGCAATATTTCTCACGGCGTAAAAAGATTTATCAAATTCTATTTTGATAAAAATGTAGTTTATCACATTATCGGCACGATATGCATTATCGTGCTGATAATCCGCCGCGGATTTTTCGCAATTACAAGTCAGGCGTTTCCGACTTCCGACGTTTCGGTGCATACGTCATGGATCAATTTTACTGACGCGGGATTTATTTTCAGCGACGGTATTTATCCCTTTGCGCTTCACAATGTCGTTTCGGCGTTTGCCAAGGTAACGTTTATTGACGTCGTTACTGTCATGAGATTTATCGGTCCGCTCGACGCTGTATTCATGGGAATGCTTCTCATGATTATCATTACCAGGATATTCAAAAGCCCCGCGGCTTCGATTGTGACCGGTATGGTTTATTGTCTGAGCAGTCTCGGTACTGGCGCTGTCATTGACCGTATATTCTTCTCGCTTCCGCAGGAATACGGCATGCTCTTCATTTTGCCGACAGCCTACTTTATGGTAAAATTACTTGAGGAACAGAGAACGGCTTACGGTATCGCATTTGCCTTTGCCGCGTCCATGACGGTTGGCGGTCACTTCTACGACGCGATATTCGCTGTGCCGCTGTGTCTCTGTCTTGCGATACCTTATGTCACCTTCTTCTTTAAGAAAAAGATTTTTGTCAAGATGGTTCTGAGCGTTATCCTTGCCGCCACAATCAGTCTTGCGCCAATGTTTGTAGGACTTTCTCTTGGCTATCACTGGCAGGGTTCTCTCGACTGGGCTGTCAGTATGATAGAAAAGGGCGATAAGGATGAATCCGAAGAGTCCGCTGACGGTGACAAGGAAAAAAGCGCTGTCGAAGAGAAAAGCGAGGATCAGGAAGAGGAACAGGGTCCCAACTTCATAGAAAAATCCAGAAATTCCTTCAAATATACAATGAAGCAATACACCGATTTCTGGGGATATGTGGTTTACATCTGTTCGGCTGTTTCCGTTGCTCTCGGAACTGCTGTACTCTTTATGACTTCAAAGAAGAAACAAGGCAGAGTCGCTATAGGCTTCGGTCTGAATATGATTTTGTTCAACTACATTTTCATGAACGCTACCAACTTCGGATTGCCTAACCTTATCGGCGCCGACCGTTCCGTGAACTATCTTGTGTATCTCGGCGCTATTACGATAGGTATACCCTTTGGCTTATTCTGGTGTCTGTTTGAGGACAGAGGCAAGCCGATAAGATGGGTTTCCTCTGTGGCGATAGTTCTTGTGACGGCGTATGTGATCGTCTTCGGCGGATATACCTTTACGACGAGCGCTATTTTCAGACTGAGCTATTCTTCCGTTACAGAAAATTACTACAAAATCAAAGCGACCCACCGCAAGGATACATGGACTATTGTTTCAACGGTTGACGAGCTTTCTCTGACGAGAAACAAGGGCTGGCATTACGAGCTTTGGGAATTCATATTCCGTATGGAGCAGTATGACAGCACCAGAGTTATCCAGATACCGACTGAATATGTTTACTTCGTGGTTGAGAAACGTCCGCTGAAATATGCTGATCCGACTTATCTCGGAAAGTCGATGACTCTCTATCCCAGAATCAGCAAGGACGCGGCGAATCAGCTTCTCAGTGAGCAGACGATACGTACAAGCAAAAAAAGTGACTACTACGGTATCTATGAAAACAGACACGCGCTTATGTCCAAGGCTTACTTCTGGGCAGAGAAATATATGACGTACTTCCCCGACCAGATGAGCGTATATTATGAGGACATTAACATAATTATCTATGAGATCAAACAGAACATGTACGCTCTGAATAATTTCGCCATAGATTACGGCTATAATAACATTACCATGGAGCAGTGGCTCATCGAGCATCCCGAGGCTCTTGGCAACAAGCCGCAGCAGACTGTTTCTGACAGCGATCTTGTTGACGAAACGTCCGATGGCACTACCGACGCTACTGACGCGGCAGGTGCGACCCAGACAACTGCCAAAGCCACTCAGTAACCGGAAGGTAGGGAGCCGTTGACATGGAAAATCTTGTAAGCATAATCGTGCCTGTGTATAATTGCGCCGGATTTCTGCCGAGATGCGTCAATTCACTGACCGCTCAGACATACGGGAATATTGAGATAATTCTCGCCGACGACGGTTCAACGGATGATACTCCGGATATCTGTGACAGATTGGCTGCACATGACAGTCGTGTCAGGGTGCTGCACAAGTCAAACGGCGGCGTTTCCTCCGCACGTAACGCGGGATTAGACGCGGCTGATGGAATGTATATTACATTTGCAGACGCTGACGATTATGTTAATCCTGATCATATCGAATGCCTTATGGAGCTTATGGAGCGGCATAACTGCGATGTTTCAGTGTGCAGCTTTGTGAGCGAAAATGAGGACAAGTGTTCTCCGCCGCTTTCCGGCGACGGTTCCTTCAAAGAAGTAATCCACAACCATGACAGCGCCGTCTGCGAATTGCTCGCCGGCGGCGCTGTCGGCGGTTATGTGTGGAACAAGCTTTACCGAAGGGAGCTTCTGGAAAACGTCAGATTTCGCGGAGATATCAAAATTCTTGAGGATCTCAGATTTAATTTTGAGGTTTTTAAGAATATCAGTTCAATGGCGGTCAGCTCGTATAAATCGTATCACTATATCCAGCGTCAGCAGAGCGCTATGCACAAGAGCTTCGGCGACGAACACAGGAAGATGGTGGAAACGGCGCGTGAGATACGCGATGAGCTTGCCGGAGAATCGCCTGAGCTTGCCGATGCTGGCAACGGTCTGCTCGCCACCACAATTATTTGGGTGGCGGACGTGATGGCTGAGTACGGTCCCTACGACAGGCAGCTTTTCCGCAAGTACAGAGAGGAATTCAGACCGCTCAGAAAGAAATATATGAAAACAAGCCGGATTCCTTTGAGCTACAGACTAAGCGCTGTTTTTTTCAGCATGGGCTTTGGCGTGTTCAGATTCGCGGTAAAAACCGTGAGAAAATTCCTGTGAAGAAAGGGTGAGAAGCATGAAAGAGCAAGGCAAGACCGATTTTCAAAAGAAAAAAATTCTTTTTGTCACTAATACAATGGGACGCGCAGGGGCGGAAAAATGCCTTCAGGCACTTTTGGAGCTGCTTGATCCGGAAAAGTACGATATGTCGGTATATTCGATAATCAACCGCGGCGAGCTTTACAGCGATATGCCTGAATATGTGCATATTCTAAATAAAAATCCCTGCACAAAATCAGTGCTGGACAACGCGGGTCTCGCCGCTATAGGACGGCAGATATTATGGAGCCTTTTGAAGAAATTCAGCTTTATAACCTATATACCGTATTTCTTCCGCGTGCTTTTTCACCAGATAAAATCAAAGCATCTCGATTTCAGCAAGCTTTTCTGGATGCTGCTGGCAAGGAACGCAAAGCGGTTCAATGAGGAATACGATCTCGCTGTGGCATTTATTGAGGGAGCGGCGACATATTATGTGGCTGACTATGTAAAAGCAAAGAAAAAAGCGACATATGTGCATATAGACTATCTCGCCGCGGGATATTCTCCCAAGCTGGACAGGAAATATTATGATAAATTTGACCGCGTGTTCTGTGTATCAGACACGGTTCGCAAGGTTTTTTTGAAGGCATATCCCGATTACTCACAAAAGACCTTCTTCTTCCACAATATGGTTCCGAGGGAGCGGATCATCAGGCTCTCGAAGGAGGGGCAGGGCTTCACCGACGGATTTGACGGACTGAGAATTCTCACCGTCGGCAGACTGCACTATCAGAAAGCATACGACCTTGCCATTCCGGCGCTTGCCGAGCTACGCAGGAGAGGTCACAATGTCCGCTGGTACGTGATAGGCGAGGGGGCTGAGGAGGATAATCTCCGCGCTCTCATCAGACAGAACGGAGTCGAGGACAGCTTTATTCTGCTTGGAACTACTCCCAATCCTTATCCGTATATCGCAAACTGCGACATTTATTCTCAGGCTTCACGGTTCGAGGGCTGGTGCATAGCCCTTGCGGAATCGCTTGTGCTTGCCCGCCCTGTGCTGGCTTCCAGATGCGCCGGCAACGAGGAACAGGTGACAGACGGCGAGACAGGTGTGCTCATAGATCTCTCCACGGAGAACATAGTGGAGGGCATGGAAAAGCTTATTACTTCTCCAGAACTTAGAAAGAAATTTACACGGAATCTCAGCGGCGTTGCGCTTGATTTCAAAAAGGATCTCGAAATGCTTTACGCTTTGACGGAATAAAAAGCAGCATCACATATCCGGAGGTGGCATACTATGACATGCCTCGACAGAAAAACCCTTATATTAATTCCCGCGTTTAATGAAGAGGGAAGTATTGCCAAGGTAATAGGCAACATAAAAAAAGAGTGCGGCGATGTGGATATTCTGGTAATTAACGACGGTTCCCGCGACAAAACACAGCAGGTTGCCGAGAAAGCGGGAGCAATTGTCGTTTCACATATCTTCAATATGGGCTACGGCGTGTCGCTTCAGACCGGCTACAAATATGCCGTCGATCACGACTACGAATTCATCATTCAGATGGACGCTGACGGTCAGCACGACGTTTGCAACATCGGCATAATATACCGCAAGCTGACACGCGGCAAGCACCCCTATGATATTGTTATCGGTTCGCGCTTTATCGGCGACAGGGGCAGCAGCATGAAGGTAGGTATTGCCAAAAAGGTCGCTATAGGCTTCTTCAATATGGCGATAAGGCTTGTCACCCGCAAGCAGTTCACCGATCCCACGTCGGGTCTGCAGGGACTCAGCCGGAGGGCGTTCACGGCATATTCGCTATATGACAATTTTGACACCAATTATCCCGATGCCAACATCATTACCAAAATGCTGCTAAACGGCTATTGGCTGCGGGAGGTTCCCGCCGTCATGCATGAGCGCAAGGGCGGCGTGAGCATGCACAGCGGTCTTCGCAAGAATATAGCCTATATGTTTACCGTCACGCTGAATATTCTCGTTGTGGTTATGCAGTTCCACCTTATCAAAAAGGGACACAGGGACATAACCGAGGATCTTGACCTGACTTAAAATAAAAAACAAAGGGAGACACTTCATGGCGAAGCGTCTCCCTTTTTTGGGATTATTTTGGATTATTATTCGGTTCTCAGCGCGACCACGGGATCCTTCTTGGCGGCGAGTCCGGAGGGAATGAGTCCAGCTATGAGCGTGAGCGCCATGCTGATTATAACAAGTATCACAGCGCCATTGAACGGCAGCCTTGAAACATTCGATATTCCGGAGAGGGATTTGATAAGCGCGTTGACCGGCAGATTCAACAGCAGCGTTGTCCCTATGCCGATAGCGCCCGCTACAAAGCCTATAATGAGAGTTTCGGCGTTGAATACACGCGAAATATCCTTCTTGGAAGCGCCTATCGAACGCAGGATTCCTATTTCCTTTGTGCGCTCCAGCACGGAAATGTAGGTGATAATTCCTATCATTATCGACGAAACGACAAGGGATATCGACACAAAGGCAATCAGCACATATGATATCATGTTGATAATGGTGGAAATTGAGCTCATCATGATTCCTACAAGGTCGGAATAGGTGATCTGTTCCTCTTCGGACTTATCCTTGTTGTAATCGCTGATGATTTTTTCTATGCTTTCCTTGGATTCAAAGTCAATTGGGTACAGTCTTATCGCGCTCGGATCGTCAAGGTCGGCAACGCCTAATTTATCAAGATTTTCTTCATAGGTGGATTCCGGCTGCGCCTGTTCCATATAACCCGCGATAAGCGCGGCGCGTTCCTCCTCCGAAAGAGTTGCAAGATACTGCTGCGTTTCCTCCGGAAGCGTGGAAATAAATTCCTGCATCTGCTGGCGTTTAAGCTCCGCCTCCTGCTGATATTCGGCTATCTGTTCCGGCGTCATCGCGGTGAAATCCGGCGTCTGAGGCTTTTCCTCCTCTTCACGCTCAAACGGAAGTCCGGTGAATACGTCGGTTTTGGGGTCGGCTTTCTGCGCCTTAACAAGCTCGCTCTGATTTGTCTGTTCTATGACGTACTGCATAAGCTCGTGGGTATATCCCACAACACCGGTTATCGAAGCCGAAGCCGCGTCGGAATTCGGACGGACTATGCCGACTACCTTCAGATCAAGTCCGCCGTCTACAGCCTTCTTCAGAAGAATGTCGTCGTCGCGGAGATCCTTGTAGGCGCCGGTTACCGGATCCTTTGCGTAAAGCTCGCTGCTGAGAAGCAGCTTGAATTTCAGGTTGAGAAGCTCGTCGTAGGTGAATGACAGCGACGGAATGTCCACAGCCTCACCCGACATTACCTTTCTCATGGTTTCGTCAACCTCGCGCTGATCCTTGAGTCCCAGCGAATAAAGCTCAACGTCGCTTATTTCGTTTTTCTTTGTGACGGCAATGACGATTTCATCAAACGACTGCGGCCACCTGCCGGCGAGAACGTCGTACTGCGAATCGAGAAGCTCCTGATTCCGAAGCAGCTCGCTCCAGAAATTATCCGAATTCTGAGTGAATATTGAGGACGTGCCGGACGCCTGCTGAGGCATCATTTTTTCAAGAACCTTGCTGGGATTTACCTGAATGGCTCCGTTTGACGTGTCGGCGCTGAATACGTTGAGCGGCGCGTCGTAGGAATACTGAATGGCGCTGGTGTAGTCCGACATTTTTTTGCCGTTTTCGTCCGTTTCGATATATTTCTTGAAATCGGCGAGGTTGTTTGTCTTTGCCTCTGTTATCATCGTGTTCATGAGGTCAGCCATTACGGTTGACGAATACACCTTGTCCTTATCGTGATCAGCGTCGGCGGAGCGTTCGTCCTGCAGCGTTGCGATCATGGTTGCGAGATCCACCGATTCCTTCTGGATTGTAAGCGGATAAGACGAAAGAGTGTCCTCCTGTGCCCTGTCGATGTAGAGCTGGAAGCCGTTGGAGAGCGACAGTATAAGCGCTATGCCTATTATGCCTATGCTTCCCGCGAAGGCTGTCAGGATTGTGCGTCCCTTCTTGGTCATAAGGTTGTTGAGCGACAGCGAAAACGCCGTCAGAATTGACATTGAGGTTTTACCGCTTCTGCCCTTTTTATTCTTCCTGCCCTTCTTTTTGCTTCCGCTGTCGGAATCAGCCGCGGCGGGTTCTTCGGGGGCATAGGGATTTGAGTCGTCTGTTATTCTGCCGTCGAGCAGCTTCACTATGCGGGAGGAATACTGTTGGGCGAGGTCGGGATTGTGCGTTACCATTATGACAAGCTTTTCCTTGGCTATTTCCTTGAGCAGCTCCATTATCTGTACGCTCGTGACTGAATCGAGCGCGCCCGTCGGTTCGTCGGCAAGCAGAATTTCAGGGTCGTTGACGAGTGCGCGGGCGATGGCTACGCGCTGCATCTGACCGCCCGACATCTGATTCGGCTTTTTGCGGAGCTGGTCGCCGAGTCCCACCTTTTCCAGAACTTCCTTTGCGCGTCTGCGGCGTTCGGATTTGGAAACGCCTGAGAGTGTCAGAGCAAGCTCCACGTTGGAAAGAACCGTCTGGTGCGGTATGAGATTATAATTCTGAAACACAAAGCCTATGGAATGGTTGCGGTACGAATCCCAGTCCGCGTCCCTGAATTTTTTGGTGGACCTGCCGTTGATGCTCAGATCGCCGCTGTCGTATCTGTCCAGACCGCCGATGATATTGAGCATTGTCGTCTTACCGCAGCCGGAGGGGCCGAGTATGGATACGAATTCGTTTCCGCGGAATTCTATATTTATACCGTTAAGCGCCGTGACCTTCGTACTTCCGCTCGAATACGATTTTACAATGTCGGTTAGTTTAAGCATTTTTTCACTTTCCTTTTTTTGTTGGAATTACTGCTGCATATTATATTTTTCCAATATTAATTCATTTTAAACAATCCGAAATCCGGTTGAATGGAATTTGCGGATAATATTCATTTACCATCTCACGATAACAACGCCGTTGGGGTGGAGCCAGCCATTGTCATAGAGGTTGGCGAAGAATATCTCCTTGCCCTCCATGTAGGGAGTCTGCACCGTTTCATCGGAGCAGTTGATTATTATTTTCAGCTGGTGATTCTCGCAGTCGAGCTTGAGGTATTCTATAACCCTGTCGTTTGGTATCTCGTTAGGAAAGTGGAAATTTCGACTGCGGAAGAGCGGTTCGTTTTTACGCAGCCAGATAAGGCGCTTGACCATGTTTATTCTGTCGTTGAACTGTCCGGAATCTATCTTGTCCCACGGCATACAGCGGCGGCAGTCGGGGTCGCCTCCGCCGTCCATGCCTATCTCCGTGCCGTAATAAATGCAGGGGCTTCCGGGCATGGTGAAAAGAACGGCGAGCTGCTGATAGACGAGGTTTATGTCGCAGTGATTGCGGCGGAACACCCTGTCGGTGTCGTGCGAATCGAGCAGGTTGAAGAGAACGTCGTTCGTGTGCTGCATATACATTGTATAGCAGCGGTTCACCATATATTCAAAGTCGCGCTTTTTGCGGGAACGGTCTATCCAGAAATCGGTTATGCTGTGAGAAAGAGGATAATTCATGACCGAGTCGAATTCGTCGCCGCGCAGCCACGGCATTGCGTTGTGCCATATTTCGCCCAGAATGTAGAATTCGGGGTCGATTTTTTTGAGGGTATAACGCAGCGTCTTGCAGAACTGATGGGAGATTTCGTTGGCAACGTCAAGGCGTATGCCGTCGATGTGATAATCCCTTGCCCAGTGTTCTATGACGCCGACAAGATATTCCACAAGCTCAGGATTGTTGGTGTTTAGCTTTGGCATGTTGGCAAAGAAGCCGAATGAATAGAATTTGCCGTCGCGGGTATCCCAGCGGTTCCTGTCTATGGGCCATTGATTTATCATGAACCAGTTGTAATATTTTGATTCGGGACCGTGCTCCAGAACGTCCTGCCACGGGGCGAAGAATTCTCCGCAGTGATTGAATACTCCGTCGAGCATGACCCTTATGCCGCGCTCATGGGCTTTTTCCACGAATTCGCCGAATTTTTCCTCGTCGCCGAAGTTGTGGTCTATCTTCATATAGTCGGTGGTGTTGTACTTGTGGGTGGAGGGAGCCTCGAATATAGGCGTGACGTAAATGCCGGTTATGCCCAAATCCGCGAGGTAATCAAGGCGGTTGATTATGCCCTGAAGGTCGCCGCCGTAGAACTGCTCGTTAGTCACGGGCGTTGTATCGTCAGCCCACGGAAGCGTACCGGGCGGGTTGATTTCAGGGTCGCCGTTGCAGAAGCGCTCCGGAAATATCTGATACCACACGGCGTCGTTTACCCATTTCGGTGTGTAGTTGATGTCTGACGGATTCATCCACGGAAATGTGAAGCACTGCATCATCTTGCCCTCTAAATACACCTGCTCCTCACTGAGAACACCGTCCTCAAAGTAGTACCATGTTTCCCGTTCCCCGCCGTATTCCTCGCGGCTCACAAGCTCGAAGAAATAACGGCAGCGCTTGTACTGAGGAACTATGGTAGTCGTCCACCACAGCTGATGTGCCAGACGCTTCTTGAACGGCACGGGAAGACGCACGCCTTCCCAGTTATTCTGCGCTCCTAAAATGCCGGTGGCGAAAGGGTCTCCGTAGTGAATATAGACTTCTTCCACGTCGTAGCCGGTCTTGAGGTTTACGATAAGCTCGTTAGAATTATTCATGTAGCAATAATTATCGCTCGCAATATGATAGACCGCTTCAAATTTCATGTCTGGCACTGTCCTTTCCGTATTTAGTCATGATATCTTATCTTAATTATACAGGACAACGGGCAAAAAATCAACCCATATACTTCCTTGTGACGGAAATATATGGGTAAAATTATGTGATGGATTTTGTTGCAATATTACGGCATTATTTAATTGTGACTTCTACTTTTTTTTCGTCCGGATCGCTTTTTTCCGGCTGATTTTTATTTTCGCCTGATTCAAGCTCGGCAATTCGCTTTTTCAGCTTGTTTATCTCATGCTTTTGCAGCGATACCACCGAACCGAGCTCCACTAACTTAGAGAGTATTTCGGATATCTGGCACATCTGCTTGAATGCGAGGTAATAGAGCAGCGCGATGAATGGCACTGTTACCACGAGGGCATAGCCGAAGGTGAGGTGCGTCTTGTCGGCAACGTAATATGTCAGTTCGGGCCACATACCGTAGACAAAGAGAAGAAATGCAGGAAGCGTCCACAGCAGGAAAGCCGATTCCTTTATCTGACTTTTCAGCATGCGCTTGAACAAAAACCATATTACAAGCAGACTGATGGCAACCATTGCTATCCTTACTGCGGAATTCATACCGATTTCGGTATGGCTCAGATTGCGAAGCACAGCCGTAAGCCATGCCTTGATAGCGTCAAGTACATCTATAAAAATATTTCCGGATCCGTTCAAATTTATCACCGTGTTTCCCTGAAAAAAATTTTCCGTTTATCATTATAGCACGTTTTTTTAGTAAAGACAATATAATTTAAATAAAAAAGCAATTTTTTTCGGGGAAACCGGACTCAGCATAAATCTGCTTATTGCGTGAATGTTTACAATGTGGAAAATTTGCCATAATTTATAAAAAATTTACAAATCGTGTTCTATAATTATGTTAAAAAGCACTTGATTTATTGTGGAAAGTGTATATAATTATGTTGGAAGTGTTATATAAACGTTTCGGCGATGACGCTTGCTTTACAAATTGCCGGTTATCCATATATTCAGACTTTTGATATTTTTATTAAAAGCGGGGGGTGATCTGATGAATTCGTCAGGCTTTGTTTCTACAAATCTGAACTGCGGCTTTTTTGACATTTATCCGTCTGTGGGATTTGAAATAGTAAATCCGGGCATAAATCTCAGCCGTGTGCTGGGAATGAGTCCGGCTGACAGCGCCGAGGGACTCAACTATATTGATCTTGTTTGTCCCGAAGACAGGGAACAGGTATCGGAAGCAATGCTCGAGGTATACAACGACGGCTTGAACTGCGAGGAAATGAGACGACAGGGCAGGTGCATCAGACACCGTCTGCTCATGCCGGACGAGAGAGTCGTGATTGTTTCACTGATATTCTGTTTTTATCCCAAGGGATATCTTGCCTGTTCGGTCATGCGCATGTATGACGATATCACCGGCGAGACTGAGACCAAGTACCGTTCAAACAGCGTCCTTGAATCCTTTGCGATAAGTATGGCTGTCGTCCACTTCAATTCTGAGGGACAGATAGCCCTCAATTACGCTAATGACGATTTTTACCGCATGATCGGCTGGAACCGTCTGGAATTCAAGGATTATTTCAATGAGTGCATAGGGGACACTATAATTCACCCCGACGATTTTGAGAAATTCCGTTCCACTCTTCTTTCGATGAGCGAGGAATGCCGCGAGGCAGTGTTCGAGACACGTATTCTGAATTTGAGCGGCGTTATGACCATTCATGAGGTGCGTACACGCTTTTTGGACATGGAAAACGGATGTGCGCTCGTCACGGTTATTTTTGCCGACATAACCGAGCGCAAGCGTCTTCGCAGGGAACTTATGATAAAGAATGAGCGGTACAATATTATTCAGAAAAGCTCCGAGCAGACGATTTTTGACTACGACACGGAAAAGGACGTCTGTCTGTTATCCGGCAGCAAAATCAGGGTAGAAAAGTATCTCTCTGTGTACAGCTACAATACGCGGACTAACGAAGTTGTCATAGAGGATTTCTTTAACGGGCAGTTTGCTCTCAACATTATGAGCAAGAACGATTACAGCAAGGTCTGCGAGGCGTTTGCCGACGCTATTGTTGACGGCGCGGACGGTTCTTTTGATTTTGAGGCTTTTCCCATGGGTCAGACCTCCGGCAGTTGGCTCAACTGCACATACAGCGCCATTAAGGACGATATGGGCAATGTAATCCGCATTGTGGGCAGAATCAAGAATATTGACAAGCAGAAGAAAGCCGAGCAGTTGATTGAAAGGCGAATGAAATCCGATATGCTGACCGGACTTCTCAACAAGGAAACAGCAAAAGCGCAGATCCGTGAATTTCTCGAATCTCAGGGCAATATGTCGCCGGACAGCGAGAAATTCCATGTGATGATGGTGATTGACCTTGACAATTTCCACCTGATAAACGAATGCTTCGGTCACACATTCGGCGACAATGTGCTGAAGGAATTTGCCTCCGATATCAAATCATCATTCAGGGATACCGATATTGTTTCGCGTCTTGTGGGCGACAGATTCATGGTGCTTATGAAGGACGTTACGCAGAAATTTGCTGTAAAAAAGGCGGGCAGGCTTTGCCGCAGTCTTGTAAAGAATTACGGCGTACAGAATACGGTTGTAGTGAGCTGCAGTATAGGCGTTGCGTTTTTCGGCAAGGACGCGTTTGGCTTTGACGAGCTTTATCAGTACGCTGACCGCGCTGTATATGAGGCGAAAAAGAACGGCAAGGCGGCTTATTGCATTTATGACAAGGAGCTTCGGGCTGATTACAGCGTTGTAAAGGAAACGGTGCAGAGCGCTGGTCCGGAAAGCGGTCAGACCTCTTCAGAGATAGGTGATATCGACGCGGGCATGATGGATGTAGCCTTTTCGCTGCTTTCCGCGTCAAGCGACATTTACGGCACTATGGAAATACTTCTGCGTACTGTAGGCAGAAAGTACAACCTCAGCATTGTGTCGCTTTATATCAAGGGCTACAATAAGGGCGAGAAGCTCAAGACAGTTTCCCGCTGGATCAGCAACAGGAATATTCCCAAACGCGACGGACGTTCTCCGCTTATTGTAAATCACGTTGACCTTGACGCCGAGATCGGAAATTCAGGTATAAGGTGCATTTCCGATGTAGGCACATGCAGCATGCAACCCGCTCTCAGGAATCTTCTGAAGGAGGACGGAATGATTTCTCTGGTAATCTGCGGGCTTGAAGGACGTTCGGGGGAGAATTTCGGTTACATTGTGCTGACTCAGCTTGACCGAAAACGCAAATGGAGCCGTAAGGAAGCCAACACATTCAAGTATCTGGCAAAAATACTGTCAGTAGCGCTTTCGGAGAAATACGCGGAGCGTTCCATCAAAGCGACAGGCATAGAAGACATGCCGCCGAAAAATGAAGAATAATTTACAGCGCGTTTTATTAAGTATAAAACGCGCTGATTTTTTGAAGAGAAATTGTCAACCATATTTTATGAAAAAGGTTGACAATACAGAGCTAAGATGTTATAATTTCAACGCGACAAAAGAAAAATGCATAGCGCAGATCGTAACCAGCGAGCGACGCGCTTTCTTTTTTCTAAGTTTATTATCTTTGCGTCGCTTTTGGAGGTAATTATTTATGAATGATCCCGCAATAAAAAAGAAAAAATTCGCTCTTACTACTGCAGATATCGCTGTCATTTCACTGTCCGCGGCTGTTATTACCGTTTGCTCTTGGATATGTATACCCACAGTCGTGCCGTTTACTCTTCAGACATTCGCTGTGTTTGCCATCGCGGGATTATTCGGAATGAAACGTTCTGTTTTCTCAATGCTTGTATATATCCTGCTGGCCGCAATAGGCTTGCCAGTTCTTTCAGGATTCAAAGGAGGCTTTGACAAGATAATCGGAACTACAGGCGGGTATATTGTCGGATTTGTCTTTATCGCTGTGATTGTCGGATTCGCTTCGGACAGATACGGACGGCGTATTCTGCCGCTTACGCTCTCCATGCTGCTTGGACTTGCGGTCTGCTACGCTTTCGGTACGGCGTGGTTCATGCTGGTTTACGCCCGCACAAGCGGCGCGGTGGGACTTGGTACGGTTCTGGGCTGGTGCGTTCTGCCGTTTATCATTCCGGACTGCATCAAAATCGCCTGTGCCGTGATTATATCAAACCGCGCCGGCAGATTTATAAAGGGGTAAAATTACATATTGCGTTCCCGCCCGCATTGAAGTATAATTGTGTTGTGGGAGGCGGTATGTATGATTTATGTTATGTCAGACCTGCACGGGGAATACGACAAGTACCTTGCAATGCTGAAAAAAATTAAATTCAGCCCCAAAGACGAGCTGTATATTCTCGGAGATGTGGTGGACAGAGGAAGCAAGCCGGTCGAGATACTTCAGGACATGCGTTCGAGGGAGAATGTAATCCCTCTGATGGGAAATCACGACAAGATGGCTGTTGACGTTCTTACATGGCTCCTTGATGATGTGAACGAGAGTACTCTGTATAAAAACATATCCGAGAAATCAATTTATGACCTTATGGTCTGGCGAATGAACGGAGCGCAGACCACTATCGACGGCTTTTACAACCTTCCGAAAGATGAACGTGCAGCCTTGCTTGATTACATGAAGAAATTCGCGCCGTATGAGGTTGTAAAGGCTGGCGGAAAAACCTTTATTCTGGTACACGCGGGGTTGGGAAATCCGAATGATTTCGACAGAAACAAGCCTCTCGATAAATATTCGATGTATGAGCTTGCGTTTGTGCGCTTTGATTACGAAAGGGAATATTTCGGCGGCGACGTTTATATTGTCACAGGACATACGCCTACGGTTATATTAACCGGAAAACGTGAGATTTATCACATATTCAACAATATATGCATAGACTGCGGAGCGGTATTTGAAGGCGGCGCCTTAGCGTGTCTGCGTCTTGACGATATGAGGGAATATTACGTTTACTGATCTTTATGATAATAAGAGCTTCGGTCATGTACGCGGTTTTAAGCTGCCGCGCACACGACCGAAGCAATTTTTTTGTTTGTTATTTTTTATTTTTCTCGCCAAAGAATATTCTTATCTGGAAACGGTTGTCGCATCTGGGACAGCGGACTGTGTGCTTGCCTTTCTGACGCGGTACGCGGAGAGTCGCCTTGCATTTAGGGCATTTGATGTATTTTTTACCGGCTTCGGGCTTTGGAACGTTGCCGAAGCTCATATTCTCAAAAGGGTTGGTGACATTGGCGCTTCCGGCTTTTCCGAGAAGACTCATGAATTTCTGATTCTCCCGGCTGCGCTTTTCGATGTTCCGCGAGAATACGCGGAAAAAGGCGTAAAACAGCACTATCCACGACAGAATATTAAGTATCCTGCTGCCTATCGGCGAAATACGCGCAAAGGCAAAATTCAACACTAAAAGCAACAGATAAAGCGCCATAAGTCCGTAATAAAGCTGGTCCGCGCCGTAACGTCCCTGCATAAACATTCTGAGTCTGAATAAGAATTTTCCCATTTTTGATTCTCCTTTTTGTTGGTTTGGTTCTTATAAAATATTCAGGCGTTGCAACAGTTTGAAAAACAATAGCAAAGCATCATCGCTCCGAAAAGAGAGGAGCAATACTGTGACATGCCGCCTATGTCAACTCCCTGCGCCTGCTGCCAGTTGCCGTATTCCACTCCGCCAGAGGATATCTCTGCGTAAGCGGCGCGGTATTCCGGATTATTGGGTTCGAGCATTACCGCCTGACGTGCGTACCGCACCGCCGAAACGGTGTTGCCGAGACCATAATTTGCCACCCCGCTGAGATAGTACCACTGAGCGCTCCGGATATTGACTCTGCTCAGAACGGAAAGCGCTTCGGCGAACTGCCCGCGTTCTATATATGTTCTCGCGTCGGTCAGCCTGTCGGCGTCCTCACCGGAATATTGACGTGAACCGCTGGCGCTTCGGGCGTAACCGTCGTAATAATCAGAATATACATTCCCGCTTTTGACGGCTTCATAAGCCGCGTTGATCTCGCTCATTTTTTTCTCAGCCGATTTGTCATTCGGGTTGAGGTCGGGGTGATACTTCTTGGCGAGTCTGCGGTATGCCTTGGTGATTTCCTCCTTTGAAGCCCCAGGAGACACTCCCAAAACCTCATACGGGCTTTTTGCCATTATTGCCCTCATTCTCCTTTTTTGACTGTTTCTTTTTCTTCATCGCGTATTTCTGCCAGATCCCAGCCGTTAGAATATTGTCGGTTATTTGAGTATCGGCTGTGAGAGGCAGCTTCTTATAGCAGCGCATGAAATCGCCGCCCATGACCTGCAACGTTTGATGAATTTCCTCCGGCGGCGTTCCGGTGAGGCAGTTGTAGCGCTCGTGACGGATATCACTGCGGAGGTCTGTCGCCGCGTCAAGCACATATATGAATCTGCCCAGCGTCCGTCCGAAGGCGCGAAGCTCCTGCTGATATTCCATGCCGTCGTCCATGACAAAAAGCTCGCCCATCAGCCGTCCGAAGCAGTTGGCGGGCAGATCGGGATTGCATTCCCCGTCCTGCTCCAGCTCGCTGAGATTTTCAAGACATGTGGATATCGCCTGCGACTGCCGCGGATATTTTTCTTCAAGCTCCCTGCACTTTGAGGCGAACGCCGAAGCGGCTGCGAGAGCCGCAGGGTTCCTGTCGTCGTGCCAGTCGTCGAGCAGCTTATAATATCCGAGTATGACGCTCATGTCTGCGGAATAATCGCTTGCCGAGGTGTGTATTTCAAGGTGCTTTTTTAGCGGGTGGGCGGCGCATGCACATTCCTCCGATGTCTCCGGAAGGCGATGTACCGACGAGAGAAGTATTGCAAGGAATGTCATGTCGTAATTGAGCAGCAGCCGCGAGGACTGACCGCTGACCTTGCCGAGCGAACGGCACAGCCCGCAGTACCAGCCGCGGTAGCGTATTTTATCCTCTTCGCTGAGAAGTTCAGAAGCGGCGGTTACAAAGCCGAACATCGAGTTTCAGTCCCTTCGTTCCATAATATTATCCTATTACAATATTATAAACCCTTTATGAAATATTGTCAATTTTAATTTATTTTTTATGTGTGAAGTATATGTGTTTCAGCAGAAACACATGTTTTTTTCCGGCTCATAAAGGTTACGTCAAGATAAAATCGCAGCTATTCCCGTATTTCAGGTATTTTTCCGGCGTTATTTTCACGTTTTTTTGTTTGTTTTGGTTTTGAGTATATATTTACGATTTTTAGAATTTATATCAAGCAAAAAAACTGTCTGCCGCAGTTCATTTTCAGAAAATGTACCGCGGCAGACAGTTTTTATGTGAAAGTCTGTATTATTTGATTGTGATTTAATGTGATTTAATGTGATTTTAAGGATAATTGTGATTTTATTTTTTTAAGGTTTTAAAAATGTAATTTGTAGTAATTTAAGTTGTTACACCATCTGTGTGTCCTTTTTATATCGTACTTTATTTATTATAAAATATCTGCCATTAAATGCCCCCTCTGATTTTCGCAGTCAGCGTCTGGAAACAATTTCCTGAACAATAAAAAATATCAGCTCCTTTTTTTCATAAACCGTTTTTCGTCAGATAATTTACTGGGTTAGAATAAATAACGCAATGGGTTTCCGGTAATATAGGGTAATTTGGTAATTTAAAATTGTGTCAATTAAGATTATTTGATGTAAGTGACGAAATAGGTGATAAATGAAACGAAAACGGTTCATGCTGAATCCGGTCTCTGACAGAAAGTGAACAAAAGCGATCTGCTGACAGATTAACGCAGACAAACATTGGTGATGAATAAATCTTACGGTCGCGTTTTGCTCCATCGCTAACCGGACAGTCAACTAAGACAGGTAAAAATCCGGCGGCGTTTTTTCTTTTGTTTTGACCTTTCATAAATAAAACGTTTCAGAAAGCAAAAAGGTTACAGTATTTTTTATTTTTTTTTTCAGGATTATGTGCTTGCCTCCTCTGGATTATTCTTAATGGCTGATGATAACAATACATTCAAATCATATGATTGGCAAAGCTCTTTTATTTTACCTTGTTGTGCCATACTGACATATTCCTCGGCAATGCGGGAACACAGATCCGCGTCGTCGGCTCGCGTTACTATAACCAGACTGCATTCCGCGATAGGCGTGTCAATATATTTAAATTCTGTCTTGCCGTCATTATAATTGGATGCAGCCCAGAGCGACTGCGGTTCGTCTACCGCCGCGCAATCTACGTCTCCCGAAGCGAGCTTCTGAATGACCTGCTGAATATTGCTGCATACCGTTATTTTTTTCAGGCTGCTTTCCATTACCGACGCGTTATGAAGCTCCCTCTGAGCGTCGGAGCCGCTGACTACGGCAAGTCTCTTGTCTTTTACGTCGGCAAGTCTGTTAATATTGCTGTCTGATAATGTCATTATTACCTGGCGGTAGTAAAGACCTGTTTCAATGGTTCTTACTGATGAAACGAGCTTTTTCGATGGCGGAGGACAATTCCAGAGACAGTCCACGCTGCCCTGCATAAGGCTGTCATACGCGCCTGATGAATCGAGCCGTGTGAACAGCGGATCCACTCCGAGTGAATGTGCCGCCTTAGCAGCAGGATTTCCTGTAATGCCCTCAGTAAGCTTTCCGTCCTGACCTTCCATCAAAAACGGAGCGTCGTCAACCTCGGAGGAAGAGCAATATCCCACGCGGAGTCCGCCGTTTTCCTTTAGTCTGCTTACCGTGCTGTCGGAATTGCAAGAGACGCATGCCGATACAGCAATTATCACGGCTATAAAGAATGCCGCGGTTTTTTTGACAGTGTTCATATTGCCATCTCCATTCGGTTTTGTTTGCTTATATAATATAGTTGTTGGAATAGCTTTCATTCTGTCTGTCGATAATATCCTGCAAGGTTATGCTGTCGAGGTAATCGCTTATTACCTTATTGAGTCCTTCCCAGATAAAAAGAGTAGGACATTCGTCAGCTCTTTCACATGTATTCGGATGCTGTACAAGACATGCTACCGGCGCAAGACTTCCCTCAGTCAGACGAAGTATCATGCCAACAGTATAATTTTCCGGCGATTTAGCCAGCCGGTAACCGCCCTGAAAGCCCCTGTTTGTCTGGAGAAGTTCGGGAGTATTCAGCATGGGAATAATCTGTTCAAGATATTTTTTAGAAATGCTCTGACGCTCGGCAATATCCTTGAGCGCGACAAAGCCGTCGCCTCTGTGTTCGGCGAGATCCAGCATGAGCCTTAGAGCATATCTGCCTTTGGTAGATATTTTCATTGTACATCAGTCCCTTATACCACGTCGTTATATTTACATGATATCACATTAATTACATGTTTTCAAGTGTTGGTTTTATTACATTGCAAAAACCGAATCATATCGGGCGCTGACATGCGCGGGACATGATCCGGTAAAAACTCATATGTCAATAAACAGACCCTTTGCCTTAAATTTCTTTTCCTTGCGGTAGATCTTCTTGAGTCTCAGCTTAATCTTGCCGACTACAATATACAGAAGTACAAGTGACGCAAACAGCACGCAGAGCCAGATAAGATCCATAGTGCTGTCGCCTCTGAGCTGGCTGTAAATTTCATCGGAAAGCTTTGTGCCGCTGGATGTTTTAAGAGAATATGTGAGGTTGTTCATCTTCTCAAAAATAGCCAGCAAATTCGCAATCACTCCTAAACAGAGTCCCACAAATATTACGCTGAGTACAGCGCTAATTGCCTTTGCCTGTTCCGAATCGCGTATATCATAAGCAAGCTTTGTGAGAGGACGCATTTCTGACTCGGGCGGACGCAGCATCGCAAATTCAGCGCGGCTGTCCATTACCGGCGGCAGTTCGTCGTCAGGCGCGGCAGCCGGACCGGCTGTGGAACCGCCTGAGAGCTTCTGACCGCAGCTTCCGCAGAAAAGATCGCTGTCGGAATTCTGTGCCCCGCAATGTGAACAATACATCTCAAATTACCCCGCTTTCGTTCTAATTTGAAGAAAATTTCTTAAAAAGTGTATTTTGTCAGTCCTTATTGGAAAGCTTCCTGCCGAGACGTTTGAAAAGTATTACAAGACCTGAAATAGCTATCAGCACGAGTATTCCGGAAATTACTATTGCGCCGATGTTGCCGGCAAGTTCCAGCGGATCGGTAGATGTGTTTATTTCCGGTCTGAGAATCTTTTCCTCGCCCTCTGAAGTGAACCAAGACAAAATACTGCTGAATGTACCGCCGATGTAGAGATACGCAAGACCTCCGATTGAAATGATAAGCATAACCACAGGAAGTATCAGCTTATCAGGCTTTGCCTTCTTTTTTGCCGGAGCTGAAGCTGCCGGAGCTTCGGGAGCGGCTGTGGCGACAGATTCGGTCTTTTTTTCTTCGACCGCGGCTATTGTCTCAACAGGCTTGCCGCAGTTCGGGCATGCAGGAACGCCGACAGGCAGTTCTTTACCGCAGGCTTTACAGAACATAATTCATTCATCCTTTCGCAGATAAAATATTTTTAAATTCCGGCGCTGATTCGGAATTGTGCGCCGTTATATCTGATTCATTCGGAAATAATCTTGTGATCGACGCAGTAAATCCTGATGTTTTTCAGATCGGTATCGGATTTTGCGGAGATCAGCATGTCGTAGAGAGTATCGGCGTATTTGCGGTATCTGTCAGCCTTTCCCACATAGAGGTAATTTAGAAGTCCGCTGTTGTTTGAGTACCACTCGTATCTTTTTGCCTCGTATTCGGTATACCAGACATAATAGCAGCAATCGCAGAAAAGCTTTTCCTCCTCGGTGTATTCCTCGCCGAGAATCTCGTTGAACTTATTGGTGTATTCCTCCAGAAAGCTGTAATCCTCAGCCTTGCCGGATTTTGAGAGAAGATCGTCGATAACCTCGTCGAAATTCGGATTTCTCACGTCGTCAACGAGAGCAAGCATCATTTTCTGCTTGTCGGTGTCAACCTCTTCTATCTGGGTCTTGGTGTCAAAATTGCTTACGACCCACGCGGAAGTCCAGACTCCTATGATTATCACAGCGACAGCGACGAAAAATCCCAAGGCGCCTTTAGCAAAGCTCTTGACTCCCCTTGATGGATCCTTTTTCGGCGCGGGACCTATAACTATTGTCGGAGCTGTGGGACGTGTGTCAACCAGCTCCTGACTGCCTGCTCCTGTGCCGGAGTAAGCGCCGCCGCCGTAGCCGGTATTCTGGGTTGAGCTGTGCGTGCCGCTTGTCGCATTTGAATCAGGCTGCCCACCGGACGACGCCCTTGTTTCATCTGAACCTGTCGGAGCGCCGCATTTGGTGCAGAATTTAAGACCGTCGCGCAGTTCGTTGCCGCAATTAGAACAAAAAGCCATGCAGATTCCTCCGTATGAAAAGGCAGAATAAATTTAACTGCCAATCAGAAATTAATTCAAAAACCTACCATATACATTATGACATAAATAATTAAAAAGGTCAACCGTCTAATTGAATTATTATATAAAATCAATATTATTTGGGAGTGGATATACAAAAATCAATTTTGCGGAATAAAATCCTTCATCACGCCGTATTTGTCACTATCGACAAAATGCCACCATTCTTCCTTATACGCGACAAAGCCGCAGGACTTCATTGTTTTTTCAAGCAGAAGCGCGTTTTCTCTTGCGAATTCATCATCAATGTCGCTGTAATCACGGTCGGCAAGCTTTGTGAGATTGTCAAAGTCTGTCGGCATTACCATTTCGGTTCCGTCGCTGTCCACAAGGGTCACATCTACGGCGTTTCCCCGTGAATGAGAGGAGTATCCCTTGTTCGGATCTGCAACATACGCGGAATTCGGACAGACGCTCCAAAGTTTTTTCTGAGCTTGCACAGGGCGGTAGGCGTCCCATATCTGAATTCCCATGCCGTCCTTTTCAAGCTTTTTCTGGGCACGAAGCAGCTTCTTGACGGTTCCATATCTGAGATACGCCTCATTGAAATCGTAAAGCTTTTTTCCCGTCATGTTTCTCTTGCCCGCATACCGCAGATCAACGCGGACAGACGGAATGAAGTCCCTGACCCTCACCATTTCGTCGTTGGATTCAGGAACGGATACGGGCGGCTGCGAGTCAACGGATTGAGTGATATCCGATTCCGTGACCGGAGAATATCTCACGCTCCTGCCCTCCGTAAGAACGCCGCCTGTCCGTCTGCCGCTTGTCGCTACATAAAAGGCAAGCACGGCAAACACCGTGAACCCCACAACGCACACTATAAGCGCTACAGCCCTTGTCTTTTTATCCATTGGGCGATATCTACTTCCTTAAACTATTTTGCTTTCAGTTGTCGCGGTCAGAATAGGTTATTTCGATGTTATGATTCCGCACAGCTTCTCCGCCGTTGTCCGCACCGGTATCAGTATCGGCAGGACCGCGTATTACGCCTATGACCTTCCTGATCTGGTCGCCTGTACGGCTGAAAAGAGTATGTCCGGAACGGTCTATCACTCCATTGGATTCGTTTCCGCCGCCATAAAAATCGTTTATATCGTTTATCTCGTTGCGATCCGGCGAAACAGGCGCTGGACTGTAGCCCTCCTCTTCGTCCTCATCGGGGAATATCATGGGGGGCGGCATATCCTCTTCGTCCTTGTCAGGGAATATCATGGGAGGCGGCATATCCTCGTCGCCTTCGTCGGGGAATATCATTTGTGAAACGGGAGCCTCGTCATTGCCGTCATTCGCGGCTGGTTCAGCCGGTTGGACGTCGTTTTCGTCAGTATCAGGGAATACCATAGGCGGTTCGTATCTGCCATCGTCCTGCGCGGCGTAATCTTCATTGCCGGAATCATGGAACAGCGTTGGCTCGGCAAATTCCTCTTCTTCCTCTGGCTGGTTGTAAAGATGTTCCTGCGGTTCATTGTCAGTGTGTGACGGTAAGAATATCTGCTGCTGCACATAATCCTCTCTTGGATAGCCTTCTTCCGTCTGATCGAGCGGCTCATTGTCTTCCTCTGTGAAGAATATCGCCTGCTTCTGAGACGCCGGGGGAACAGGTACAGGTTCGGGTTCGGGAAGAGGAACATATTCGCTTGTATCGTCCTCACTGTCCGTATCAGGCGTTGTGTCGTCGTCATCGAAGAAATACGCCGGCGGCACATAGCCTTCTCCAGGACGATTGAGCTTTCTGCCAAAAAGATCGTCCTCACGTATATCATAATTATAATGCTCGCCGCCGTTTGTAAAGGACAGAGCCGGTTTGAATTCGTTGTTTTCGCCCTGCTCGTTTTCCTGGTCTTCCGTTATCTCCTGCTTTTTGGTTACGCTCAGGCTGATTCCGCCCGGCATACTGTAACCGCCGTTGTAACCGCTGTAGCTATTATAGCTATTGTAGCCGGCGTCATTATTTTCAGATTCGTTCTTATATTCCGGCTCTGTTGACGTCTGCGGCTGAATCTCCTGTTCCGCTTTGGTTTCAGGTGCAACCGGTCCGACAGAATATTTTTTGCATGCCTCGTCAAGTGACTTTTCCAGTGAATTCATGAGATTGTGGAATTCCTCATTGGAGGCGTTCATGATATAATCGGCTGTATAAGGATTTTCGGGAGCGGGATTTGAATTAGGCAGACGGTATCCACCTTTTTTGAGAATTTCCTCGGTCTCTGCGCTGATAAGCGGATTTTCGTTTTCGACAGGCGCACTGTTTATTTCCGCGTTCGGGATAACCTCGCCGACAATGTTTTTCTCCGGTCTTGCCGTGAGCTGATCCTCGATGTAATCAGCGCTCTTTCTTGCCATGGAAGAAATCTGGCTCTTCATATCGTGAATAAGCGCGTCGGAATTTTTGCCAAATGTGCCGAAATTTGTTTCATATGCTGAAGCGGCTATTCTGCGATCCGCTTCAAACTGTTCGTTCACATTCTTCCGTACAGCCACATATCCCTTCTTGGCATTAGCTCTTATGCGGGCGGCATCATTTTTCTTTTCGCCCTTGACAACGCTCACTGCAACCTTCTTTTTCTTCCAGTTCTTCGGGGAACATCTGAGTACAACGTCAACGTGCTTATTCACACCCTTGTGCATAATGTGAGTGCGCGTCATATCATAGCTTCTCGGAACATGCCGCATCATGTGAATATGCTCCAATCCGCTGAGTTGGTATCTTCTCATAATTAAACCCCTCCTTCAGTTTTATTAAATAATTATCCCATATACAATTTATTATAAATCTTTTTATCCGAAATGTAAATAAAAGATTAATAAAAATATTCATTTTTTTGACGTTATTTTTAACAAATTTTATTAAAAAATTTGTCAACGCATATGAATGAGGTATTGATTATTTTTTAAACTGATTAAAATTGGCGGTATTTGTGATAATTCCTTTTGGAGTAATATCAATAAGCCCATATGAAGGTCTGCTGCAATCACGCGGAAACGCTATTGAACCGGGATTAAGCATATAAATTCCGTCGTGATATTGATTATATGGAACATGCGTGTGTCCGAACAACGCTATTTTGGCTCCTATTTTGCGTGAATAGGCTAAAAGCGCGTTGATTCCGTAGTTGATTCCGTGAGCGTGACCGTGTGTAAGCAGTATCTCCGTACCCTGAAGCGTTACCAGAAGCTCGGCTGGAACGTCGCTTCCGTAGTCGCAGTTGCCCTTGACATAATGGAATTCTTTTTCAGGGAAACGTTTTTCCATTCCCTTTATGTCTGACAGGATATCCCCCAAAAAAAGTACCGCCTCCGTGTCAGGGTGCTGCTCTATGCATTTGAGTACAAGATCTCTTCTTCCGTGACTGTCGGACATAATCAGAATTTTCATTTTCTTGAACCCCTTTCTGTAATCATGTAACATTCGATTCTATATATGAATATTATGCGTATTGAAGCATATATTTTACAAAGGACAGTGACAGTCTATGCATGATAATCGAGATAATAATGAAATGCTGAAAAAATTGCTCGGAAGTACGGATTCCGGCGGCGACGCGTCAGAGAAGATCCGCATGGCAGCCGAAAGCAATCCAGCTGTTGCCCAAGCGCTTGGCAGACTGACAGAAAGCGATATCGCAAGGATAAGCGCGATTCTGAGCGACAAAAAGGCAATAGAGCGCATTATGTCCACGCCAAAAGCGCAGGCGCTTCTGAAAAAATTCAAAAGCTGAGGGGGCTGAGTGAATATGGAAAATATAAATGAGCTGCTCGGTTCGGTGTTAAGCGACCCTGATTCGATGGCGAAGCTCAGGGAAACGGCGCGTCAGCTTGGTCTTGATATTCCTGAAGGCAGCCGAGAACATGATGACGCTTCAAAAAACGCTTCTGATGTTATGACGGGTCTGGCTCCCGCCATAAATAAGCTCACCCCGCTGCTCGGCAAGCTCAGTGAGGAAGACGACATGACCAGACTGATTCACGCGCTCAAGCCGTATCTCAGCGGAGCAAGACTCAAACGGGCGGAGGAAGCCGACAGAATAGTATCAATAATGCGCGTGATACCATTGCTCAGGCAATTTCGCCAGGAAGAGGAATGATAATTGTGAGGTGACTGTATGCAGCAATTTGAGAGCTTTGCACAAATGCAGCGTGACGCTGCCATGCGGGTGATGGAAATGCAGCGAAGGGCGCAGGCGGCGATGAAGGATCCGGTGCCTGTTGACGGACTTCCGGCTGTCACGGACCTGACAGACGGCTCGCCGCTTTGCGAACCTGAGACTAAGAGAGATGAAATTGCCGACGAAGAACAGGACAAAAAGAAACCTGAAATAACGCAGGAGGAGACTGAAAAAGCTCTGATTACCGCGATATTGCTTCTGCTGATGAGGGAAAACGCGGACGAACGGCTTTTATTTGCCCTGATGTACATTCTGATGTGACAGGGTTAATATCTCCATATATGCCTACGGAGCGCAATCATACGCACTACAGTTATGAAAAATGTCAGTCCGATTCCGACAGACAGCGAGAACACAAGCGCGGTTCTCGCGTCTGCGACCGGAACATATCCGGAAACGTCAAAAAATCTGTTACAGACAACGTAAGTCCCCATAATCAGGGCTGTAATATACATACCGAGAGGAAGAAGCTTTATAAATACGCTGCCGGCTGAAATTTCGTTTTTATACCTTACCGACGCCATGCGGCGATTTTTTTTATACCACCGCGGCATCGCCTTGCCGTTGAAGGAATCGGCTGCTACTTCTACATATTTTATGAGATCGTTTGCCGTGTCGGTTATCTTATTTTCGTCTGATATTCCATCAAAAATGTCAATGTTAATCTCTGCGCTTTCGTTGTCATATTCTCCGCCAAGCTGCGAATATTTTGTGCGCCTGTCATATACAAACGCGCAATCCTCGGCGGTTGTATCCTCAAAAGGTATTCCAGCGGTGAAATATTGCGCAGACTTTCGCTTTCCCTTTCGTTCAAGGCGCTTGACGGCTGCTGATATGGAGAAATAATAAGTCATTATGCCGTTAACAGTGCGTTTGTTGACATTTGATGTAAGCACGCTTATATATTCTCCCTTTTTTCCTCTGCGTCTGCGGTAATGAGGATAGGTTCCGGTGAATCCGTATTCTGTAAGCTTAGGTTCTATGATAAGGCGCATTTTTTCCTCGGCTTCGCGGTATGTGCCATAAATACGGCTGACTCCATTGAAATCAGAGGTGCAGTTTATCATAAGCTCAATTAATTTGCGGTAAAATTCACGCACAGTATCCTCTCTCTCGGCAGTTCTGAGCTTGATTGCAAAATTCCACAGCTCACTTGCGACTGAATCAATGTCCTCTTCTCCGAAAGCGTCCACGGCATTACTGAGAATATCGTAAAGCTCTTTCTGACCGGATTCAGCAAATAAGGTCTCATAAAGTCCGAATTTATAGCGGTTGCCGAGCAAATCGAGTATTTTTGATGGAATGCCTATTTCTGACTGAGAGTGTTCTCCGTTGCCTGAAAAATCAACGTCCGCCATTTGATACGTTATGCGTAAAATTTTAGCGAGAGGAAGAAGCTCGTTTTCTTTTTCCGACATGGAATGGCTGCCCAAGGAAAGCTCCTTGCTTATGGCTTCGCTGCACCAATCCTCTATGAATCCGTGTCCGCACTTGCCGAAATCCATCAGACATCTGCCGTAGTCAAACAGAGAGAGGCGGATTTCAGGACAGTCGCATTTAAATGTGAGCCTTACCCAGTTGCGGTCCTGCAGGGCGCGAAGCTCCATATCGTCGGTGCCGAATTCCACGTTTACAACAAAGCTGAATTCAAATCCTGAGTCGGTATGCTCGGCTTCCATGGAAAAAAGGATTCCTACCAGCGGGAATGTGCCCTCGAACGCTGTAGCTACATTCGGAAAGAACAGAGATGCCTTGCCCCAGAACCGTTCCGTCAGGTTAAGAAGAAGCCCGTCATTTTCCTGTACAAGTGAAATATTCTGCCACATCATGTTTCCCGAACAGCTTATCAGCAATTCGCCCGCTGCGCGTTCCATGTGATTTGCGGCGTCGTTCAGGCTGTACTGGCTGCGCTCCACTTCCAGCGAGTTAACGCGGTGAATCTCTTCCAGCCACTTCATAAAGGGCAGAAGGTCATTAAGATTATCCGCTCCCACAGGGTTCTCCGCAAGATTTTTGATATCGTCATTCAGATATTCGTCAACGTTCACGGTGCTGTCCTGTGTCAGCCTGCGTATTGCGTTGTTAATACCCGAGGCGATTTTTGCGCGTGTGCGAAAGCTCTGCTCGCACATCAGACGCACAGTATCTTTTGCGTTCATATCATTTGACGATGAAAAAATAGGATGCATTTTGGAAAACAACTCTGCTATTCCAAATCTTTTTCTGTCAATATAATAATTCATGGTAAAATATTTCCTCCTTCCCGTTGTTCAAGCGTAATGCTACATTGCTTTAAAATACGGTCTGACCTGATTATTCGCCCTTTACGGCGTCATCTCTGTCTATAAATGTTTTGCGGCAGAATACAGCTGCGGTCCATATAATAACAAGTATGACAATTGAAATCAGATGTGATACCCATGTATTTTTAATCATGTTAAAATGCTGAAGTATATCCGGCAGAGTTGAAAAGAGCCTGATTACAAAGGCAAAGGCAAGCAGAATAACCTTTTCACTCTTTTTGACCGCAAGCCAGATAACAAGCATTATCGCAGCATATGCGGCTATTACCCACAGACAGTTGATAATAAAATTCATGTAATAGCTCACAGGCTGATTGCACAGATTTATCATTTCTTTATATATGCTTTCATTGACAACATTGCTTCCGCTTACCGTACCGGACGCGCTGACATAATTTGCGTCGCTGACAACCAGATATTTTTCCGAGTTATCCCTTATATCAATAAGCGTAAGAAAATACATAATAGCAATGAGTCCTGTAGACAATATATTGAACGCTGATGAATACCCGAGAGCGTACATCATGGAGTCTCCGGTAGTATTCATATTGTCAGCGCCGAATTTTCTTATCACAAGATAATTTATAAGAATGAATAATACGGGAGAAAGTATTGTCACGTGAAGCAGATACAGCAGGGAATTTCCGTTTATTCCGCCTATTCTGTCAAGCGAAGCTGCTATAATCGTATCAGCTATTACGCCGCAGGCTATGTAGGCAGCCGCGCCGGTAATCAGCGTTTTTACTTTGCAGTCGGCGTAACGGTAAAGAATGTAAAACAGCGCAAACGGCATAACAAAGCATATAAGCATTATTATTACCAGCGATACAAGCGCACCTGTTGAAACATGAAGCATTTTTGAGTCCTCCGATTTTTGATTGGAATTTTTTTTGTTGGTTTATAATGAAAATATATTAAAGCGGATTCTCCGCACGACATAAATATGCTAAAAATTACAAACAAATAATAATTATACTGTTTAAAACATCAATTTTTGCAACCAAAATTAAAAATACTGAAAATTATATAAATCTTATATTGTAATTTTCTCTGAATGTAGTAAAATATTAATCATAGTGTGAAATACAAATGATTGGAGGTTATGTTTTGCTTGGCAATATGATAGACGTGCAGATAAGCCGTGAGATTTTTCATGCCGGAAGCTATGGAGGCAGGAATTACACGGTTCATTTGGGTGTGTCGTCCGATGATGGCAACGTGCTGCACAATATATTGATATTCAGTCCGGACAAGCCGATCAATAATACATTTGTCAATGTCAGAGTAATGGCTGTTACCGAACTGGGCGGCAGAATATATTACATATGCGCCGAAGATGAAAACATTATCTATGAGCCTCTCATACGTGAGGTGCTTGCGGGGCGCGGGAATTTTAATCCTTCGCGCATTACATGTCTTTATGAAAAGTCGTGCGGAGCGGTGATTTTCCGCCGGCACAGCGGGAATGTTGAATATCTGCTTATCAAAAACCGCAAGGGAAACAACTGGGGATTTCCAAAGGGTCATATGGAAATGCACGAGAGTGAGCGTCAGACAGCCGTGCGCGAGGTGCGTGAGGAAACAGGACTTAATATCAGACCTCTTGACGGCTTCCGCACAATAAGCGAATATCACCCGAAAGGCAGAATAACAAAACAGGTGATTTTTTTTGTAGCCGAGATGCCTGTAGGGAATGTCGTGATACAGAAGTCCGAGATAGAACGCTTTATCTGGGCTGATTACAGTTTAGCAATAAAGACATTTCGCTTCAATAATGACAAGAAGGTGCTCGCACAAGCCAGAAGCTGGATAACTGAAAACCTTTATTAGTAATTTTATATATTATTACAATTGAAAAATAAATTCTTTCAGTATCACAATTATATATTCACAAAGCCGCACTGTCAACCTTTAAATTGCTGACAGCGCGGCTTTTTTTTTATTTTATTTTGAAGTGCTGATAGATGTGAGAAAATAACAATAGCCTTAATCATCGCCAAGGTTTTCATCGAACAGTGTGGGCAGTTCTACGTCAAATACCTTTGCAAGCGCCTGCACCTCAATATCCGTCACAAAGCGTTGTCCTGATTCAATGCGCTGAATGGCGTTTTTGTCAAGATCGTATCCCATCAGCTGCATACGCTCGGCAAGCTCACGCTGTGAAATGTTGAGCTTTTTGCGCATGACGGCAACGTTTTTGCCGCACACGTTGTTTTTCCCGTCGAACGATTTGTTGATAAACATATAAATCCCCCTATATATCTGTCATATATATTATACTGAATATCGGGGATTTTGTGACACTCACAAAATGTCAAGCTCAATTAACGACTAAAATTCATAAAATTCGTCATTTTAGTCAGTTTTTCTTAGCCGTAATGCACAGCCAGTCGCTTTGCTCGTGAATATCTGTTATCTCAAAGCCTGCTCCGGTTACAGCCTCCCTTACTTCATCTCCGCGAGGTCCGATAATTCCGGAGGAAATGAATATCCCGCCTTTTTTAGTCAGCGAATAAGCTGTAGGACTCATTGCTATGATAACATCCGCCACGATATTTGCGACAACCACGTCATAATCCCCGCCTGTTTTTTCTCTGAGAGCCGCGTCGTCAATGACGTTCCCAACCAGCACGCTGTATCTCTCAGGAGAAATACCGTTCATAGCTAAATTTTCCATTGCGGTTACCGGAGCCGCGGGATCGATGTCCACCGCGACCGCACTGTCGGCTCCAAGCAGCAGCGAAAGAATTGAAAGTATTCCGCTGCCGCAGCCCAAGTCAAGTACTCTGTCTCCATTGCGGATATATTTTTCAAGCTCTATCATACAAAGCTGCGTCGAATGGTGGGTGCCAGTACCGAATAAATGTCCGGGGTTCATGCTGAGAACCACCTTATCCTTTATTTCGTTGTCATCGAGCTGTTCCCACTCGGGTTTAATCAGTAAATTCTTACCTAAATTAAACGGTTTGTAATATTTCTTCCAGTTATTTGCCCAATCCTCTTCGTTAATTCCGCTGAGTTCTATCTCCAGCCTGCCGAATTTATTATCGTCGTCGAGAGATCTCAGCTCGGCTACAGTGCCGCGAATGTGAGAGAGAAGCTCCCTTCCGTCGGCGTCGTCGGTGAGATATACGGTGACGCATGTCTCGCAGGTTTTCAGCGGTTCGAGTGACTCGTCTATGTAGTCCCAGTATTGCGTTTCGTTTTCAATGAAATCGTTGAAGTCGGCGGCGTCCTTTATCTGCACCCCGTTCAGACCCACCGCGTAAAGTCTGCCGCAGAGCGGTTCAATGCCATCTGTTGTGGTATAAATATTTACTTCTATCCACTGCATGTTAATTACCATCCTTTTTATTAACTGATTTTTGTAAAAAAATATTCCGATTAGTATTTTATTTGAATAAAATAACAAATTATAAAAACGCGCAGAATCCGAGCGAGAGTATTCCTATGTAGATAAGCATTATAGGAATTCCACTGAATGGCTTTGGAATATCGGAGTGATCGAGTATTGCCATGCCGTTTTTTATTATGACTATAGCCAGACCGAGTCCGAGAGCCGAACCGATCCCGCAGCCAAGAGCGGAATACCAGTTTGGTATTCCGGACGAAAGCGCCGACAGCGGTGCGCCCACTACAATTGAATTAATCAGCGCGTGAGGCAGTATGTCTTTCCACCTGTCGTGAATTTCCGGCTTGAAACGGGCGAGAACACGGTCTGTCTGAAAATACAGCGCGGCACAGATAAGCGAATGCATGAGGGCAAAAAGCAGATATCCGTCCATATCCTTCACAAATCCGGAAAGCAGCCACATCAGCATTATTCCCGCTGTGGACCAGCATCCTACTGCAAGCAGGAGCTTAGGCAGAGATTTCTTGTGATTCATCGCCGTAATTACGTCGTTCATACCTATAGCCCTGCCGAGAAGAATATTCTGTGAGAATACCGCGAAAAGTATATAGGATAAAAATTCTCCCAAGTATTTCAAAATTCTTCCTCCAAAATTTATCACATAAAAAACAAACTAATTCTCAACTTAATTATAACATATTTTTTTTAATAAATCCACTTATTTCAAAATAAAAAATCATCGCTTTTCATTGGGAATTAAGAGAAAGCAATGATTTTTTAGCGCTGTGTACTTATTGAAATTTATTGAATGCCGTTAAGTAACATCAACCTACGGGAATTTCGTCCGAATCGTTTCCGCTGTCCTCTGAGGGCTTTGTTGTCGGAACGGCGGTTGTTGATTTTGTGGTCTTTGATGATTTTGAGGACTGTGCGGAGGTCGTACTGCTTTGTTTTGAAGAGGTTTCCGTTGTGGATTCGGGTTTTTTTACGGTTGTGGTTGAAGTGGTGGATTTAACGGTTGTAGTTGTTGCGGTAGTATTGGTAGTGGTGGTTGTTGTTTTCGTTGTTTTATCTTTATCCGATTTATCGGAAAAATAGGGGTTGCCTTTTGACCATTGATCCGAAGGATCCCAGCCGCTGTATTTTGAACCGCTCTTGCGCTTTGGAACGCCCGCTCCGGCAGGACCGGATTCCCATACAACGTGTACCTGAGTGCCTACAGGACAGTTATCATAGATCCACTTGCAGTCTCTTACGCACATGCGTATGCAGCCGTGGGATACTGCTCTTCCTAAATTATTGTATGAAGCGTTGTAGAGAGTGTCGGGACTCTTTTTGTCATACGGGACGGAGTGGAAGAGGTAACTGGAGCTTATGCTGCTGCAATACTGACCCCAGCAGGGACCCATCAGCATGCGCCATCTGTATTTGGCTCTGATTTTGTAAACGCCCTTGCGGGTAGGTGTGGGATTGCTGCCGGTTTTTCTGCCTGTGGAAACAGTGAACGCCTTGACCTTCACATTATAAGCGCCAGAATCGTCCTTGCCGTAAACCACAACGGACTGACTTCCGGTATATACCACGATATAATATTTTGATATGTAATCGGGATCCTTAATAAATGAGATGTTCTTTGATTCGTCCTCCGGAGCCTTGACTGTTGTGGTCGTTGTGGCGGCGGAGGTTTTTTTGGTTGGCAATGAAGTTGCTGTGGTAGAAGCCGCTATTGAAGCCGCAGTTGAAGCCACGGTTGAAGCGGTCGTTGAAGCGGTCGTTGAAGCCGTAGCTGAAGTGGAAGCGGAGGTTTTAGGCGTTGAATCTGAAGCATAGTTTTTCCCGCCGACGTTTGGAGCAAATTTGTCAAATATTTTGTTGACGTCGATTTTGCTGATACTCAGCTCGTCTGGCTTTTCATAATTTCCGCTTTTTGCGGACGAGGCGTTTTCAACTGTCAGCTGTTTTGCGTCAAAGCTTCCGGACGCGGTAAAAAACAGTGTGCTTGCGATAAGCGCGCCGGATACGAGAATTGTAAATACCTTTGACAGATACCTTTTCATAGGTAAGCTCCTCCTGATCGTTTAGTTAACATGGAAAATTATATAATGTATTTTTATACATATATTATAATAATTATTTTTTCCTTAGTCAATAGCAAAGCCGTTTTTGTAATTATTATGATTGATTTGAAACAAAAATAGAAAATAGCTTCCTGAATTTATGTAAAAAATTGGGGCGAAAAATACGTCTTACAACCTCGTAGTTGTAAAAAGAAAGGATATATTTATCAGACAGCGTAATATAAAAAATTAAGGCACAAAAAAATTTTGAAAAAAAATAAAAAAACACTTGACATTTGAAAAACGGTGTGGTAATATATTGAAGTCGCCACGGAGAAACGGGGCGATGAAATGAATAGTCAGTGTTGATGACGGTGAGGGTCCACCCGTTCCCATTCCGAACACGGAAGTTAAGCTCACTTGTGCCGAAAATACTTGATTGGTGACGATCCGGGAAGATAGGTAGACGCTGACATCAAGCCAATCTGTCCAGCAGGACGGTTGGCTTTTTTTGTTTGTTAAATTCAGATTTAAAAAAGACTCAGCGCGGTAAGGAAAGCGTTGAGTCTTTTTTTGCCGAAAAAATCAGTATACAAATCCTCCGGTCGTCAGGAAACCGTACTTTGCGTAAAAATCATGCATCGAGGGCATGCACATCAGATACACGTCCCTGTCGGAGCACCTGTCGAGCAGGGCATTGACAACCTTGCCGGCGTATCCGTTTCCGCGCTTGTCCGGAACGCAGGCGCAGATTGTAAGCAGCGCGGTTCCGGGGGAGAGGTGAACGGCTCCGCACGCCACCGGCATTCCGTCTGCGCGGACTATCGCGGAAAGGACGGTTTTGTATTTTTTGCGGTAGATCATGTCGCTGTAAAAATCGTCGAAGCGCGGGATTTCAAAGCCCGTTCCGGCACATTCCTCCATTACCGCGTATACGTCGGATATTTCAGGGTTGATTTCCGCGTCGGAAGCGGATACTACATTCTTCCTCTTTGCCAGTCGCATTACAAGACCGTTTGAGACTTCGCCCTCGCGAGCCGGACGCAGCGCTCCCGTATAGCCCATATTCGCCTGAATGAAGCAATCAAGCTCCTCTTCATCATATTTACCCTTTGCACAAACGGTCATTGCGGTGTCAAGCCTCGAAATGACGGCTGTAATTCCGCCGTCGGCTGTGTCTCCGTCGTACTGAATCCAGAAGAGCGCGAATGGCTTGTCCGTGCCGTATGCCAACATTGCCGCCAGTATCCGGCAGCCGAATGGATCTCCCTGACAGTATTCCTTGGCTGCGTCAAAGCTGTCGCTGTCTATCATTTTAATCATAGAAATTCCCTCTTTCTATTGATTGCCTTTTGTACTATATATTCCGAATAGTATAAAATATAAGTTAAAATACTTATTGTAATTCACAGAACGCAGCCATACAAAAAATCGGCTATTGCGTCGCTGTCGTTGTTTCCTATTGTGATATCGGCATGAAGCTTTACTTCCTCCGGAGAGTTTGACATTGCTATTCCGGTTCCGCATATATCGAGCATTTCAATATCTAAGAAGTCGTCGCCGAACGCTATCATTTCCTCCGTGGGAATGCCCGTATGCTTTACAACATGCCGCAGAGCGTCGCCCTTGGAAACGCCGGCTTTGGAAAATTTAAACCATTCGCAGTCGGAAAAAGCCAGCCACGAGCAGTTTTCAACAAGCGCCGCCGTCCTTTTGGCGAATTCGGTTTCAGTTCCCTCGATGCACACTTTGAATGAATCGAGGGAAAATCCGCTGAAATCCGTATATTCCATTCCAGGCTCATTGAAAAAGGGAATATGCCGGTTTGAAAATGTCACGTCGGCGCAGTCAACGGTAATTCCGCGGCGTTGAGCGAGTCCGGCTCCGATAAGCGCGGCTGTTTCCACGGCTGTGAATCCGCGCTGATATATTACCCTGCCGTTAACCCGCACAAGAGCGCCGCTGTTGGATATTACAAGCTCGGGCTTTATAATATCAGTAAATCTGGAGCAGGTCGCCTCGTTTCGCGCCGTCGCCACGCCGATAATTATATCATGTCTGCGACATTCGGCAATTGCCTCCATATTGCGGTCGGAAATTCGCTTATGGCTGTCGAGCAGCGTGCCGTCGAGATCGAAGAGAATCAAACTCGTTTTTTTAGTGGGATTGTTTTTTTTGGACATAGCGATATTCTCACTTGCTCATGGCGGCTTTCTGAGCCAGCGAACAGACAAGCTCGCATACCGCATTGAGATCGCTTTCGGATATCACTCCGCAAGGCGAATGGAGATATCTGCACGGGAGCGAAATGGCGGCTGTTCTTATTCCTCCGCGGCTGTTGTGGATCGTTCCGGAATCGTTTCCGCCGGTGACGCCTTTCTTGAACTGCCATTTAATGCCGCGTTCTCCGGCAATTCTCTGAACCATCTTGAAAAGTCCTCTGTCATAGATCGTCGTTCTGTCCATAAATGAAATGACAGCGCCTTCGCCGACCTTGCATACCTTGCTGCATTCGTCCACTCCAGGAATGTCGGCTGCCGTTGTGGATTCAACAACTATAGCCATATCGGGAGCAAGACTGAACGCGGCGCACTTCGCGCCTCTGAGTCCTACTTCCTCCATCGTGGAGAATACAAAATACATGTCGCATTCCAGATCGCGCTTTGTTATTTCCATAAGAACAGCGCAGCCCGCCCGGTCGTCAAGAGCCTTTCCCTTGAGAAGACCGTCGCCGAATTCCCCGAAGTCCGTGTCGAATACCGCGTAATCACCCGGGCATACGTTTTGCAGCGCTTCTTCCTTATTCAGCGCGCCGATATCTATATACATATCCTTGATAGCGGGAGCTTTGGAGAGTTCGTCCCCTTCAAGCAGGTGAATTGGCTTCGCTCCGATTACCCCTGGAAGCTTATCTTCACCAACGCGCACCGGCGTGCCGCATAGCACGCGTGCGTCAATGCCGCCAACTGAGGCGAATTTCAGCAGTCCGTTTTCGGCAATATCCGTTATGATAAGTCCGACCTCGTCCATATGGGCGCAGATCATGAGCTTGTTCTCAGGTGTATTCCTACCCTTTTTGAATGCGATTACCGAGCCTGTACTGTTAACGCTAACCTCGTCGCAATATGGCTTTATTTCTTTTATAATAAAATTTCTCACTTCGTCCTCCACGCCTGAAACGCCGTGAAGCTCCGAGAGCTTTGCAAGTGTGTCACGCAGCATAATTATTTTTCGCTCTCCTTTCCGTTTTTCACTGGCAAATGCCGCCGCTTCTTATGTAGGCGGCGAGCAGCTGCGCCGTATTTTCCACGTCGTTGCAGTCAACCGTTTCGACCGGAGTGTGCATGTTCCTTATCGGAACCGATATAAGTCCGCACGGAATTCCGCCTGCGGTAACGGCTATGTCGTCGGCGTTTGTGCCTGTTCTGCCGCCGCAAACGTCATACTGCCAGCTTATTCCCTGTTCGTCGGCAACGGCGGTCAGCTTTTTTGATATTGCGCGGCTGAGTACGGGGGAAAAGCCTATCATAGGACCTTCGCCGAGCTTGCGGCATACGTCCTCCGGACATCCGGGGTACTGTCCGAATCCCGTGTCAACCGCGATTGCCTGTGTCGGCGCGACTGTGAACGCCGCGCAGCCTGCCGCCATATGTCCCACTTCCTCGCGTGTGGAGAGAAGCGCGGTCACATGACAGTCGAGTCTGGCGCATTTAGGCTCCAGCAGCTCCACTGTGCGTATAATAACGGCTGCTCCGGCGCGATTATCCAGCGCCTTGCCGGAAATCCTGCTGCCGAGAAGGGAAGCGGGTCTGCTCCTGAACGCTATACGAGTTCCTATCGGGATAAGCTCCCGCGCTTTTTCGGCTGAATAACCCACGTCAACCGCCATTTCCTTGAAATCCGGAACCTTTGAAACGTCCTCGTCGCGTGTGAGGTGGGGCGGACGGCAGCATATTACGCCGTTTATTTTTGTTTTGCTCATGACGCATACCTCGCTGCCCATCATGACCCGACGGTCAACTCCGCCGCAGCGGGCGATATGCAGGAATCCGTCGTTGTCTATGTCAGTTACGACAAGACCTATTTCGTCAATGTGAGCGTCAATGAGAATATGGTTCGGTGAGTTCGTATCCCCAAGCTCCGCCATCACGTTGCCAAGCGAATCGCGCACTACCGGTGTGAAGTCCGAGAGCAGTTCCATAGCCAAACGGGCGGCGGAGCCTTCCGCTCCTGATGGACCGTTCGCGTTGGAAAGCCCTAATATTATGTCTTTTACAGCCATTATCTCTTCTCCTTTATTATTCTGTCTGATTTATTTTAAGAATTATCGTTAATAATTAATGCTTTATCCTACGGCGTCAAGCTTCACGGCACAGAATACATAATTACCTGTGCCGAAGTAGACGAGATACTCGTCGTTTATAACGAATACGGTATCGCAGAGCGAGCTGCCGTCTTCATTATATATTTCGATTTTGGTTACAGAGGCGTTGTCATTGAATTCCTCCATAATTCCGTCGCTCTGCATTCCCTGTTCGTCCATTGCCTTTGTTCCGCAGTTTTCCTCCAACTTATAAGTCGGATTGTCTATGCTTCCGATACGGTTGGTGCTGTAAGTGCCGTAGGTCATAGTCACGCCGAAGTCGTTTTCATCGGCAAGCGCTTCGTCCTCGGTCATGTCGGCGGTACGCGGCGACTGCAATACGTGGCTGTCTCCCGGAAGCTCCCAGATACCTACGAGATTATCCGGCAGTGGACCGATAAATTCTTCGCCGTCGTCTGTTGATCTGCCTTTTGCAAACATAACGGCTGCCACTGTGAAGGCAGCTATTATCACCATGCAAATTACAGCTATCATCGCCGCGTTGCTTTTGTTTTGTTTCATTAAATCTCACCCTTCAAATATTTTTAAAATAATTAATTTAATTAATACGGTTAAATCATATAAAGATCAATCGAACTGCTCGTCTTCAAGCCTGTTTATTCTTCTGAAATAACGGTTCATAGGCTCCGAGAATGTGTTTTGCGGTACGGCAAGCGGCAGTACCTCAAGATAAACGGCGGTATGCTTTGAGGAAATATGTCTGTCCTTATGCATTGAGCCGAAGAACCAGTGCTTGTATTTTACCCTGTCGCACAGATCGTCAAAGAAGGCTGTGAGCGAATTGAAATTGTTCTGGCTGTTTGACAAAAGATTCTTGACCTTGGTGGGACATTCGTGGGATATCCGCGTCGGGGCTGAATCCTCCGCCCATGGTGAATATCGTCTTATCCTCAATTTCAAATACCTGACCGCGGCAGAGGTGGAAAACATTCTCGTTTATGCGGTGTATTCTGCCGCCGCACCATTGATCCTCCGGATAGCTGTATAATTTGTCGAAATTCTCGTGGCAGCCGTCGATAAAAAGAATTCTGTACTTTTGCCTGCCCATAAACTGAAGGATTTTCTCCTCCTGACCGTCACCGTTCCAGATAAATCCGAAATCCCCGCATATAATAAGTATGTCCCCGCTGCGAAGCTTTGCAAAGCTTTTTTCCTCAAAGCGCGAGACGGCTCCGTGCATATCTCCTGTAACATATATCATAATGAATAACGCTCCTGTTCATAAACAACGGCTAATCCATTTTATTATACATCATTATCCCGACAAAAACAACTTTTTTTGTAGATTTACTGTTAATTTACTTTTATAACACTTTTAAAATGAAAAAATATATGCTATAATAACCTGTGATCCATGAAATATTAACTGGAGTTGAAAAAATTTGATGTTATCTGCTTATCTCAAACGGGTATTTTCCGTAACATGCGCGTTGATTTTCACATTTGTATTTTTTGCCACGCCCATGTCAAAGCCTGAAAAGGTCAACGCCGCGTTCCGTTCGGAATATGAACCGGTATGCGAAACCGCCTATATGCTCAGTATGGACACAGGCAAGGTCATATATGAAAAGGACGGCGACAAAAGAATGCTTCCCGCGTCGCTTACCAAGATGATGACATGCATTATTGCTTATGAACGCGCCGATTCACTTGATGAAATGGTTGTTGTGGATTCCCGCGCCGTCCGTTTTGTCAATTACAACAAGGAGGGCGCGACAGGCGTCTGGACTCACATAAAGGTCAATGAACGCTTTACTCTCAAGGATCTGATTTACGACGCGCTTGTCGCTTCGGAAAACGGCGCGGCTGAGGCTATAGGATATTACATAAGCAAGCAGTATTACGGCAGCGACACCAATCAGGAATTCATACAGTTCATGAATGACCGCGCCGTTGAGATAGGCTGCACCAATACCAAATTCAAGTGTGCCTCCGGTCTTACCACTGACTTTGAGAATCATTATTCCTCCGCGCACGATATGGCGCTTATAGCCAATCACCTTATGAATATTCCGGAGCTTGCAGAAATTGCCTATACGCCTCATTCATATGGAATCAAACCCACAAACAAGAATCCGAACAATCATTGGGTGGTTTCAACTAACCTGCTTATCCGTGAGGGCGAAAAGGGCGCCGACGGCACGGATTACTTCTATCAGTACTGCGAGGGCGTAAAGACCGGATATCTTATCAAATCGGGTCACTGCTTCGCGGGTTACGCGAAAAAGAACATAGGCGGCAGGGATTATCACTACATAGTCGTGCTGCTCAACGACCACGCTCCCAGCGCCAAGGATAGAAACTATGCGTTTATAGACGCTAAAAATCTCTTTGAATGGGCGTTCAACAACCTCTATATCACGGATATTTACAACACCAACGTGCCTATAACAAAGATTCCGTTAAAGTTAGCATGGAATAAGGACAGCATTACGCTTGTGCCTCAGGACGATTTCAGCACAATACTTCCAAAGGGCGTAAAGGCAACCAGCGTGAGCAAGGAAATCACATTCGTGGACGAGGTTGCTGAGGCTCCCATACGCAAGGGGCAGAAGCTTGGAACGGCTGTGCTGACCTATGACGGCGAGGAAATAGGCAGTATAAACCTTGTGGCAAGCGAATCGGTGGAACGCAGCACGCTTCTTGCCGTTCTGGACAGCATAAACAATCTGTTCGCGTCGCTGATCTTCAGAATTTTCCTTGTTCTTGCAATACTCGGAGTTACGGCGTATATTTTTATTTCGTATTCACGCAAGCAGAAGATGAACAGTCTCAAGAGAAGCGTTTCACGCCGTAAGGCAACGCGGAGGACATACCGCTGATTTTCCATTTGCGATTTTTAGATTCGCGGTTTTTTTAGGGAGTGATTGCCTTATATGATAAATATAAAAAAATCTGATGCTCGGACAGCAAGGGTAATTTCACTTATTATGGCGCTTACAGTATTTTTCTTCTGTTCGTCATGCGGAGAGAGTAAATCGGACGACAGTTCGATGACCGAAGAGCTGCTGAATTCATATATGAAAGGGCTGTGCAATTACAACATAGGCGCAATGAATAAGTGCTGTATGGCAAAGCGTGATGTATATGACGACGGGGAAGCGGCTTTAAAGGCGTGCAAATCGCTCTCATCGCAAATAGAGTGGAAAAGCGATAATATCAGTATAGACGGCAATTCAGCCATAGCTCAGGTGAGCATAACGATGCCGGTAGATATTGATTCAATATGCGGCGACGCGCTTAACGATACTGTAAGTATTCTTGAGGGCAATCCTGACGATAATCCGTCGGATCTGCTCGTCTCGGCTATAAAAAAACGAGCCGGCAGGGCTGAAACCACGGTTATTTCGGCAGAGATCGCTATGACGAAAGTGGAAAATAAATGGTACATCGTTAAATCACTTGGTGTGAACCGCATTGTATCGGATATACGCACGCCTGTTGTACGTGTATTTTCGTATGTTGAAAAATGATTTTAGTTAATTTATAATAAATTTTTTGGAAAAAGTAAAAAATGCTTTAAATGCCGCTTCTATGTTCACAAAGTGTTATTTGTCAGTTAATTGGGTGTTCATAAAGAATCTTTATACTAATTAACAGTAGTGGGCGTCAAGCGAACCTCTGTGCAGGTTTTGAATGTACAAGTTCTTTTGTTGTCGGTCTTGATTTTTCCCGTTATGATCTTTTTAATGACTACACCTACTCCTATCCCTTTTTTGATACTCTTTTCTGACACAAGGCGAGCGGCATTATTGTCGTTCGCTTTGTGTCTTTTTGGAATTAATACATTTATACTTTTTATGAAACGGAGGAACCACTCATGCCTGATATTATTAGTCACTGGTTGCTGGGAAAGCGCATATTAAATGAACCGGGTTTTAAGGAATTATTTCATCATATTGATAAGGAAGCCTTTATCTGGGGCTGTCAGGGACCCGACGTTCTGTTCTTTCACAGAATGATGCCGTGGCAGTCCGGCAGTCTGCGAAAGTATGGCTCCTCTGTTCACAGCGGAAATCCATCTATGCTTTTTAATTCGCTGGCAAAGGTCTGCCGCTATTGCAGCGACCGTCCGGACTTCAATCTGATACTGTCATACTGTATCGGCTTTTGCAGCCACTATTGCTATGACAGACTTGTACACCCGTTTGTTCATTATAATATGGAATTATTGGAAAAGACTGACGAGCGGGGAAAGAATTACAATTATCATGCTCTTGTCGAGAGCAACCTTGATCTTATGATTCTTAAACGCGACAAGGGTCTTTTAATATCCGATATGGATATAGATGACTGTCTGCCCGAATGTGAGGGGCTTGACGCTGCCGTGGCACTGCTTTATTCACTGCTGCTGTGTGATATGTACGGCGTACATACTCCTCGTAAGCCGGCAATGACACTTACGGAGGACTTTAAATTCGGAACTCATCTGCGTAAGGATCCTTATTTTCTCAAAAAACCGGCTGCCGAATTTGCCGAGCGGCTGCTGCCTTACGTCCGTCCCGGCACAAAGGGAGGCGCTCTTGCCTGCCGCTTTTATCCCAAGAGCTACGACGAGGGGTTCGACTACGCCAATATGACGAACAGCGTGTGGTTCGACCCAAGGGACAAGAGCTTCCATTCCAATATGAGCTTTTTCGATTTAACGTCGATGGCTAAGTATGAATCCATAGTGCTTATGGAGATGTTTGTGGAAGACGTAAAAAATAAAGGCTGCGTCAATTTTGAAGAGTTTACCGATGGCGTTAATTTCAGCGGTATAAAATGGGATATGAATTAGAATTGCTCCTTTTAAGGGTAAATATGTTGAATTATTGATAGAATATTTGTGCAATATATATTTAATGAACCCCGAAACAAATTTTTTTATGCTGAAATTGCAAGAAAATGCCGTTTCGGGGTTGTATTATTACAAATTTGTAGTATAATATAACAGTGTTGTAATAGAATTGCGACCAAAAAGGAGAGTGAAATAGATATGGGTAATGTTACAAAAAGAGAAATAATCAAAAAGATAAAGGCAAACGGTAAGAACAAAAAGCTGAACATATTTGCCCGTTGTTATCGAATTCTCTGCTGGATAGGTTTAAAGCTGCAGTTTGTAACATACAATAAGCGCCGCAGGATCAGAAGATTCTTCAGCCCTGTGAGCGGAATGATCTCAAAATTCATTGAATCACATGTGATTCAGCTGGCGTCGGGCGCGTGGCACGAATTCCTTGATATATGCGGCGGGATTAATAACCGGACAGGTCTGAGGAGTACATCCAGTCAGCACAAAGGCTTTTTTGCCGCTGTTGCCAATGTAGTAATGCCGGTAGTATGTATAGGAATTCTTGCGGTTGTAATACTTAATGTGATTAATTCACCGCACGCTCTTGAGGTTTCATGCAACGGCAAGGTGCTTGGTTATATTCAGGACGAAGGCGTTTACAACAACGCGGTCAAGCTCCTCAGCCAGCGTACGGTAAATACAAGCGCCGATTACATAGATTCTCTTACGCCATCATATTCTATGGCTTCTGTAAGTCCGTCGATGAATATGAGCTCTGAAACGCTCTGCGAAGCGTTGCTCGCGGACAGCAGCAATGTTGAGAGCGCCTACGGTCTTTATATAAACGGCGAGCTTTGCGCCGCAGCTAAGAGCTATGGCGACATACAGTTTATAATGGAAAGCTTCCTCGATCAGTACAAGACCGGCACTCCTGGCGAAAAGGTCAGTTTTATGGGAACTACCGATATTGTAAGCGGTCTTTATTCTACAGACAGAATCGTTTCATCAGGTAAATTTGCCAAGACTATTTCAACCAAACGCACTGAGACGCAGTTTTATACTGTCGCTGAGGGAGATACGGCTCAGTCTATAGCCAATGTCGCGAATATGTCGTATGACAGGCTGATAAAGCTGAATGAGAATTTAAGCGATATTCCCGTTCCGGGGACGTCCGTGCTTCTTGAAAAGGAGCTTCCTGTTCTTAAAGTGCAGACCGTCCGCAATGTTACGGTTAAGGAAAAAATCAAATTTGATAAGAAGACCATAAAAAACGACAATGAATATACTTCATACTCAAAATGCATTACTAAGGGCGTTCCGGGAGAACGCGAGGTTGTAATGCAGGTAACGGAAATAAACGGCGTGCAGGTTGCGAGCGAGGTTATTTCAACGACAGTTATTAAGCTGCCTGTTGACGCGGTGTATGAGGTTGGCACTAAAAAACCAAGCGGAGTAGGAACAGGTGCGTTTACATGGCCGGTTCCTGGCGTACACAGTATTTCGTCGCCGTTCGGTCCGCGCTGGGGACGTTTTCACAGCGGAATAGATATTTCCTGCGGCGGTATTTACGGGCGCACTGTTGTTGCTGCGGATTCCGGAACAGCTACAGTCAAGCGTTCTGCCGGAGGGTACGGATTACATATTATTATTTCACACGGCAACGGCTATTCAACATGCTACGCCCATCTGAGCGCGGTGAATATTTCTTCGGGAGCAACTGTCGCTAAGGGTCAGGCAATAGGTCGTGTCGGTAATAGCGGAGCGTCTACTGGTCCGCATCTCCACTTTGAGATACGAAAGAACAACCGTGCCAACAACCCGATGAATTATTTTTAATTTAGTCAATAACATAATTACATAAAAATAATCCGCCGCAGATTGTCATTAAATGATCCGGCGGATTATATTTTTTATTAAAAAGCGCGGGAGGCTTTGTAAAAACCTTCCGCGCAATTCGGCAATATGTTTAAATAATCAGATAAGCCTTCTGAGGTCGAGTTCGACGTCCTGATAGGACTTGGAAACACTGACAGCAGCCTCTTCCTTGGGCTTGTTTTTGCGGTTATACTCGCCGAGAATCTTATCATAACCTGCGACAACCTCATCAGAAAGAGCAACGTCCTTGCTGACCGTTTTATTATATTTCTTGAATACTTCGAGAAGCTCCTTATAGCATATGATAAATACATTTACTATTTCCGGATCAAATTTCTTTCCGCTATCGTCACATATGCCGTGATAAACCTTGTTGGTATCCCAGCCGCTCTTGTATCCTTTTGCGCTGATAAGCATATCGAATGCGTCGGCAACCGTGACTATTCTTGCCGGAAGACTTATTTCCTTGCCAACCTTGCCTAAGTATCCTGCGCCGTTCCAGTGTTCATGATGGTCAAGCGCCACCTGACGCGCAATCTCCATTACTTTGCCTTCAGCGTTTTGCAGGAGCTGCTCGCCGGCAACTACGTGGGTCTTCATAATAGCGAATTCCTCGTCGTTGAGAGAGCTTTCCTTCTCGATTATCTCTACAGGAATCAGAATATTGCCTATATCGTGAAGCATGGAGGCAAGGCGCAGATTTTCCACTTCATCATCGCTCATACCCATGTTTTTGGCTAATATACGGGTATATTCAGAAACACGCTTGATATGATGACCGACGTTACCGGATTTTGCTTCGGCAGCCTCCGCCAGCGTGAGGATCATATTCTCCTGAACGCTGACTGATTTTGCGGTCTGTCTCTGGACAATATCGCCATGCTCAAAAACATATGATATACAGTAGAAGATAATTCCGATAAAGATGTACATGTAGTTGATGGATATTTTTTTAATTGAAACATTGAAGAATCCCGCAACGCCGATCTGAAAAACCATCGGAAGAACCGAAAGCAGCATCAGCATTATTGCCACTATACGGATAATGCGTATATTTCCTCTGGAGAACGGCGGCTTCTTCTGATAGAGTCTGAAAAAGATCATACTGGTCATTGAGGTTACAAGCAGAAGAAGAAGCGAAGCGACTATCTGATTGACATTATCGGCGGTGCTGTAAGTGACATTGCCAGAGGTAAAATCCTGATTGATTGAATAGACCTTGATAATTGTCATTATCAGCAGAACCAACGTTACGACAAACATCATAATGCTGATAATAAGACCAATCAGATGAAGCTTCCTTTTTATCCTTGTGGAACGTTCGTCAAGTTCCGCGTTACTTTCCGAACCTTTTATCAATGACAAAAGCGATTTTTTAATCATATTGATCAGATCACCTTTCTTAATCTCATAAATCGGGGAACCGACTGATGATTGATTACTTAGAGGAATCCTCTGATGTATCTTTTTCAGCAGGAATTTCAGCCTGCTTCTTTGCCTTGCGGGCATTCCATCTGTCGCACACTGAACGGACGATAGTGCTGCCAAGCAGACCGAAGAGGAATCCGAGTATGGCGCCTCCGATGACGTCGCTTGGGTAATGAACCTGAAGGTAAATCCGCGAGAATCCTATGAGAAACGCCAGAACAAAAGCCATAAAGCCGTAAACGGTATGATCCTTGTAGAGCGCGGTTGCTGCTTCAAAGCTTGCGAGAGTATGACCCGACGGGAATGAATAGTCGGTGGGCGGCTCTATGAGCAGACCGTTTTTTGAAAGCACTGTATCCGGAATATTAAATGGTCTCGGTCGCGCAACAAGATTTTTAATAAGACCGTTGCCCACAATAAGACCTATCAACAATGCTACGCCCATTGCTGCGCCTGTACGCCGTGTCTTTTTGGGAATGAGCAGTATGAGCGCAAGCGCAATCCAGATAACTCCGTTATCCGCCAATTTTGTTACATAAGGCATTATAGCGTCCATAATTCTGTTACGCATGAAATAATTTACTGAAGCAAGAACATTATGATCAAATGACGATATCTGATCTAAAATAAATGAAAGCGCACGATCCACAATTGATGACCTCCCGGATAATACAATGGAATAAAAAACTGTATTTTTTGGATAAATTATATGTATCATTATTAATATATCATATTTTGTACAATATTTCAATAATTTTTTTATGTCATTTTAAACGATTTTTTACCTTTTATTTATATCACATTAAATTTAAAATATTTTAAAAAGATTAAGAAATTATAAAATATTAATGTAAGAGCGATTAATTAAGAGAATTTGTGTTGACGGCGCGGAAGAAATGATGTAAAATAATCAAAGGCTGACAGAAATATATTTTGAAGTTTTTCTATGTCATAATTGAATGATTTGCAAAAGGCAATTTTATGCTGAGGAGGATATAATTGATATGATAAGTTCATCACTTTCATCATGGCAGTCCGCCAACAATTACCGTAAAGAGGGCGACGTTGTTTACGGCGTTTACCGCGGGTGCGGTTTTGCGGTGAGCGAAGAGGATGGAGGTATGCTGTTTGTATTTATGCTGTCCGCAGGCGACAACAAAGCGTTCGACAACTTTGAAAACGCTCTCGCGGCGGAAGGCGGAGAGCTTGGACAGGGTCAGGTAGGCGACGTTGAAAATTATCTTGCCATATTTTTTGATGAAAGCAGGGGAACCTTATCTCTGAGAACTATGGACAAGGTGCTGGATTTTGTCATAGCTCAGGCACGTCAAAGCGGCTTCCATGTGCCGAATGTATGCGTTAAATGCGGCGCAAAGGCAACAAAGCGTTCGTTTGTTGACAATATGGTGCAGCCTTTGTGCGCTGAATGCAGCGCGAGACAGAAGCAAAACCATCGTCCGGCTCCGGAAAAGGCAGCTCCCGCCCCCGCGCCTATGGCGTCGAGGGACGATGACGACTACAGTCGCAGATACGCGCCTATTAAGGCTGACAGCAGCAAGTATGACGATTCATACGACGAATATTCCGGTATGAAATCCAAGTACGACGATGACCGTTATACAGACAAATACGGCGGAACATACAATGATTCAGATTACTCCGAGCCTCCTGTTTCATTTGACGATTCGGGCGATGAATACCGCGAAATTATGGGAGATGACCGCTCGGACAGAGATGATTCCCCGTCTACCGAGATTGACGGCACGGCTGGCAAGGGTATACTCGGCGCTGCTCTCGGCGCTTTCATCGGTGTGATTCCGTATCTGATAGTTTCGATGATAGCCGATTTTCATATGGCTGCGCTCTGTTTCCCTGCCGGTATGCTGGCAGTCGTGTTTTACACCATGCTGCACGGCACGCGTTCAAAGGGCGTCGGAATGGGAATCTGCATGTCGGTCAGCGCGATAATCTCAGTTGTTTTCATGTTCCTCGGAATGGTATTTTCATATGTGAATGATTCCACTGATTTTTCAGGAGCGCTGAGTTATCTTTTTGACAAGCAGCTCACGTTTTTCCTTATAAACATTGCGTTCTCGGTTCTCGGAGCGATTTTTGGTTCATTCTTCATGATAAGCGTGATGAACAAATACGTAGACAAATAATTTTTTGAATATGGAATTGCACGATACGGATATAAAAAAAACAACGGCGCTTCTCGCCGGAGTCGATCTGGGCGAACCCGACACAGAGGAATCGCTCGATGAGCTGAGAGAGCTTGCGCGTACTGCGGGAGCTGAGGTTGCCGGAGTTATATGTCAGAAGCGTCCGGCGATTGATCCGGCGACATGCGTAGGTTCGGGCTTCCTGAACGATATGGCTGACTTTTGCAGGGATAACGGCGTTGATCTGATTATATTTGACCGTGAGCTTTCCCCTGTTCAGATGCGGAATATCGAAAAGGCGACGGACGTCAGGACAATCGACCGCACCATGCTGATACTGGATATTTTTGCGGGACGCGCCCGTTCCAGCGAGGGAAAGCTTCAGGTAGAACTTGCTCAGTTAAGGTATATGCTCCCAAGACTTACGGGAAAGGGCATTGAAATGAGCCGTCTCGGAGGCGGCATAGGCACGCGTGGTCCGGGTGAAACCAAGCTCGAAACCGACCGCCGTCACATTCACAGACGTATAGACACGCTGAAGGAAAAGCTCGGCGAGGTAGCCAGACAACGCAGCCGCCAGCGTGAACGCAGAAAACGCGACGGAGTTATTTCCGTAGCGATAGTGGGATATACCAACGCCGGAAAGTCCACGCTGCTCAATGCGCTGACCGACGCGGGCGTACTTTCGGAGGACATGCTTTTTGCCACGCTCGATCCGACTGCAAGGGCGCTGGAGCTTCCGTCAGGAAGCAGCGTTATGCTTGTGGACACCGTTGGATTTATACGCCGTCTGCCGCACCATCTTATAGAGGCTTTTAAATCCACGCTTGAGGAAGCTGTGCAGGCTGACGTCATATTGAATGTATGCGACTGCTCGTCGCCGGTATTCCGCGACCATCTTGCCATAACCGGAAAACTGCTCGATGAACTCGGAGCGGGCGGGAAGCCTGTTATAACGGTGCTAAACAAGATTGACAAGGCTGACGCGGACGAGCTGTACGGCATGGAGGGCGTGAGGATCAGCGCAAAAAACGGAGAGGGCTTTGACAGTCTCCTTGAGACTATCGAAAAATCGCTTCCTGTACAGAAGGCGCGTGTAACGCTGCTCTTTCCATTTGCGGATATAGGTCAGTCGTCTGTCGTGAGAGAAAACGGCGCTGTGCTGTCTGAGGAATACACCGGGCAGGGCTTGAAAATGGATTGCATTGTCGATACGGTGACTGCGGAAAGACTCAGAAAATTTCATGTCGATTTGTAATTTAAATGATTATTATTACAAATTGGAATTATTTTTACTTGATTAAGCCAATATTAAAAAATTGAAAAAGACCTGCGTTCTTGTGATACTTGCAAGAACATGCAGGTCTTTTTTTGATTTGTCGGGGAATAATAATATCAGGCTTGAAATTGCCGTTGTAAATATATTAATGAAAGGAACGATTGATTTGTGGAATAAAAGAATAATGCTTGGTTCAGGGATATGCGCGTTTGTGTTGTCGCTGGCATTTGCGGTAAATACGTTTTCTTACGTTTCCGCTTCGCCAAAAAAACAGCGTGAAACGGGTAAATCACAGACAAAAGCCGCGTCGCAGTCCGCTGTTACGACAGAAACGCGGAGGGAAATTTCGTCGTTAAGCTCAAAGAAAATCTGCTGGGGACAGGGCAGGAATTTTGACGCTCTCAACCGTCCGCGTGACGCTGTGGATTATCAGCAGAAATACGGAGAATCAGGCGGACTTTTCATTGATTTATCGGAAACAGACGCCTCCGCTACAACCGAGCCGCAAAATAAGAAAATTTATCTGACGTTTGACGAGGGATACGAGAACGGTTATACAGGCAAAATACTTGATACCCTCAGAGATAAGAACGTTAAGGCGGTTTTCTTCATAACCGGCGATTATGCAAAGCGGGAAGGCGATCTTGTTTCACGAATGATCGAGGAAGGGCAGATTGTAGGCAATCATACGTGGAGGCATTATTCCATGCCGGAGAAGTCGATAGACACTTGCCGTGAAGAAATCAAGCTGCTTCATGATTATGTTAAGGATAATTTCGGCTATGAGATGAGTCTTCTGCGCCCGCCAAAGGGTGAATTTTCAGAGCAGACGCTTGCGCTTGCCGACAGCATGGGGTATAAAACCTGTCTGTGGAGCTTTGCTTACAAGGACTGGGACGCGGATTCGCCGGGGGATAAGGCTCAGTCGCTTCAAAAGCTGAATGAAAGACTTCATAACGGCGGAGTGTACCTGCTGCACGCGGTATCGTCCACCAATGCCGCCATACTTGGCGATTTTATTGACAGCGCCCGCGCAAAAGGATACGAATTTGTAACGCCGTAAACCAAAATAAATTCCATCGCCGCGATTAGCATAATTATAAAACGGGGCAGGGCGAAAATCAGACGTTCAGTCTGCATTCGTCCTACCCCATTTTTAGTCTGAGCTATTCATTTTTTTATAGGTCCCTGTAGAATGAATATGACGAAACATATTTATCAAAATATTCCTCGGACATCGCATAGGTTATTCCGTTTTTATCCAAGATGTCAACGGCTATCTGACGGTCAAGCGTCCAGCGGCAGATATCTTTTTCATCGCCTGTGAAAAGATCACACCTTTCGGCAATATTGGCAATTGCGAGTTTTGCGTGCTGTTTAAGAGTTTCTTTATCGGCGTTATTCATCAGACGTTCAAGCTGCGGTATCGCCGCCGCCGAGAGGTCAGTTGCAATGTAATCCACATCAATTGAATTTTTTACGGGGTCTTCGAGATATCTGTCAATGTTATATTTCGCTACAAATCCATCGACGTTGAATATGCAGTAAGCTGCTGCTGTAACGGCAAGTACGCTGCCTATGACTGCCGAAACCCTCAGTCCGTCGAAGATTATCCTGAGCGCGATGACAATATCTACCACAGCCATCAGAGCGATCAGTACAGCCGCGTTGAAACGGGAAACGGTGAGATCATATTCGCTTATATAGATCAACAGGCGGCGCGCAGCCGATACTATCATAATTGCGTTGCTCGCCGTGATTATGAGCAGGGCGACTTTTACATATGCCGGAAGCCTGTCTTTTGAATTGTTTTTGGTAAGCACGCACACCGCTGCAATGACAATTGCTGTGATAACAATTACGAAAACCAGCTCAAAGAATCCGCGTCTGCTGTATTCGGCAAGATTCAGCCCTTCCGGCAGGCTTCCCAGACCGGCGAAGAGGTATGTGAACTGTACTGCCACAAACACCAGATATACCACGCTCGAGGCATAAAGCACTGTCGCGGCGATTATGGGATCGATGAACCGGCGGGATTCCTTGTGACCGTATTGTTTCTTATAACCGCTGCGGAGCGATACTGTCAAAGGCATGACATACAGCATGGTTATAAGCGTGAATAAAATATCGACAGCTATTCTTAATGGATTTATGTTGAGAACAGTGATTATTTTGTTGACCCATCTTGCAAACATCTCATCCGCGAAGGCAAATATCATTATGAGAATAAATACGACAGGGATTGAAATTGCTGCGCCAATGGCAATTTTGAGCGAATTTCTGTTGTTTTTTTCCGATTTGTCCTTGCCGCCGAATATTCCGCCGAATGTCGTAGCTATATTCATGAACGGCAGCGCAAAGAAGTTGATGCAGGTATCGCTCATAAGGTCGAATGAAAAAGGCTTGCCTGTGGTACAGTTCGAGATAAGGGACATCTGAACCGCCGCAATAAGCAATGAAGAGATAAGTCCGATTACCGTTATGCGAAGATCGGAGAAAAACGCGAACGAAGCAAGTATTATTATCTGCGGAATGAATAAAAGCCAGCCGGCAAGGGAAAATTTCTTACCCTGCTTAAAGATTATAAAGGGAATATAAATGAGGTAGAACAAAAGCCCCGCTGTAGCCAGTCCTATTCCGAATTCCATGGAAAAAATCGAACGGCTGCATATCCATCCGAAAACAACGGATAAAATCACGAAAACAGCCTTGTTCATCGACCCGACAGCGTTCTGAGCGAGTATGGTGTATTGGGACTTCTGACGCTGACGTGTCTGGTTTGGCACTATCGGCTGCTGATACACCGGACGCACGGGCTGAGGCGCCGACGCTACCGGCTGCTGTCCGTATGCCTGATTAACCGGCGGTCTGTACGGCTGCTGCACAGGCTGTTGCGGCGCAGGCTGCTGCTGATACATATTTCCGTTTTGGTTGTTCATAATGATCTCTCCTTTATAATTTTTTTAATGTTACACAAAGCAAAACTTCAGGAATTTATCTGTTCTGCATATTCTGCATAAGCTGCTCGCGGTATTTATCCGACATCTGCTTGTACTTGCTTTCTTTTTCAGGCTTTACCTCTTTGCCGATAAACTTTCTCGCGGATTTCCATGATTTCTTCAGACCGTCGGAAAGAAGCGTTTCAACATATTCTATACGTTCCTGCCCCGTGATGCTGTTTAGAATTGTCATGGTGATTATGCTTTTTACGTCCATATCGCCTGAATCGTACATCTTATTGAGAAAAGCGAAGAACTGCTCCGCTTGGGATTTTCTTGATTTGTCACTGAGCAGACGCGCAACAGCCGATACTACGACTTCCTCGCAGAATTTGTTCGGAAGAAGCATTTCAAAATATTCCTTATGCATAAGAAGCGGTTCGCGGCATTCCGGAAGCACGCCTGGGATTCTGTTGACAAAATATACGGCAGAGGATTCGTCGCTGTCGCGCTCCTTCTTACTCAGCTTTCTTGAGGCTTCAGGTATAATGCTGACAGGAGCCGGACCGCCTATTGTCTCGGAAAATTCGTTTGCGACCGAAACCGCCTCGCGGGTATCGGAGGCGTTGTCTCCCGTTGGGTCAAAAAAGTAGCTCTGGAGTTCGGTATAATCTCCATCGGAGCAGTTAAAGTCGCCTTTGAAAAGGAAAAATCTCTTCGAGTCCGGCGAATAGACGATTTTGGCGTTGATTTTTCCGTCGGTCAGAACGGCAATTTCCTGATTTCCCTTGGTTTCAGCAGATGCAACCGCAAAGTCCTTGTTGTTTTCAATAAATCTCGATATAGCCGAATCAAAAAATATGCTCATTTCAAATATTTCCTCCGTTTTTTTGTTTATATGCTTTGAGTATAATACATGATTGTACGCTTGTCAATAAAAATTTGCTGTTTTTCAATAAATTAACAAAACCGTAATATCAATTCATACTTATACAAAATAATTATAACATATCCGCGGCGAATAATCAATTAATTATTTGACTTTAACGCAAAAATATCGGGAAGAACAAATCTCCCCGATATTTTTGAAATAATAAGAATTTATTCTGAAAATTACTTTTTCACAGCGGCGATCATTGAGATACCGTCTATCCAGATTCTTCCGCTCACGGTGTCGAGAACATCCGTGCCGGCGTTTTTGCCGTCGATGAAGATTTCCCATTCGCCCTCCGGCAGAATTACCTTCTCATTGGTACGGTTTGCGTTGTAAACGATCAGCAGATCCTTATTGTCGCCCGTCTTGCAGGCGGAAATTTTAAACGCCACCATGTTCTTTTCCGAGCATTTGAGGAATTCAAGATTGTCGCGCACCTGCGAGGCTTCTGTGAATCTCAGGGATTTATGAGCCTTGCGGAAGGCGATGAGTCCCTTGTAATATTTGAACACGTCTATGTATTCGGATTTGCGGTTCCAGTCGATGTTGTTCACCTTGTCGGGGGAACGGAAGCTGTTCTCGTCAAATTCGCCCGTATCCTCATTGTACTTGGTACGCAGGAAGTCCTGTCCGAACTGAATGAACGGGATTCCCTGTGCCGTGAATATAATGCCTGCGGCGAGCTTATCCATCTTTATACGCGTGAATTCGGTGTCAACGGGATTTGATGTGGCAAGTTTATCCCATATTGTGAGGTTGTCGTGAGCCTCCACATAGTTTACAGCCTGAGAGGGATTGAGCGCCCAGCACTCGTCGGAGTAATTGACCTTGCTCATGTCTATGCCGGGATAGTCTATGCAGCCGACAAGACCGAATTTGATTGTTTCCTCAAAATTCTGCGCTCCGCTTACAAAGCCCCTTTCCTTCAGATCAAAGACGTGACCCTTTACGCCGTCGCGGATATCGACGCTGAACGCGCCGACTCCCGGGAACTGCTTCGCGTTGCATTTCAGTGCGCGAAGCTCGTCCGGAATGCCGCATTCGCCGCCTGTCCAGCCCTCGCCGTAGACAATTATGGTCGGGTCTATCTTGTTAAGCTCTTCGCGTATCTCATTCATTGTCACTATGTCGTGAATGCCCATGAGGTCAAAGCGGAAGCCGTCGAGCATGTATTCAGTCGCCCAGTAGACGACAGAATCTACTATATATTTGCGGCACATCGGACGGTCGGACGCAGTTTCGTTAGAGCAGGCGGAACCGTCGTAGAATGTGTCGTCCTCGCGGGTGCGGTGATAGAAATGCGGCACAGTCATATTCAGATAGCTTTGCTCGCCGAACATGGTGTGATTGTATACAACGTCCATAATTACGCGTATGCCGTTTTTGTGCAGCGCCTTTACCATCTGCTTGTATTCGTTGATTCTCACGGCTCCGTCGTACGCGTTGGTGGAGTAGGAGCCTTCGGGCGCGTTGTAATTGAGCGGGTCGTAGCCCCAGTTGAACTGCGGCTTGTCAAGCTTTGTCTCGTCAACGGTGTAGTAGTCATAGGAGGGAAGGAGCTGTACGTGAGTTATTCCAAGCTCCTTGAGGTGGTCTGTGAGAATTTTGGTTCCGTCCTTGAGCGTCTTGCCGGTCTCGGTGAAGGCGAGGAATTTGCCTGGGAAGCTGCTCATTGCGCTGTAGTGATTGGAAAAATCCCTGACGTGAGTTTCATACACAACTGCGTCGGTCGGCTTGCATCTGCCGAATTCCGGACGCGGAGTCTCGCGGAAGCCCTCGGGATCGGTTGCCTTGAGGTCTATAACCATGCCGCGCAGACCGTTCGCGCCGACTGCCTTTGCGTAGGGATCGACGACTTCGTTGGTTCTGCCGTCAACAGTGACATAGTATGTATAGAAAATACCGTTCTGATCGCCTTCCATAACGTGTACCCATGTGCCGTTTTCCGCCTTTTTCATTTCTATGCTGTCGAGCCTGCTGTCGTGGAGGCACTCGCGGAATATGTTGAGCACCACTTTAGACGCTGTAGGCGCCCAAAGGCGGAATGTAGTGCGTTTGGGTGTGTAAAGCGCGCCAAGAGAGCCGCTGTAATAGTATTTCTTTGTGAATTCTTCGGTGTCAAAAATGTTTGCCATTTTTAAAACAACCTGCCTTTCAATATAATTATGTTTCCAATATCACATTCAATCACTGTCAATGAAGCTATTATAGCATATGCCACCGGCTTTTTCCATATTTTTAACAATTTTGTAACTATTCAGTCCCCCCTGAAAGTCACAATAATCTTGTTGTTTTTCAGAGATTTTATGCAGAATATTGATTTATAATCATTATATTTTCTGTGTGTGATTTATAGCGTATTCCTGAAAAACGGGAGGGGGACTGAATAGTTACACAATTTTTTAATCTTTATTAATCCAAATATTGTGACGAATTATGTAAAATATTTTTATGAATTATATATAGCTTAATTCATTATCCTGCTCTGAAATCTTATTTATTCGGAATATTCATTCAGCATTGAGAATCCGCATTCGGGAATTTCTGCGTTTGCGGGTATATATATTTTGTACTTTTCACCGCAAACGGTTATATCGAGCTTTGATAAATCGCATTGCGTCATTTTTCGCAGTCCGCTTATGGCATCGAGCATATCGTCCGCATCGCTGAATACAAATAGTCTTCCGCTCGGAGCGCCGGTGAATTGTATGAAGAAATTGAAGCCGCCGTTTTTGATGGGACGGCAGATTACTGTAACGTAATGTCCGTCGCGGCGAATTCCCCATACTTCACGCAGCAGGTCGAATGTCCCCATAAGAAGCAGCCGTGTACTTTTGCTGCGAAGCGTCAGGCTGCCGGCATTCAGTCCCATTTCTGATAATTCACCCTCCGAGAATCTCACAAGCACCGATATGCAGGGATTTCCTGACAGTATTTTTATTATCATCTCTTGACTTACCCCCAAAGCGGTATTATTATATTAATGTAATAAAAAAATGTATGAAATTATTAAACCACCCTTTACACAAAATATTCAAGAGGTGAATAATGGTTTAATGGTAAAAGGCATCAATATATTCAACACCGGCAGACACGTGGATCTGGAACAGCACAAGGAGCCTGCATTTTCCGCTCCGCTCTGTTCAGTGCCTATCAGGGAATGTGTGTATGTTCCGCTTTATGACCCTCTGGGAGGCAATATGTATCCTATACCCCGCAAGGGCGACCGCTGCGCCAGATTTTCCCCGCTTGCCAGAACAAAAACACCCTCCAACGAATTTGGTCCATCGTGGATAATGTCGCCGGTTTCGGGATATGTGGAGGATATCGTCGCCATGGAGCACGGGATCCTCGGCAGGATATTCTGCGCGGTCATACGTCCGGACAACTCCGTGCCGCCGCTGCCCACCGTTCAGCACAGTCTCAGTACAATGACAATCGACGGCGTTCTGCGGACTATTCATCAGGCGGGAATAATTGACGAATTTGACGGCGAGGCGCTTATTTCAAAGATACTCCGCGCAAGGGAGAATAAAATAAGGGAGATTGCCGCGATAGCTCTCGACGACAGTCCATATATCAGCAGCGCGCTAAAGACTGTGTGCGAATTTGCCGCGGACGTGACCGACGGAATTACCGTTGTTCTCAAGGCAATCGACGGCGGCAGCGCGAAGTTGGCGGTATTCGACTGCGATGAGGTTCACGCCCGTCCGGATTCGGACAGGTTCGGATTTGTCAAGCCTGTGCGTATGAGCGGAGGCTTTCCGCTGATTTCAAAGTTCAAGCGGCAGTATTATCCAAACGGAGATTTTCTTCCGATAGGCGTGCAGGCGCTTCGCGCCGCCGCAAACGCGCTCATTCGCGGAATTCCTCAGACCAACGGTATTGTGACGGTTTCGGGCGACTGCATAAAGCACCCATGCAACGCCATGATTGTCAACGGCACTCCGCTTGAGGACGTGCTTCGCTTTGTCGGCGTGAACAAAGTGCCGAATTTTGTGATATTCGGCGATACGATGAACGGCGTTGCCGTCACGGACATGCAGATTCCCGTACCGGCGGGAACACGTGCAATTACTGTAATGCATTCGCTCAGTTATCAGGAAAAAACCGCCTGCACCCGCTGCGGCAAGTGCGTCACGGTCTGTCCGATGGGTCTTCCGGTATATCTTGCAATGCGTTATTACGAGAACGGCGACGTCGGTCAGGCTGCCTCGTTCGGCGCGGAACAATGCTCCGGCTGCGGCGCGTGCAGCGCGGTCTGTCCTTCCGGAATAGAAACCGCTGATATAATGCGGGGTTTGAAAAAATACAAACGCTCGTTAAATAATAACACCGGCAAAATCTGATTTCCGTAAGTAGGGAGATTATGGGTTTGAGAAGAAAAATATTGTGTTTAATAATACTAATTACCGCCGTATTTTCGCTGTATGCCGCCACTCCTGTTATTTCCGGCGCTCAGGTGTCGGCGGCCGCAAGCTACGGCAGCGCTACTCTTGAAATATACGCCCGCAAGGTCGCTTCTGAAATAAACTGTGAGCGTGCGGCTGCCGGTCTTGAACCTGTGAGGTTCTGCGACAGCATTAACGAGGTCGCTCTGACCCGCGCAAGGGAATGCGCTTCTGAATTCGATCACATTCGCCCTGACGGGACTCTTTGCTTCACCGCGCTTGACGAGGCGAACGTACCGTACTATACCGCCGGAGAGAATATTGCCTGCGGTCAGAACAGCCCCCAATCCGTTATGAGCGCGTGGATGAATTCGCAGGAGCACAGAGCCAATATTCTTTCGTCTGACTTTGAATATGTCGGCGTGGGCGTCTGCTACATCGGGGGAGTATATTACTGGACCCAGTTTTTTACGGGGGGACTGCCGGTCGAGGGGGAGGTCGTGCCGTTTATATCAAAACAGCCTAAGAATGTGAAAACTTCTGTGAGCAGCAACGTCAGATTTGAGGTAACCGTGAATGGCAGCGGTCTGAGTTATCAGTGGTATTACAAAAAGAAAGACGCGTCAGGCTGGAGCATATGGAAAAATCATACCACGGCGAATACCTCCGGCACAGCCAACGACAGCTGGAACGGTATGCAGGTGCAGTGCAGGATAACCGACAGCATGGGAATGACTCTTATTTCCGATCCGGCTGAAATTACAATTGTTGACGGTCCCGTGATAACCTCGCAGCCTAAAAACATTTCAATATCTCCCGGCGCGGTGGCGACTTTTGAAATAGCTGCAACCGGAAAATCATTGAGTTATCAGTGGTATTTCAGGAAGGCTGACGCTTCAGGCTGGAGCAGGTGGAATTCCCACACATCGTCTGTAACTTCGGGTACTGTCAACGAGAGCTGGAACGGAATGCAGGTATTTTGCCGCGTCACTGATTCAAACGGAATATCTGTGGATTCATTACCCGCTGCCGTAACGCTCAGACAGACCGTATTCATCACGTCGCAGCCCGCCGACGTCACTACGTCGTCTGGACTTGAAACCAAATTTGAAATAAAGGCGAGCGGCAACGGTCTGAATTATCAGTGGTATTACAAAAAAGCCGGTTCGTCGAACTGGTCGATATGGAAAAATCACACGGATCCGGTCTTAATCGTGTATGCCAACGATACGTGGAACGGAATGCGCGTATATTGCAGAGTGACCGATTCCACAGGCGCGTTTGTCAATTCGGACAGCGCCGTTGTGACGCTGGTTCAGAGGGTAAAGATAAAGCGCAATCCCGATGACGTATATACCGCTCCGGGCAGGTCGGTAAGCTTTACCGTGATAGCCTCTGGAAAGGATCTCATTTATCAGTGGTACTATAAAAAATCCGGTTCTTCCGACTGGCTTATCCTTAACAAATACACAAAACCGACGCTTACCCTGATGGCAAATGACGACAGGAACGGAATGCAGGTGCGGTGCATGGTGACTGATTTCGGAGGCATGAGCGTTTATTCACTTCCGGCAAGTATAATATTTAACGACGGTATAGTTGTGAAATACGGCCCGTCGAATGTTGTTGCCAAGGCAGGACAAAAAATTGCGTTTTCCGCTGAGGCAACCGGAGAGGAACTAAGCTGCCAGTGGTATTATAAGAAATCGGGCGCGTCGGGCTGGTCGCTCTGGAAAGGACATGTTACGCCCAAAACATCGGCTGTTTCAAATGAGTCGTGGGACGGAATGAAGGTATTCTGCCTGTTTACGGACAAATACGGCGGAACGGCGTCGTCCGGCTGCGCGACGGTGTACATTGTAACCGAATGACAGGGCGGTGAGGCTTTTGAATGATGAGAAAAAGAATATAAAATTCCGTGAAATGCACAGGCTGGCTGAATACAGGGAGTATCTCAGAAAACACCCGCGGCTGACATACCTTTTTGTTGAGCTTACCGACCGCTGCAACCTTGCGTGTATGCATTGCGGAAGCGGCTGCGGCGGAGGGGGACGCTTTATCGATACGGAGACGCTTCTGCGCGCTCTGAACGAGACTGCGGAGGATTTTGAGCCGCGCACGGTCATGATATGTCTGACAGGCGGCGAACCGCTTCTCCATCCGGATTTCTACGCTATTGCCGGAAGAATACGCTCGCTCGGCTTTCCGTGGGGAATTACGACCAACGGTACTCTTATTGACGTGGAATGTGCCGGAAAAATGGCGTCTTTGGGTCTTGAATCGGCTACGCTGAGCCTTGACGGTCTTGAAAGAACACATGACTGGCTGAGACGTAAGGCTGGCAGCTTCCGGAAGGTTCTTAGCGCGGTTGAATGCCTGCATTCCGCGGGAATAAAGGTACAGATAACCTCGGTTATTCACAGGAGGAATTATCACGAGCTTGAAGAGCTTTACAGGCTTATGTGCGATCTCAGAGTCGAGTCGTGGCGTGTGATAAATATTGAGCCTATTGGCAGGGCGCTGCAGAATCAGGAGCTTTTGCTGTCCGACGGACAGCTTCGCGGGCTTCTCGGATTTATCAGGGAAAAGCGCTATTCGGTCGATACTCCGATGGACGTGTGTTTTGGATGTTCGCACTATCTTTCATACGAATATGAGCGCGAGCTTAGGGATAATTATTTTATCTGCGGCTCCGGAATTTATGTCGGCAGCATTCTTTGCAACGGTGACATTTATTCGTGTCTGGATATTGAACGCCGTCCGGAGCTTATTCAGGGCAATATATCTCACGACAGGTTTTCAGACGTCTGGAGGAACGGATTCAAGGAATTTCGCGCCGACCGTTCGCTGCTCTGCGAGAAATGCAGCCGGTGCGGGGAGAGAGAATTCTGCGCGGGTGATTCCACGCATACGTGGGATTTTGATAAAAACGAGCCGATGTTCTGCGTTATGTCGGCAATGCGAAAGGAGAATGTACAATGAAAGAAAGCAATCCCAAGGGAAGATGCCGTATCTGCGGCGCGGAGCTGCACTTCAAGGACGAAAAATGTCCTGAATGCGGCGCGGTAAACGACTGCTGGGTAAAGCCTGATCCGACCCGCTGCGGCAATTGCCACGCCATTGTCGCTGAGGGCGAGAAATACTGCCGCAATTGCGGAACCAAAGTCGGCGAGGGCGCTTTTGAGCCGTATCAGCAGATAATGCAGTGCATTTACGGACCCATGCCGGTTCAAAGGACTCATGTGTGTAAATCCTGCGGCTACACATGGACAACCTGCCTTATGATAGACAATCAGAAGTATTGTCCTGAGTGCGGCGGGGAGGCTCCATACGCTGAAGGGGCGGGAGTATTTGTGGGAGTTCCTTTTGATGATAAAAGCTAAGTAAGATGTCAGGAATAGTTATTTAAATATTTCTTCTCGTACAATATAAATTAAAAAAAATCCCCGACCTGAATTGGTAAAAAATCAGATCGGGGATTTGTTATTAAATTATCGCACAAACTTGATGTAATAGCTGTAGGCGTATCCTACGGAGCGGTTCTTCAGCCTTACCATGTACCAGTCGGGGTTTGTTGTGTCGAGTACAGTGAGATGTGTGCCCTTTGGCAGAACGTTGATAACTCTGTAGTTTAGACCGGGACCTGTACGGATATTAAGCGGCAGACGGCGCGTGTTGACATATGCCTCTCCGACCTCGTGCTGCTCTCTCTGGTTGAACGGATCGAGAACAGGCTGCTGCTTTGTAGGCTGGGTTGCAGTCGGCAGGGTTATTCTGGAAGTCGGCTCTGTGGCGGGTTCCGTTGTCGGCTCTGTGGTAGGCTCTGTAGTAGGCTCTGTAGTAGGTTTATTAGTGGTATTCTCTGTAGTGCTCTGAGTCTGACGCGGCTCTATCGGCTGCGCGTATGGAATAAGTCTGGACGGATCGTCGGGGGTGACATTGGAGCGTGTGCTTTCGGTAGTCTTATTTGTAGATGCAGACTGCCAGTCGTCATCCGAAGTAGTTGCTATTGTGGGTTCCGTTGTATCATCGTCCCAGAACGGGTCGGTTCCCTCTGTGGTTGTGGTGGAATCAATATCGCGTGTCGGTTCAGTGAATTCAGTCGGCTCAGTCAATTCAGTCGGCTTGGTTGGTTCGGTGGGTTCGGTTGACGAGGCGCCGGTGCTGTCCGTGTCCGTCGTGAGGGTGGTTCCGCTTGTGGTATCGTCGTCAGGGAATGTATCAATGGTTAATTTCGTTCCTTCAGTGGCGACGGTTGTGAGCGTGTCGCTGGGATCCGTTGTGGAACGTGTGGGATAATGATATACAATATCAGAGTCAGACACGTTGTAATCCTCGTCCTTTTCAAAAACGAGCTTAGGTGCGCGGAAGTAATATTTCAGCTCTGAATTTATCATAAGGATTTTTATTTTCTTGCCGTTTATTACCTTTTCCACGTAGTCCTCGGACATGACGATCGAAACGGAAGCCGTCTGTCCGTCGTCGGACAGGGTAACCTCTTCGCGTCCGTCAAGCACGGGCTTGAGTGAGGTGTATCCGGATATGCTGAAAATATACCCGCGGAACAGTCTTTCAAATGATTCCTCAACGCTGCCGTAGGGTTGATATGGTTTAAGCACTGTCGGAGCGGAGGGACTGCCCACCGCAAATACAGCCTGCTGTTCGCTTGTAGAGGTCATAAGCTGGCTATCGGATACTATATCGCTTGAGCTGACGTATATCATTCCTTCAGGAATGGTTACTCCGCAAGCGGCAAGCTCCTTGTTGATAAGGGCGAGCGACTTGTCGTTGAGATTCAGACTGCTGCTGTAGACAAATTTAACGGTGGAAATGCCGCCGCCTTCCTTCGGAGTGCGGGCTGTGCCGACAAACAGAACGCCGCCGTCGGTTTCCACGTTTTCAAATCCGCCTGCAGTGTTGACTGTTGACGCCTGACTGTAAGACTGGCTTTCCTGCGTAGTCGCTTCTGTAGCCTGCGTGGTCGATTCTGTAGCCTGTGTGGTCGATTCCGTAGCCTGTGTGGTCGATTCCGTAGCCTGCGTTGTCGATTCCGTAGCCTGCATTGTCGATTCCGTAGCCTGCGTTGTCGCTTCGGTGGTTTGTGAAGCCGGCTCGTTTTCAGGAACAAGCAATTCCGATGACGGATCGCTGTCTTCCGACGCCGCGCAGACGTACGGCACAAATGACGCAGCAAGGCATATGGATATAAGCAGCGCGGTTATTTTTTTTACGATGGAACAATGAAATGATGTGTTCAAATTGAAGTCTCCTTTCAGAAAGCATCGTAGCATGATAAATTTAGTCACATGAATTATTTATGAGTGTTTCATAATTAATTCAACGTATTTTAGCGTTTAAATATACATATTAATTATAGCAATAACTCATATGAAAATCCAGTAAAAAAATAAATAATTTTTTTAAATATTTTTAACAATTATTACGACAGGAATTTTCAATTGTGAAAATATGCGTTAAATACAATGTGAATAAAATGTAAAAATAAACAAAGCAACTAAAATATGAAAAATACCGCTTTTTTTTTTTTGAAATGCGTGTTATAATTACTTTGTTCTGATTTTGAATTGGAGGTATATCCTTGGATATTTTTGTTGTTCAGGGCGGTAAAAGGCTGACAGGCTCGATAACCGTTGGCGGAGCAAAGAATGCCGCGGTTGCCATTATTCCCGCCGCCATACTGTCGGGTGATATATGCAGAATAGAAAACCTCCCCACGATAAGCGACGTGGAAGTTATATCAAAAATCCTTGTCCAGCTCGGAGCAAGGGTTAACAGGATCAGCAGTTCTGTTATAGAGATAGATTCGAGAGAACTAAGCTGTTCGCAGGTGAGTCAGGAGCTTGCCAGGAATATGCGCGCTTCTTACTACATGCTCGGCGCTTTGCTTGGCAGATTCGGTCTTGCAAGGGTTCCTATGCCAGGCGGCTGTTACTTTGGAGTCAGACCTATCGACCAGCATCTCAAGGGATTTGAAGCGTTGGGGGCAAAGACGGGTCTCCGCGACGGCATAATTACGCTTACGGCAAAGGATGGACTTAAAGGCGCGTGCATACCGCTCGACGTGGTGTCTGTGGGCGCGACTATCAATATAATGCTTGCCGCCGTAAGAGCCAAGGGACTCACAATCATCGAGCACGCGGCAAAGGAACCGCATATCGTCGATCTTGCCAATTTCCTCAATTCCATGGGAGCGGACGTCAGGGGCGCGGGTACAGACGTGATAAAAATTCGCGGCGTGAGCAAAATGCACGGGGCTACATATTCGATAATTCCGGATCAGATTGAAGCCGGTACTTATATGATAGCCGCGGCGGCTACCGGCGGAGACATCACAATTAAGAACGTGACTCCAAAGCATATGGAGAGCATTTCCAAGAAGCTGATGGAGATGGGCGTGGAGATATACGAATATGACGATTCCATGCGTATCACACGTTCAGGACCTCTTAAAGCGTGCAACGTCACAACCATGCCTCATCCGGGATTCCCCACCGATATGCAGCCGCAGATGGCGGTGGCTATGTCCATTGCAAACGGCGTAAGCTCGATTACCGAGGGCGTGTGGGAGAACCGCTTCCAGTACGTCGAGGAGCTTAAAAAGCTGGGCGTTAACGCCGAGGTGCAGGGAAGAGTCGCCAAATTCACCGGCGTGGAAAAGCTTGTCGGAAATCACGTAAAGGCTACTGACCTCCGCGGCGGCGCGGCAATGGTAATAGCGGCTCTTATTGCCGAGGGCGAGACATATATCCGCGAAATATACCACATCGAGCGCGGCTATGAGCAGCTTATCGACAAGCTTGTGGGCGTTGGCGCGGTGATAGACCGCAAGACCGTTCCGGACGATTTTTATGATGACAAAAAGTAAAAATATAAACGGCTGCGCCTGCGGCGGAAAATAATTTTTAATTTTTTAATTTAATAAAATAATGACCGTCTCCGATTGTTTACCAGAAAAAAGCCGGAAGGCGGTTTTTATTTGCGGGAGTCTGTACGGCATGCGACTGACAGGCTGAGAGGAAGTTCTGATATTGGCAAGATTCTGTTCATTATACAGCGGCAGCAGCGGCAACTGCGTTGCGGTGGGCTGCGGCGGCAAATACATACTGATAGACGCGGGGCGCACAGCGAAAAAAATACGTGAAAGACTCCGTGAAGAGGATATAGATACCTGTGATATAGAGGGAATATTTATCACACATGAGCACATAGATCACATAGCCGGAGTACGTGTGCTTGCGTCGGCGCTTAAAGTGCCGGTTTACTCAACCGAGGGTACGGCGGAATTTCTTCAGGAGAACGGACACGCGAGGAACGTCGATCTGCGGCTCATGCCTCAGGGACAGGTTGACATGGGCGATATGGGCGTGAGCTGCTTTGCCACGTCTCACGACGCGGCGGAAAGCTGCGGATTCAGAATAGAATGCGGAGACGGACGGAGCATTTCAATTGCAACCGATACGGGTGTTGTCACTCCTGAAATTCACTCCGCAATCGAGGGCAGCGATCTTGTTTATCTCGAATCGAATCACGACATACCTATGCTGTACGCGGGGGGATATCCCTACCCGCTCAAAAAGAGAATTGCCTCTGACAGGGGACATCTCAGCAACGAGGCATGCTCCGCGGAGCTTCCTCCGCTTGCCAGAGCCGGAACGACAAGATTTGTGCTCGGACATCTCAGCGCTGAGAACAATATGCCGATTCTCGCAAGGCAAACCGCGGTTCAGGAGCTTGGCAAATCAGGAATACGTGAGGGCGCGGACTACCTTTTAGCTGTTGCCGGTATAAACGGGCTGAGGTCGATGGTCTTTTAATTTTGTGAATTGTTTATTGACAATATATTAATAAAATGTAAAACAATGCGAAAAATAAAAAATCCCCCTGCGTAAGGTATTGCTTGTAACGCTGCGTAATACGCTATTCTTAGAGTCGAAGGAGGTGAGGGCTATGTCAAAATACACGACAGGAGAGATCGCAAAGCTCTGCGGCGTGACGGTCAGGACGGTGCAGTATTACGATACACGCGGCATTCTTATTCCCACGGAGCTGTCTGAGGGCGGCAGGCGGCTTTATTCGGAAAACGACCTAAAGCGCATGAAGATCATATGCTTTCTGAGAGATCTCGGACTCCCGATAGATTCCATCTCAAAGATGCTTGCCGAGGACGATCCGGAAAGCGTAATATCACTTCTTCTGGAGCAGCAGGAGAATCTGCTGAGGGAGGAAATCGGTGAGCGTAAGCAGAAGCTGGATAAGTTAGAATCGCTCAGGCGTGATCTGAAGGACGTGGAAAAGATTTCTTTTGAATCTATCGGTGACATAGCGTACACAATGTCAAACAGGAAGAAGCTAAGGAAGATCCATATTACGATGCTTATTGTCGCCATTCCTTTTAGCGTTTTAGAGTGGACAGCCATCATTCTTTGGATAATGAAGGGCTGGTGGTGGCTGTTTGTGATACAGGCGGTTATTTCTCTGCCGGCAATCGCGGCGCTCTCAAAGTATTATTACGATAAGGTCGCCTATATCTGTCCTAAGTGCCACACGGTTTTCATTCCAACGTATAGAGAAATGATGTTTGCAAGACACACGCCCTCCACCCGCAGATTGACCTGCACTTCATGTGGTCATCACGGCTTCTGCGTGGAGGTGGCGAAGGAAGAGGACAATCCACGGTCAGACTGCCGTAAAGCAGATTAAACGAATTAAGGAGGTTTTGCAATGAACGTCGATTTAGAAGTATTGAAGGAATATCTACCGCTGCTGCTGCCGCTTGTCGTAGCGGAGCTTGCGCTTTTCGTCTGGGCGCTGGTGCATGTGCTGACCCACAAGTCCTACAAGCACGGCAATCGTATTCTGTGGCTGGTCGTCATTATTCTGATGATGAATTTCGTGGGACCGATTCTCTACTTCATCTTAGGAAAAGAGGAAGCCTGACGGATGGGAAATATACTTGATATTACAGGTCTTTGCAAGCGCTTCGGCAGCAAACAGGTATTGAACGGCGTGACCCTTTCAGTGCCGGAAAGCTGCGTGTTCGGCTTTGTCGGGCGCAACGGCGCTGGTAAGACTACCACCATGAAGTCGATAATCGGACTTCTGAAACCCGACGACGGCGAAATAACAATATGCGGAGAAAGGGTGACATACGGGGGCGCAAGGACAAGCCGCTTCACAGGATATCTGCCGGACGTTCCGGAATTTTACGGCTACATGACCGCCAGAGAATATCTTTCAATGTGCGGTAAAATTGCGGAAATGAAGCCGTCGGAGATAAAAACGCGCTCTGACGAGCTTCTCGAACTGGTCGGTCTCTCCGGTGAAAAGCACCGTATCAAGGGATATTCACGCGGTATGAAGCAGCGTCTCGGCATAGCTCAGGCGCTTATTAACCGTCCGAAGCTGCTTATATGCGACGAGCCGACCTCCGCCCTCGATCCCGTGGGGCGCAGGGAAATACTCGACATACTCAAGGACGCGGGAAAGCAGACGTCTGTGTTTTTTTCCACTCACATTCTCTCGGATGTTGAAAGAATATGCGACCGCGTAGCCTTTTTGGAAGGCGGTAAAGTCGCTCTTTGCGGCGATATTGAGGAAATCAGGAGGAAGCGCTCCGATACCGCCGTCGAGGTGCTTCCGGAAAATCCTGCCGACGCCGCGTTGTTAATTGAGCGTTTTCCGGCGGGAGAGCTTTGCGATGGCTGCTTTGTGCTGAAAAACGCCTCCGGAATAGACGCGGAAGAGCTTATGAGATTCATTCTGGAAAAGCGGATTTCCATAATCCGCTTTGAACGCAGGGAACCGGATCTTGAAAACATGTTCATGGAGGTGGTAGGAGAATGAGATTTTTACGTAATCTTATCACATTCACGGGCAAGGAATTAATGGAGCTTTGCCGCAGCGGCCGGCTGCTGATTTTCGTCATAGTATTCGTTGCCCTTGGCGTAATGAATCCGGCGACCGCGAAGCTCACGCCGTGGCTTCTGGAAACAATGGCTGATTCGCTGGAGGCTTCGGGAGTCAGCGTTAACGGCTATACGGTGACGGCAATGGATTCATGGACGCAGTTTTTCAAGAATATGCCGTCCATAGGTCTGCTTTTTACCGTCGTGATGTCCGGAGGGTTCTTCACCTCGGAATATTCCAGGGGTACGCTTATCCCGCTCCTTGCCAAGGGGCTTTCGCGCAACGCTGTCACAGCCGCCAAGACATTTACCTTGCTGCTTGTGTGGAGCGCGGGATATTGGCTCAGTTACGGGATCACATACGCCTACACCGACTTTTACTGGGATAATTCCACAGTCAAGAATTACGCTTTCGCGGCTTTTGCGCTGTGGCTCTTCGGAGTGACGCTGCTCTGCTGCGTGGTGTTCTTCTCGTCGTTTGCGAACTCGGCGGTGCAGGTGCTTTCAGGCGTGGGCGTTGTGTATATCGTGATGAGCCTTCTCGGAATGGTTGGCACGATAAGCGATTATCTGCCGTCATACCTCATGCAGAGCGGCGAGCTGCTGACAGGACAGGCAAGTCCTGAGGATTACTTTACAGCGGTTTGGATTGCGGCAGGCGCGTCAGCCGTTCTGCTTGCCGCGCAGATTCCGATTGTCGCAAAAAGACGCGTCTGATATGGATAATTGAATTAAGCGGTTTATATATGGGTAACGGGACTTGCTGTTATTTAAAAAGTAAGTCCTGTTTTTTTATTATATTTAACAAAATCCGGTTGCATTTGCATAATTCCGGTGGTATAATTATCAATATATGCAATATAATCAATTAGATTAAAATATTCTGCAATCAATTTTACCCATTCAGAAGGAGCTGCTTTTTTTATGGCGTCCGTAACCATTCTGCCCGAGCATTACATCAACCGTGAACTGAGCTGGCTGGAATTCAACCACCGCGTTATGATGCAGGCTGTGGCGGATGAAAATCCCGTATTTGAAAGAATTAAATTTCTGTCTATCGTCACATCTAACCTTGACGAATTTTTTATGGTGCGCGTTGCCTCCATACGCGACCAGCTCCGCGCAAAATACGACGCGGTAGATCCCGCCGGCATGACTCCGAAACAGCAGCTTATCGCAATAAGCGAACGCACGCACGAGCTTTGCGAAATGGAATATTCCATCTACCACAAGTCGATACTTCCGGAGCTGCGTTCAAACGGAATTTCCATAATTCACGCCGATTCTCTGATGGACGAACAGGTACGCTTCTGCAAGAGCCTGTTTGACAACGCGATATATCCCGTGCTTACTCCGCTTGCCGTGGATAGAAGTCACCCGTTCCCGCTGATACTCAACAAGAGTCTGAATATAGGCGTGCTGCTCGACTGCGGCGCGGATAAGCCTGTGTTTGCCACAGTGCAGGTTCCGGATAATCTCCAGCGCCTTATCAAGCTGCCGTCCGAGCAGGGATACATATTCATTCCCATTGAAGAAATAATAAAAATGAATATAGCAAAGCTGTTTTCGGGCTACAATGTCATAGACTGCGTTCCCTACCGCATAACCCGCAACGGGGATCTCTCGTTTGACGAGGAGGAAGCCATAGATCTTCTCAGCGAGATAAAGAATTCTCTCAAGGCACGCAAGCGCGGTTCTGTAATACGTCTTGAGATTGCCCGCGGAGCCAATCCCAAAATGCTCAAATTCCTGCAGAAAAAGCTGGAAATAGAAAAGCGCGATATTTATGAGATAAACGGTCCCATCAATCTTTCGTTCCTTGTCAAACAACTTTATTCGCTGCCTGGCTTTGATCATCTCAAGGACAGAAGCTTCACCCCGAAGATATGCCGCGAGCTGCTCACAAACGAGAGTATTTTCAGCGTGATATCCCGCAAGGATATTCTCATGTACCACCCCTATGACAGCTTTGATCCCGTGGTTCGTCTGCTCGACGAGGCAGCCGACGATCCCGACGTGCTGGCGATAAAGCAGACGCTCTACCGCGTTTCCAACAACAGCCCCATAGTCGCCGCGCTTGAACGCGCCGCGGACAAGGGCAAGCAGGTCACCGCGCTTGTGGAGGTCAAGGCGCGCTTCGATGAGGAAAACAATATCGAATTCGGCGAACAGCTCTCCCGAATGGGCGCTCATGTCATTTACGGCGTTGCGGGATTAAAGACACATTCCAAGATAACCCTGATAGTACGCCGCGAGGCAGACGGCATCAAGCGTTATCTCCACCTCGGCACGGGCAATTACAACGATGTGACGGCGCGTATATACACAGACTATTCGCTTCTGACAGCCGACCGTCAGCTCGGCGAGGACGCGACGGTTTTCTTCAATTCCATTACGGGCTATTTCCGCGCTCCTGTCATGCAGAAGCTGATAATGGCTCCCCACGCCCTGAGACTTACATTCACCAACCTCATACGCGCCGAGAAGAAGAAAGCGCGGGCAGGTCAGCCGGCGGCTATATTTGCAAAGATGAATTCGCTCGCCGATCCGGATATAGTGCGTGAGCTTTTCAAGGCTGCGGCTGCGGGAGTCAGGATAAGGCTCTTTGTGCGCGGAATATGCTGTCTGCGTCCGGGAATTCCGGGACTCAGCGAAAATATTGAGGTTCGTTCCGTCGTGGGACGGTTCCTCGAACACAGCCGCATATATCTTTTCGGCGCGGAGGGTACGGAACAGAAGCTTTATTTAAGCTCCGCCGACTGGATGACGCGAAATCTTGATCACCGCGTGGAGCTGCTCTTCCCGATCGAGGACAAGGACGTATTCGCGCAGATCAAGAGTGACATCGACATATACTGGCGCGATACCGTTAAGGCTCGCAGACTCGGAAGCGACGGAGTTTATCACCGTATTTCAGGCGAGGATATAAACGCTCAGGAGACGCTTATCGACTATGACTTCAATATGGCTGACGAGGAACGTGCGGCGCACAATGAAGACAAGGTGCTATATCATTCCGAGCTTGAGGAAGGCTATGAGGATGGTATCAGCGACGATTACGATGAGCCCTTAGCTTATGATGAATATCACGACGGCGCGGACGATGAGGACGACGATGATGACGAGATCGGAAGAGGCGTGCCTTTGGGCGGAAAATACGGCGAATACAATTACAGGTACGAATACGGATATATCGACTCTGACGATGACGACAACTATGATGACGATGATGACGACGACGGAGGAGTTAATTAATCCTGATTAAAGAAATAACCGCCCGGTTTTCCGAGCGGTTATTTTTGAAGGAACTGTCGTTATTTATCGGCAACAAAAAAGGAGCTGACGGTAAAAATGCGGGACCGCATTTCAGTCAAAAATTTAAAGGTTTACGCGTATCACGGCGTTCTGCCTGAGGAAAAGCGCAAAGGGCAGTACTTTTATCTGGACATAGACCTTTACGGCGATTATCTCATTCCGTGTATTAACGACAGAGTTGAGGACACGGTGAATTACGACGAGGTATGCAATTGCGCTTACAAGGCTATGACGGATAATTCATTTAATCTTATCGAAAGTGCGGCTCAGGTGGTATGCGAATCTATACTAAAGGAATTTGAACGTGTTGACGAGGTTGAAATTACCTTAAAAAAACCGCAGGCGCCGGTAAAGTGCGATATTGAATACGCAGCCGTTACCATACGGCGTGGGAGGGAGTATTACAGATGAAAGCGGTTTTAGGCTTTGGGGGCAATCTGGGCGTGCCTCTCGAAAATATCCGCTCCGCTCTGACGGCGGTTTCAAATCTTTGCGGCACGCGGCTGCTTCGTCTCTCGCGGTATTACCTCAGCGAAGCTGTGGAGGTGAGCGAAGCCCAGCCTTCATATATCAACTGTGCCGCCGAAATCGAAACGGAGCTTTCTCCCCACGCGCTTCTCGGCGCTTGTCTTGGCATTGAGTCCGCTCTCGGAAGAACGCGCCCGGGGTATAAATCTCCGCGCACGGTTGACATTGACCTGCTGCTTTATGAAGGCGTGAGTCTTGAATCAAAAGAGCTTACTGTACCGCACCCTGGAATTCTGCGCCGCGCATTCGTGCTTCTTCCCCTGAGCGACCTATACCCGAACGCCTCGGCGCTTGGATTGGACTATTCGTGTGCAATAAAAGATGTATCAGGTCAGAGCATTGAATTATTCATACCTGACGATCTTACAATGGAATTATAGCGCAAATTGACGTAAGTCCGAGGTATCAACCACTAATTGATATATACGGCATGAATAATTTATACTAAAAACTTGCAAAACAGGCGACTGAGTGGTATAATTTAATTTAAACAGCGAATTTATCAGCTTTTGTGCTGTCAATAATTCGTTTATCCGATGGAGATTAATAATTTTGAGGAGTGTTTCTTAGTATGGAAGAAATCAAGGTTCAGCTTACGACCAACCCCAAGCAGAAGCCCGCAGACGAAAGCAAATTGGGCTTTGGCAAGATATTTACCGATCATATGTTCGTTATGGATTACAGCGACGGACACTGGCATGATCCCCGCATAGTACCCTATGGTCCTCTTGATCTCACCCCCGCCTGCATGTGCCTGCACTACAGCCAGGAGGTCTTTGAGGGTATGAAGGCTTACCGCGGCGTGGACGGTAAGATCAGACTCTTCCGTCCCGATCAGAACTTTGCGCGTCTCAACAATTCATGCGACCGTCTGAGCATTCCGCTCATCGATGAGGAGCTTTCCGAGAAGGCTCTGGAAATGCTTGTTGACATAGACAGCGACTGGGTTCCCCATACCGACGGCGCTTCGCTCTACATCCGCCCGTTCATTATCGGCACAGAGGACGCTCTCGGCGCTCATACCTCTACAGAGTACAAGTACATCATCATTATGAGCCCCTCAGGTTCATACTATGCAGGCGGTCTGGCTCCCGTTAAGATTTATGTTGAGACAAAATATGTCCGCGCTGTCATCGGCGGTACAGGCTACGCAAAGACAGGCGGCAACTATGCCGCTTCCCTCAAGGCGCAGGACATCGCTGCAGAGCAGGGCTACAGCCAGGTTCTCTGGCTGGACGGCGTGGAGCGCAAGTACATCGAGGAAGTCGGCGCAATGAATGTCTTCTTCGTTCTCGGCGACGAGATTGTAACCCCTGTACTGCGCGGTTCCATTCTCCCGGGTATTACCAGAAAGTCGGTCATCGAGGTCCTCAAGCACATGGGCTACAAGGTCTCTGAGCGTCTTATTACTGTTGAAGAGCTTATCGAAGCCAACGCTAAGGGCGAATTCAAGGAGATGTTCGGCACAGGCACAGCGGCTGTTATTTCTCCTGTCGGCGAACTCAAGTGCGGCGATACGATCATTCCCATCAACAACGGCGAGATCGGCGAGATTTCACAGATGCTCTACGACAAGATCACCGGTATGCAGTTCGGCAAGATTCCGGACGAATTTGGTTGGACTGTCGAGGTAAAGTAATAGTCTGACCGGACGTTATATTCTAAGAGCCTGTTTAGATTCTCGGAGCATGCGTCATGCGCCGTAAGATTTTTCGCCAGATGCAGCCAAAACCGCAGGCAATACTTTGTGTATTAACGTTTTGGTAAAATAGTTTTCAGATTCCACACCGTTCTTACATCTGAATTACGGTGTGGAATTTGTTATACATGGCTTTAAATAATTTTTTATTCAAAGTGAGTGTAGCTATATGAAATTTATCAATAAATATTTATTTCCTCCGCTGATGGGATTTAACGCCTCGGCAATTTCGGTTGCACTGTGTCTCATTATTTTTGAATACTCGGATTTCCTTGTTTCAAATAAGTCCTTACAGAGCTTTATTGACGGCAATTCCCTCATGCTGCCGTTGATGCTTACCGTTTCCACGTTTTTCTTATACGCTGCCATGCTTCTTCTTCGCAAGCTTCACGAAAGGCATATGAACAAGATCGGGCTGGAGAAGCTGGGAGACGCTAAATTCAACTCTCTTTTCATGCTCGGAGCGATTATTGCTGCGGTTGTCGTGCTTTCGCTCGCGTTTGCAACCGATTGGATCGGCGCGACGCTGCTTGTGATGGTTGCATACATAATAATTTGCAATTTATTGGTAAGTCTCTCTTTTATTGTACTTATGTGGTTTGTAAGACTTATCCTGAAGCTGATTGGAAAGGACAGGGATTTTCTCAATACGCTGAAATGTCAGCTACCGCTTTCTCTGGTTTATTTTACAATTGTCTTTATGCTGCTGCTTACTATGTAATGAAAACGGACAGACCGTTTTTCTCACCTGAAAAGGTTTGAAACGGTGCTGTCCGTTTTTTGGCATGTTTCCGTATTGCGATGTTTATATGAATTATTTACCGGAAAAATTCATTATCGCATGGAAGCCGGCGTGCGGGTGGTCGTTGTAGTGGTCATGGCGCTCATTGTGGTGGAGGTTGTGGAATTGTTTGTCATACCGTCGTCGAGATTATCCAGACCGCGCTGTATGCGGTCGGCGCCTCTTTCTATTGCGTTTCCCGCGTCGTCGATCACATCGCCTGCGCCGTTAAGGGCATTCCGACCGTTGGAGCCGTCGTAAATGCCGTTTTCGTTCATGCCGTTGGAGACTTTATTGCCGTCGCTCATGCCGCAGCTTACGGGAAGAACCATAAGCATAAGCGCCGCAGCGACAGAAATTATGCGGATTTTTCTTTTCATTGTCGTACCGTCCCTTGCAGTTGATACCGGGTAATTTTATTTACGGCTGATGATTGCTGTCGCGCCGAATTAAAATTCCCGTAATATTTTTATCCTTAACTCATTAATAATTCAGCCGGATCGCATGCAATATATGACGCGTCCGGCATTTTTTGCTTTTTGTTATCGAGACTCCGAAATATAAAGAAATACTCCACTGCCTGTTAAAAAACTCGGTGGAAAACATGTTTAAAATTTGTCATTTATGTGAAATCAGAAGACGTTTTTTGTAAAATGTTTCAATTTAATTACTTCAAAAACATTCGATATTACAATCAGTATACAGTAAACACGCAAATGGGAAAAGGCTGTGGAGAGCTGTGGAATATTACACTTTAAGAAATTTCGGTGGAAAACTCGGTGGAAATCGGGGAAAACCTTGCGTTTCCCGCCGGATTTCAACGCCTGATTTGTAATACAAATTGTAATTCCACAGTTTTTAACTCTTTTAACAGACTTTTCCACTGAATTTATGTGGAAAACAGTTTTCCACAATTTCACGCCTGTTATTACTTATAGTTTATTATTTGTTGTGAACAGGCGGTAATGCATATTTTTTGTATTTTCCGCAAATAATATCTTGTAGACAATTCTATTTTTTTTAACTGCTTGTCAAAGGGGTATGATATATATGATAAAGGGAGTAGGAAAATATGCCGTAGAGGTGGAAAGCGTTGACAGTGAATTTTTTGAGCGTGTGATATGCTTTGTGCGTCCTCAGTACGCCTGCGGCAGCGCGCTCGATCTCCACCGCGAAGCTGCGCGTATGGCGGAGGATCTCAGCGCGGAGGTTGAGGACGCGCAGCACGGTCCAAGGCATGTGCTGAGAGTAAATCCAGAACGTCCCCGCTCCCGGCAGGAAAAGCGTGCGCGGCAGTATTCGCAGTCTGATTTTCCGGAATCCCGAACCAGAAGCGGCGGCAGTCTGCTCCCGCTGCTCCTTTCGGCAGGCGGAGGTGCGGCGGCGGCTATCCTGATAATAACATTATTCTGAATATGATTTAGTAATATATTCAATATAATTTACAATTAGTATAATAGTTGCGGTCAGTATTAAAACATTTGCTCACAACAAAAAAACCTTCCCCGTTAAGTCGAAGAAGGTTTTTTCTGTATTATTTAGTTTATCAATGAGTTAATGATTATCTGTTGCCGCCGTTGTTGTTTCTTCTCGGACGGTAACCGCCGTCGCGGTGACCTCCGTCACGTCTTCCGCCTTCACGGGGAGCGTGGCGGTCGCTTACGTCGTTCTCAGGCACAAGTCCCTTGACCTTGATAAGCGCTTCACGGCGTGAAAGGTTAAGTCTGCCCTTATCGTCAATGCCTTCAACCATAACCATTATAGTATCGCCGACATTTACAACATCCGTGACCTTTTCAGTGCGTTTTACGTCGAGCTGGCTGATGTGTACCATGCCCTCCTTGCCGGGAGCGATCTCGACAAACGCGCCGAAGTCCATCAGTCTTGTGACAACGCCCTTAAATACCTCGCCTGGCTGGGGATCCTTTGCGATTATCTCTATAATGCTGTATGCCTGTCTGCACTTTTCAATGTCAACGCCGCAGATAAATACCTTACCGTCGTCGTCAATGTCAATTTTAACATCGCAGTCGGCTGAGATTTTCTGAATTACCTTGCCGCCGCTGCCGATGACCTCGCGGATCTTGTCAACCGGAACGGTGAGCGAGAGCATCTTGGGAGCGTACTTGCTCAGTTCCTTGCGCGGTTCGGGAATTGCCTTGAGCATGATCTCATCGAGAATGAAGTCGCGTGCCTTGTGGGTCTTTACAAGTGCGTCCCAGACCATTTCGGGTGTAAGACCGTCGATTTTGAGATCCATCTGTATTGCGGTAATGCCTTCGTGCGTGCCGCCGACCTTGAAGTCCATGTCGCCGAAGAAGTCTTCAAGACCCTGGATGTCAACCATTGTCATCCAGCGGTCGCCCTCGGTGATAAGTCCGCAGGAAATGCCCGCGACAGGAGCCTTGATGGGAACGCCTGCGTCCATAAGTGCAAGCGTCGAGCCGCAGATAGAGCCTTGCGATGTGGAGCCGTTGGAGGAAAGAACCTCGGATACAACGCGGATAGCGTAGGGGAAATCCATCTCGGAGGGAATTACGGGAACAAGCGCTCTCTCGGCAAGTGCGCCGTGACCGATTTCACGTCTTCCGGGACCTCTGCTGGGCTTGGTTTCGCCGACCGAGTATGACGGGAAGTTATAGTGATGCATATAGCGCTTGAATTCCTCGTCGTCAATGCCGTCAAGAAGCTGTTTGTCGCTGATTGGTCCGAGCGTTACGACGGAAAGCACCTGTGTCTGACCTCTGGTGAAGAGTCCGGAGCCGTGTACTCTCGGAATTACGCCAACCTCGCTTGCGAGCGGACGGATCTGATTCATGCCTCTGCCGTCAACGCGCTTCTGTTCGTCGAGCAGCCAGCGGCGAACGACAAATTTCTGCGTCTTGTAGAGACATTCGTCGATCTTTGCAGCCTGATCCGGATAGATTTCGTCAAACTTCTCATGAACCATGTCGTAAATGGGCTTGAGACGCTCGTCGCGTATTCTCTTGTCGTCGGTGTCAAGAGCAACCTTTATGTCCTCGATTGAGAAATCTTTGATTGCTTCAAACATATCGTGGTCAGGTTCGTTGGACGGATAAGTGAATTTATCCTTGCCAATCTCATTCTGAATGTTCTTGATGAATTCAATAACAGCCTGATTTGCCTTGTGACCCGCCATTATGCCGTTGTACATTTCCTCGTCGGTTACGATGTCCGCGCCGGCTTCGATCATGGGGATCTTCTTTTCGGTGGAAGCGACTGTGACTGCCATTCTGCTCTTCTCACGCTGCTCCGCTGTGGGATTTATGATGTATTCGCCGTCGATCATGCCGACGGAAACGGCGCTTATCGGACCGTTCCACGGAATGTCGGAGATGGAAAGGGCGATGGACGTGCCGATCATTGCCGTGATTTCAGGCGAGCAGTCGGGGTCAACGCTCATTACGGTGGCGACGATGGAAACGTCGTTCCGCATATCCTTGGGGAAGAGCGGGCGTATAGGTCTGTCTATCACGCGGGAGGCGAGGATCGCCTTTTCGCTGGGTCTGCCCTCGCGCTTCATGAATGAACCTGGAATCTTTCCAACGGAATAGAGCTTCTCTTCAAAATCGACCGAGAGCGGGAAGAAATCAATGCCGTCGCGGGGCTTGGGAGAAGCCGTCGCCGCTACGTGGACTGTGGTTTCGCCGTACTGCACCATGCATGCGCCGTTGGCGAGCTGAGTTGTCTTGCCGGTTTTTACGACCAGCGGTCTGCCTGCAAGCTCCGTCTCGAAAACCTTATAGGAATCAAAGACCATGTGTTCGCCTGCAAATTCAAGAATCTGTGACATGTGTTATACCTCCATGTTTTGAAAATAGTAATGAAAATATATGGCATGTCCGCGTTTCTCATAATGCTTAATTCCCCGAAGGCGGCAGACTTAGCACTAAAACCGATTCTCAGTTTTTGTGTTGCGTACTCCTGTCGGATAAATCTGAGCTTTGACTTCAAAAATAACCGTTTGTTTTTATCCGAAAACATTTAATAAAATACGCTGACTGAGCTTCCGTTTTACTGCTATGTCTTTATTCCGGCACGTCGGGAAAACAGCCGTGAAAGCGGACAATGACAACAATTACAAAAGCGGCAAAAGAGACGTTTGCTGAAAAAATGAAAAATTCAGCAAAGAGGCGCAGAGGACTTCGTTGAAAAAGGTGAAGATTCTCTGCGCCTTAACTTGCCTGCTGACTCCGCGTTAACGGAAAAACCGTCAGCGCGGTGAAGATTTAAAAATCCGGCTGCAATTACTTGCGGATACCAAGACGTGCGATGATTGAACGGTAACGCTCGATGTCTGTCTTGATGAGGTAATTGAGCAGACCCTTTCTCTGACCGACCATTTTCAAAAGACCGCGTCTGGAATGGTGGTCGTTCTTGTTAGCCTTGAGATGCTCGGTGAGGTCGTTGATTCTCTTTGTGAGAATGGCTATCTGTACCTCGGGAGAGCCTGTGTCGCCCTCGTGGAGAGCGTACTCCTTGATAATTGCTTCTTTTTCTGCTTTCAGCATAGTGAAAACACCCCTTAAAAAATATTAAAAAAATCTGTCGAAGCGCCCAGCCACGGGTAATGGTGTATCCCCTCAACGCCGGCAGGCGGCGGGGCATTCGCCCGAAGCCGAGATATTTGTTATATGCAAAATTCACCCGACAAGAGCTATTGTAACACAGAAATTGCGTAAGGTCAAGTTTTTTTTAGAGAATTCTCATTTTCATTTGAAAATAAAAATCAGGCGGCGTATTATCAATATCATTTATATAAAGGAATAATTCAGACAAACGCCATGTCCGTGTCTGAATTTTACGCAGGCGCGGGGGAGGTGACTATTGCATAATCCGGCTTTTTCTCATAGAATATTCCACGTAAATCGCGCAAAGAGGTTGCATTGCGGCGGGAAATCATGGTATAATGCTGTCAACTTGCATTTGTTTGGGAGTGAAATTTTTTATGCCATACGAGGTATTTATTTCCTTCAAGCGCAACGCGCAGGACGGGAACGGCTCGGAAAATACGTAAAAATACCGGCAATAAAAATATTTACAATAACTTTATTGATTTTGAAGCGGCAAATCATGTATAATAATCCGGATTAACAGGCATTTCGCTGGAAGGAGGGTGCGCCAAATGCGCGAATGGTTTTCAAAGACAGACCCGACGGTTAAAAAGGAAACGCTTTACATCGCGTCGGTTACGGGCATTCTCAGTCTGCTGCTGCAGGCGGGATTTTTAGTGTCAATGCACTGGAATTACACCGTGCTGCTCGGCAACCTGCTCGGCGCGGTCACAGCCGTGGGGAATTTCTTCCTTATGGGATTGACCGTGCAGAACGCCGTCGAAAGGGAGAAAAAGCCCGCCGCTGATCTCATGAAATTTTCCCAGAACATGCGGCTGCTGATGCAATTGGTTGTGGCGGTGCTCGGCTTCGCCCTGCCCTGCTTCAACGGCTACGCCGTTATTATTCCCCTCTTTTTCCCACGAATAGCCGTTACTGTCAGACCGTTCCTGAAAAAGAACGGAGAGTAAATTCATAGAAAGGGTGTGTTTAATATATAATGGATACTATGCAAGAAAGGGAAAAGAAACCGGAACGGCTTGACCCTAAGCTGACCGACGCGCTGCTGATTCTTGGTATGATCGCGCCGATAGCGGTGGGTGCGCTGCTCAAAATTCTTTTCATTCCAGCCGCTGAGGGCGTGGAAATATCGGGAGCGCACATCTTCTTCACCATTCCGCTTCCGCTCGGAGGACTGCCGATAACCGAAACGCAGATCAATCAATGGCTTGTGCTTATCTCGCTGCTCTTCCTGTGCCTTTATCTGACGCACGGACTGAAGGCTGTGCCGGACAAAAAACGCCAGCACCTCGCCGAGTGGATCGTGGAAATGACCGAAAAGCTCGTGAAGGACAATATGGGCGACTACTTCGCCGACTTCGCGCCGTTCATAGGGGCGGTTCTCGGACTGTCGGCATTCTCCAGTCTGCTGTCGCTAACAGGATTATTCCCCCCGACGTCAGACCTCAATGTTACCGCGGGCTGGGCGATACTGGTTTTCTTCCTCATCACATACTACAAGATGAAGTGCGGTCCGATTCAGTATTTAAAGAGCTTTGCGGAGCCGGTTCCGTTCCTCGCGCCGCTCAACGTCATCAGCGAATTCGCGACGCCCGTTTCAATGGCGTTCCGTCATTACGGAAACATTCTATCCGGCACGGTAATTTCCGTGCTGCTGGCGACCGCGCTGCAGGGGCTGTCGAGACTGGTTCTCGGCTGGCTGCCCGGATTCCTCGGAGAAATACCGCTCTTCCGCATAGGAATTCCCGCGGTGTTCTCGGTTTACTTTGACATATTCAGCGGATGTCTGCAGGCGTTCATCTTCGCCATGCTGACTATGCTGTATGTAGCGGGCGGCTTCCCCGCTGAAGAATATTTTAAAAGACAGAAGCTAAAAAACAGCAAGAAAAACAAACAAAAACTTATCAGAAATTCGGAGGTAATCTAACATGTTGGAACTTGCAATCGGTATTATTTTGGGATGCTGCGCTCTCGGCGCGGGAGCTGCCATGATCGCCGGTATCGGCCCTGGTATAGGTGAAGGCAACGCCGTCGCCGCAGCCTGCGAGGCAATAGGCAGACAGCCGGAATCCAAGGGCAGCGTAACATCGACAATGCTCATGGGTTGCGCCGTCGCGGAGACAACCGGTCTTTACGCCCTTGTTATCGCGATTCTGCTGATATTCGTCGCGCCGAGAATGCTCGTGAATATCCTGATGGAAGCAGTTGGCAAATAATCGGATAAGCGTTAAAGCTCTGAAAAACATAAGACATTTTACAGAAACCATGACAATAAAATTGAGGTGACGCATTATGCAGTCATTGGATATCATTTCAATTAATATCTGGCATATCGTCATATCGCTCTGCAATCTGCTGATACTATATCTTGTACTTAAAAAATTCCTCTACCAGCCTGTAAAGAAGGTGCTGGAAAGCCGTCAGGCTGCAATAGATTCACGGTACCGCGACGCTGACGACGCCAAGAGCGAAGCGCTCCGTTCAAAGGCTCAGTGGGAGGAAAGAATGGCGGCTGCCGATGAGGAAGCCGAGGGAATAGTAAGCAGAGCCGTCGAGAGCGCCAACCGTCAGAGCAGCGCAATTCTGAGCGATACCCGCGAAAAGGCGGACCGCATGATGAGCCGCGCAAGGGCGGAGGCTGACGCGGAGCGCCGCAAGGCGGAGGACGATATCAGGGACAGAGTCGCCGATGTGTCGGCAGCCATTGCCGGCAAACTGCTCGAAAGAGAAATTACAGCCGACGACCACAGCGACCTGATAGATTCATTCATTTCTGAAATAGGTGAATAATATGAGGGCGACGAGTAAGGAATATGCCGCTGCCCTGTTTTCACTGGCGCGTGAAAGCCACAGCGAAAAGGAAACTCTGGAGGAGCTGCGCTTCATCGAAAGCGTTTTTGAGGACGCTCCGGGATATGCCGAATTCCTCGCTTCTCCCGCGATACCGCGTTCCGAGCGCATTGAGAGCGTGGAGTGGGCGTTTGAGGGACAGCTTTCGGAATACGTCATGTCGTTCCTTTCGCTGCTGTGCGAGCACGGCTGCGCGGAGCTTCTCCCGGGCTGCGTGAGCGAATACGAAAAGCTCTACAACCAGAGCGCCGGTCTTGCCAAAGCCGAGGTTGTCAGCGCGGTTATGATGAACGACGATCAGAAGCACAGGCTCCGCGACAAGCTGGAGACATTAAGCGGCTGCAAGCTCAATATCCGCTGGAGGACAGACCCCGCGCTGCTCGGCGGCGTGACAGTGGACATCGAAGGGCTGCGAATTGACGGCAGTCTCAGAAACAAGCTGAAAAACATAAGGAAAGTGATGGGCGAATGAACAGAAAACCCCAGGAAATCAAAAGATAGAAATGACCGAGACCGGCACTGTCGTCATGGTCGGCGACGGAATTGCCACGGTCTATGGCATTAAGAACTGCATGGCGGGCGAGCTGCTTGAATTCAGCGATGGCAGCGTCGGTCTTGCACAGAATTTGGAGGAGGAAACCGTTTCAGTCGCCATTCTCGCCAATACAAACCATATCTGCGAGGGTACGACTGTAAAACGCACGGGGCAGGTGCTTTCCGTTCCTGTCGGAGAAGAGATGCTCGGGCGCGTTGTCAACGCTCTCGGCGTTCCGATCGACGGCAAGGGCGACATTCACACGACCCAGATGCGTCCGATAGAATCCGAAGCCCCCGGCATCATAGAGCGCAAGAGCGTTTCCGTGCCGTTGCAGACAGGTATCAAGGCAATTGACAGCATGATACCCATAGGCAGAGGTCAGCGCGAGCTTCTCATAGGCGACCGTCAGACCGGTAAGACGGAGATTGCCTCCGATACCATAATCAATCAGAAGAACAGCGATGTTCTGTGTATTTACGTCGCCATCGGCAAGAAGAATTCGTCGGTGGTTCAGCTCGCGCAGAAGCTAACCGACGAGGGCGCTATGGATTACACGATAATTGTTTCCGCGTCCGCTTCGGAGAGCGCTCCGCTGCAGTACATCGCCCCCTACGCCGGCTGCGCTATGGCGGAATATTTCCGCGAGCAGGGCAGGGACGTTCTTATCATCTATGACGATCTTTCAAAGCACGCCGTCGCCTACCGCGCAATTTCACTGCTTATCCGCAGACCACCCGGACGTGAGGCTTATCCCGGAGACGTTTTTTACCTTCACTCCAGACTTCTCGAAAGAGCCGCGTGTGTCGCGCCCGAATACGGCGGCGGCTCCATAACGGCGCTTCCGATTATCGAAACTCAGGAGGGCGACGTTTCGGCATACATTCCCACAAACGTCATTTCCATAACCGACGGACAGATATTCCTTGAAACCGAGCTTTTCCACGCGGGCGTTATTCCAGCCATCAACCCGGGCATTTCGGTGAGCCGTGTCGGCGGTTCGGCACAGCTCAAGGGCATGAAGAAGGTTGCGGGCGAGCTGAAGCTCCTTTATTCGCAGTACCGCGAGCTGCAGTCCTTCGCCCAGTTCGGCAGCGACCTTGACCCCGACACAAAGGCGCGTCTCGCTCTCGGCGAGAGAATTGTTGAGGTTCTCAAGCAGAAGCAGAATTCGCCCATACGCACGGGCTGTCAGGTTGCCATAGTCTATGCCGTCATCAACGGCTATCTCAACGAATACGCCGTCAGCGAGGTACACGATTATGAACAGCGGCTCTTCCTGATGTTAGAGGATAAGCACCCGGAATGGCTTGACAGAATAGAACACAATTATTTTGACGAATCCGACATTGCCGAGCTGAAATCAGCTCTCGACGACATGCGGAGGTGACGGAATGAGCGCCGATATCAAAAGCCTTCGTTCCAGCATACGCAGCGTGGATTCCATGCTTCACCTTACCACCGCAATGGGGCTTGTCGCTTCGTCCAAGATATACCGCGCAAGCGAGGAAATGATCAGGGCGCGTCAGTATGCCGACGCTTTGAAAATCATGACCGCCACTCTCGCTTCCTGTCCCGAATGTCACCGCAGCCCATACATGCGCGCCGGAGATGAGGGACGCACACGACTGATCGTTATTGCCGGCGACAGGGGACTTTGCGGCGGTTACAATTCCAATGTATTCAAGGCGGCGGAGGAATGCCCCGACGCAGAGAAGATATGCATAGGCAAGCGTGCGTGCGAACGCTTCGGCACAGAGCTGACCGTTTGCGGCGGCTACACCTGTCAGCAGGGTCACGAGCTTGCCGTGAAGCTCTGCGAGGATTTTACAGAGGAAAAATACGACCGTCTCGGCATGATCAGCACCGATTACGTCTCCATGATGACGCAGGAGGCGTCGATCAAATGGCTGCTGCCCTTTGAAAAGACCGAGGGCAACCGCGTGGGCGGAATAGAATTCGAGCCGGACGAGGTCAGCGTCATGAACGCGGCAGTGGTGGAGTACGTCTACGGCATGCTGATGTGGGGCGTGCGTGAGAGCTTCGCCAGCGAGAACGCCGCGAGACGTATGGCAATGGACAGCGCCGGACGCAATGCCCGCGAAATGCTCGATGATCTGCGTCTTACCTACAACCGCGCCCGTCAGGGAGCCATCACGCAGGAAATCACCGAGATTGTAGCCGGCAGCGGAAGATAAGGAAAACAAGAAAAATTATAGCGCAGCGCCTGATCAGCGAGCGTGGGAGTCGGTGGGATCTGGATCTCCTCGCGGGTCGGGCAGCACCCCTCGCTGCAATATACCCGACAAAAAACAGCCCGGGCGCAACCGCTCAGGTTATGATCTGCAATATCCCTTATCCCCGATCACAATATGGCAGTTTCGCTTACACATAATCAAATTCCTTGTACAAGAGGAGTGTAATACAAAAATGGCAGAAAAAAACACAGGTGTAGTGGTACAGGTAATGGGTCCTGTCGTTGACGTCAGGTTCAGGGAAGGACGTCTTCCCGCCATTAACAACGCCCTCACCGTTCCGATAGGAGAAAAGAAGCTTACCGTAGAGGTGGCGCAGCACATAGGCGACGGCATTGTACGATGCATCGCCATGTCCTCCACCGACGGACTGCAAAGAGGAATTGAAGTCACCGACACGGAAGCGAGCATTAGCGTGCCTGTCGGCAGGGAGACCCTCGGCAGGATATTCAACGTTCTCGGCGACACGGTTGACAACAAGCCGGCGCCCGAAACAGCCGAACGCTGGAATATTCACCGTCCTGCCCCCGGCTATCAGGAGCTTGCCTCGTCCACCGAAATTCTTGAAACCGGCATTAAGGTCATCGACCTCATATGCCCCTATTCCAAGGGCGGTAAAATAGGACTCTTCGGCGGCGCGGGCGTCGGCAAGACGGTTCTGATTATGGAGCTTATCAACAACGTCGCCAAGGAACACGGCGGTCTGTCGGTGTTCACAGGCGTCGGCGAACGCACCCGTGAGGGCAACGACCTTTATTATGAGATGAAGGAATCCGGCGTTATCGACAAGACAACGCTGGTCTACGGTCAGATGAACGAGCCGCCGGGAGCAAGAATGAGAGTCGCTCTTTCCGGTCTGACAATGGCGGAGTACTTCCGCGATAAGGAAAATCAGGACGTTCTGCTCTTTATAGACAATATATTCAGATTCACGCAGGCGGGCAGCGAGGTTTCGGCACTGCTGGGACGTATGCCCTCCGCAGTCGGATATCAGCCGACGTTGGCAACCGAAATGGGCGCTTTGCAGGAGAGAATCACCTCCACGAAAAAAGGCTCCATAACCTCCGTCCAGGCGGTATATGTTCCTGCCGACGACCTTACAGACCCAGCTCCGGCGACAACATTTGCCCATCTCGACGCTACCACCGTTCTTTCGAGAAGCATAGCTTCTCAGGGAATTTATCCGGCTGTCGATCCGCTTGAATCCACCAGCCGCATTCTTTCCCCCGAAAAGGTAGGCGAGGAGCATTACGCCGTTGCCAAGGAAGTGCAGCGCATTCTCCAGCGCTACAAGGAACTGATGGACATTATTGCGATTATGGGTATGGACGAACTTTCAGACGAGGACAAGAAGCTTGTTCAGCGTGCCAGAAAGATACAGCGTTTCCTGTCGCAGCCTTTCCATGTATCCGAGAAATTCACCGGCATCGAAGGCACATATGTTCCGCTCAGTGAGACGGTCAAGGGCTTCAAAGCAATTATAGACGGCGAATGCGACGACCTGCCAGAATCGGCTTTCCTCTTTGCGGGAACAATCGACGAGGTCAGAGCCAAGGCGGAAAGGGCAGCGAAATGAGCGAATCAGATGTTGCAAAGGATATAAGCACGTTCCGGCTTAAAATATCGTCTCCAGACGGCGATTCATTCAAGGGCAGAGTGAGCGCGCTCTACGTCCGGACCACCGAGGGAGATATGGCGGTGCTTCCGGGACACGCTCCGCTGATAGCGGTGACAGTGCCATGCGCCGCCCGCTACGTTACCCACGACAACGACGGCGATCCGCAGGAGCATGTGATAAACGTCACAGGCGGTCTGTTGTCGGTGGACGGCGACAAGGTTACTCTGCTGGCTGGAAAGCAGGATTAGTTTTCAGAGCGAAGAGCAATAATTGGAATGATTCATTGTTACTCTTCGCTCTGATTTGTTTTATATTTTTTTATCAAAAAGCGAAAGGAGCAATCTCCGCATGAAAAAATCAATGTTCAGAAGATCATTCTGCGCGGCGCTTTCCGCTGCCATGCTGCTTGGCGTGTGCGCCTGTTCCGGCGGCACGGATATCAGCGGCGGTCTTTCCGACAGCACCACCAATCTTATGGCAAATGTAAAGCCTGAGGCGGACGCGCTTTCATTCGGAAAGAACGGCGAAAGGCAACGGGTTTTTGAATGGGACTATGATGAATTCGCTTTAAGCCTCTTCAGGAAATGCGCCGCGAAGGATCCAAAGAAAAACGCGCTGGTTTCACCGCTGTCGGTCCTGACGGCGCTTGCCATGACCCAAAACGGCGCGGAGGGCGAAACGCTTGAACAGATGAACCGTACATTCAGCCCTCTGACGTGGAGTATGGACAGCGTTCTTTCGCTGAACAGGGAAGAATTAAATCAATACCTCGGCGCGTATCTCAACAGTCTGCCGTCAGGTGAAAAGGCAAGGCTGACCTCTGCGAATTCCATCTGGCTCAGGGAAAATTCGCTTCAATTCAAGAATGAATTTTTGCAGACCAACGCGGATTTCTTCGGCGCGGATATTTTTTCGTCCCGATTCGACGAAAAAACGCTTGCTGATATAAATAAATGGGTTTCCGACAACACTGACGGCATGATTCCATCCATACTCGACGTAATTCCCGCAGACGCGGTGATGTATCTCATTAACGCGCTTTCCTTTGACGCGGAGTGGGAGAATATATACAGTGAGGATAAGATATTTGACGGGGAATTCACAAATGCAGACGGCAAAACCGAAAATATTGTCATGATGGGTTCGGATGAATCGTGCTATCTTGACGACGGAAGCGCGAAGGGCTTTGTCAAGCCATACGCGTCGGGCTACAGCTTTGTCGCCATGCTGCCGGATGAGGAAATTTCACTCGAAGAGTATGTCCAATCCATGCGGTATGACAAAATAGCCGCTCAGATACGTTCAGAGGACAGGGAACATGTTCACGTTTCAATGCCGAAATTCAGCGCGGAATACTCGACCACACTTAACGAAATCCTTTCGGATATGGGCATGACAGACGCTTTCGATCCGGAAAAAGCGGATTTCTCCGGCATGGCGGACGTGAAGCGGGGCGACCTTTTTATCAGCCGCGTAATACACAAGACCGCTATAAACGTCGATGAACGCGGAACCAAGGCGGGAGCTGTTACTGCCGTTGAAATGACCAGAAACGCCGTCATGATGAATCTCGTATCTCTCGACCGTCCGTTTGTATATATGATTATCGACAATCAGAGCTTACTGCCTGTCTTTATCGGTCAGGTTACGCATATCAAATAATTTCTCATACTACTCTCCGGTTGAAAGAAGACAAATTTTTTGCGATGATATTTCGTGTCACGCGAGGATGACGACGACGGCGGGCTGGCGTCCGCCTTAGGAGGAAGACGAAGCAGGGCGCGAAATAAGTCCAATCAATAACCGTCAAGTATTGCCGCTTGGCGGTTATTTTTTTTGCTCGTCGTTGACTTTTTTTCATTTGAGTGGTAATATATTATTGGGTAGTTATAAACAAGGCGGTGATGTTTATTGGCGGATCCTATGAAAAAAAATGAGGAATTTCAAAAACGGAACCCCGAAAGAATCAAAAGACTCAGGCTGATGGATGATTATTTTTTTTCAGGGTGTTTTTTAAGGACGACAAGGAGGAATATGACGCGCTTCCGTAGACTTATGTGATATTTATAACGGAAAATGACGTGCTTTACGAATACAGGCTGATTTCCCACATAGATCGCTATATTACGGAATCGGGCAGCCGTTTTGATGACGGTGCGCAAATTATTTATGTCAACGCGTCCTTCAGGGAAAAACGAAACTCTTCAAAGAGAAACCAGAGAGGTAAAGCAAATGTGTGAGACATGGGAAGAAGTTAGAATAGAAGGCGTTGCCGAGGACATGGAAAGTAATATCGGAATATACAGGTCTCACCAAAGATGAGGTGAAGGAATATATAGAACTGATCGCCGGATGATATTCTGTGATTAAAAATATTTAATGTTGCATCAAGGAGATATAAAGTACCATGAAACGAGTTATCACATACGGAACATTTGACCTGCTGCATTACGGGCATATAAATCTGCTCAGACGGGCTAAGGCTTTAGGGGATTATTTGGTGGTCTGCCTTTCCACCGATGAATTCAATTGGAATGAGAAGCATAAGAAGTGCTACTTCACCTACGAACAGCGCAAGTCCCTGCTGGAAGCCATTCGCTATGTGGATTTAGTCATTCCTGAGGAAAACTGGGACCAGAAGCGCAGCGATGTTCACGAATATCATATTGACACATTCGTAATAGGCGACGACTGGAAAGGCAAATTCGACTTCCTGCGCGAAGAGGGCTGCGAGGTCGTCTACCTTTCCCGCACGCCAGAAATAAGCACCACCCAGATAAAGCAGGATTTAGGCGATAAGAAATAACAGCTGCAACAGGAGGTTATTTGTATGAAAAAAGCAATCAGAAGTTTGCTGATTGTCATTGCGCTTGCGCTGTCTGCGGCGTTCGTTCCGCTGCTTGGCGGAACCCAAAGTCACGACGACGGTTATTCCGTAACCGGCAAAGTAATGCTGACGGAATACAATGGCGGCGGTGAAAGAGGAGAACTTGCAGCGGAATTCAGTGAACATTCTGATTCCTCCGCTGAGGTGGATTATGATAACGATGATAGCTACGGCGACACTTACAGCCGTATCGTCATCACTGAACAGCCCGAAAGTCAGTTTATTCTTGCCGGCAATCCAGTGACACTTTCGGTAGTTGCAACCGGCGAGGATCTTAATTACCAGTGGTATTTCAAAAAGGCGGGGCAGGATTCCTTCAGAGTCTGGAACAACCGCACGCATTCCTCAGAGACCGTCACGCCGAATGCCACATGGGACGGAATTCAGCTTTATTGCAATATAACCGACAGCATAGGGAATTCAATTGATTCAGACATAGCGACAATAAGAGTTCTTTCGATAGTCAAACAGCCCACTGATCAGACGGCGGTTTCCGGCAATCCTGTCACAGTGTCGCTGAGAGCATCAGGCGAAGGTCTGACATACCAGTGGTATTTCAAAAAAGCGGGGCAGGATTCATTCAGCGTTTGGAACAATCGCACACATGCCTCAGAGACTGTCACGCCCAACGTGACGTGGAACGGCATTCAGCTTTATTGTCTTGTTAAGGACACATGCGGCAATTCTGTAAAATCCAATACAATTACCGTCACAATAATAAGCGGGCTTGAAATTACCGAGCAGCCGACCGACAAGACAGTAATCCTCGGGGATTCCGTTACGCTCTCGCTGAAGGCAAATGGCAGCGGCGTGACATACCAGTGGTATTTCAAAAAAGCGGGGCAGGATTCATTCAGCGTTTGGAACAACCGCACGCATGCCTCCGAAACCGTCACGCCCAACGCCACATGG
>ONCX01000004.1 GCA_900316455.1 uncultured Eubacteriales bacterium
CCATCGGAGAAAAAAGAAAAGAGCCCGAAAACCTCCATTTTCCGGCTCTTAGCAGTGGCGGAGAGTTAGGGATTCGAACCCTAGGTGAGTTTCCCCACACAGCATTTCGAGTGCTGCACCTTCGACCACTCGGACAACTCTCCGTATATTTTGTCCCGTAAGCTCACATCGCTCAAAATCAATTTTAGGACAGAACTTTAGGGCAGAACAGCTTATTCAATTTGTATTTTTAATCTCGGAAACGCCCTGAAATGGGCATTCCTTGTGGACGAAACAGCCTGAACAATGTAGCATTTCGAGTGCTGCACCTTCGACCACTCGGACAACTCTCCAGATATTATTTCCCATCAGTCCGCATCGCTAAAAATTTAATTCAGGACAGAACGTTAGGGCAGAACGGATTATTCAATCTGAATTTTAATCTTCGGAAACGCCCAGAAAAAGTCATTACTTACGGATAAAACAGACTGAACGGTAAGAAATTCCGAGTTGTTCACGTTATGAAGAGTTCGATTACTCTCCATTTTTATAAATGGCAAAGCACATGTAGTGTGCTTTGCCATTGCTGGTGGAGCATAGGGGAGTCGAACCCCTGACCTCAACAATGCGAATGTTGCGCGCTCCCAACTGCGCTAATGCCCCGTAATTGATAGCTTAATAATTATATCATTGTTATGGAGTAATTGCAAGTATAAAATTAAAAAAAAAAATATTTTATTAATAATTAATAAAAATTATATGATAATTGCAAAATGATATGTGAATAATTATTATAATACAAAAACATTAAATAATACAAAAGTAATATGTCTTTCTTATTCAATAAAAGTCATTTGTTAATAAAATGTTAATTAAAACAGATTGAATTTATTATTATATTATGATATTATGATAAAAAAAGTTTATCTTGTGAATATTCTTTTTTCATGCGTTAATGTCTGATTTTTTACTTTAATATTGACAATATGTTTTTTATTTGATAAAATACTTTAGATAAGTCGTATTTTGCATTTTGCAAAAAACTAATAAGTTTTACAAAGGAGAATTGGTTTGGATAAATTACATAATCACTCTCAAAACACCGATGATTTTTCGATTAATTCGGTATATCTTGAAACTTTCAGAAAGCGTAAAATGAAAAACAGTCAAAAAAGCAAAAGCAACGTAAGGCTTGAAGCTGATATTTCGACAATATCAGCTGAATCTGGTTTAAGTCTGAATGACACTTTCGAGCAATCTGATCTTGTGCAGGGTAATGGAACAAAGCCTACTAAGAAGCAACTAACAGTTTCAAAGTTAGGGTCTCAACTATACATGTCTCTTATGGAGCAAATAGTTCCGCTTGTGTATAAAACAGTTTATGAATCCTTTAAGGCGGCTAACAAAAATCCAGTTAATAATATCATTGGACCAAACTACACTGAAATTGGCGTTTCTCAGAAGAATGATGATAAAGATCTTACTTTTGAAATTGATCTGCTAAAAATTCTGCGTTACCTCCTTAAAAGATGGAAGTCCTTATGTGCTATTGCAATTCTTGGAGGTATAATCGGTTTTATTTTATCATCCTTTATTCTTACTCCAAGATATACAGCCATAGCTGATCTTTATGTAACTAATAAGAATACTGTTGACTCAAGTAACGTTAATATCAATGATATCAACGCGTCACAAAAGCTGGTTGATACTTATATTGTAATGCTTCAGACCAATTCTATTACAGACGAAGTCCTTAAAAATCTCAACGAAAATGACCTTTCAGAAACACAGTTGCTCAACTACATAAAATTCTCTTCAGTCAACAAGACAGAGGTTCTCAGAATAACAGTTGAGACTCAATCACCTGAGCTTTCATTGAAAATTGCTGATGTATACTCAGATATTGCGTCCAAATCACTTGAAAATATTGTTGGTTCAGGTTCAGTAACCATTTTAAGCCATCCCAAGCTGCCTGTAGCACAGAGTTTTCCGAGTGTGCTAAAGTTTACAATTCTTTTTGCTTTTGGTTTCGGAATAATAACTGTACTGATATATATTATCCGATTGCTGACTAAGGTTACGATAAGTGACGAAAAGTCTCTCTCAGAAAGATATAACATTCCTGTTCTCGGCGCAGTTCCTGATTTCTTTAAGTTTGCAAAGGCACTTGGCATTTCAAAGAAAGATGTTAATCTGAACAACAAGCTCAAAAAGCGTAATTTGGAAAATGAAAAGATTATCACTACTGCGACAATAATCGGACATAATACACCGTTTCCAATTGATTCGGCGTATAAAGCGATAAGACAGAATTTGATGTTCCGCATTTCTACCATGGACGATAAGGGCGTTTTTGTAATTACAAGTCCTACCGCAAATGATCTGAAGACTACGACAACAATTAATATTGCGATTTCAATGGCTCAAATGGGCGCGAAGGTATTGCTTGTTGATGCGGATATGAGAAATCCCTCAATTTTCAGATATTTTAAAGTAAGCAATAAGCGTGGTCTTTCACGTATTCTTATGGGATTTGAGACGTTTGATGAATCAGTTTTTCGCGATGTCCGTCCTGGCGTTGACTTTATTTCAGCTGGTCCGTCCACGCCAAGTCCGGCTGAACTTCTTGGATCAAATTATATGATCGATTTTGTAAATACCCAATCTGAGGACTATGATTTTGTATTTATAGATACTTCACCTATCAATCTTGTTTCAGATTCTTTGACGCTTGCATCAATGTCTTCCGGTATTATCATTACTGCCAGAGAAAATAAGACAAGATATCCTGAACTTGACCGTGCGATTAATTCTATGAGAATGGCGAAGGCAAATATTATGGGCTTTATTCTTACCGACGCTAATTCAGGAGATACGGGATATGGTCATTACGGGTATGGTTATGGATACGGTTACGGTTATAGTGAAGTCAAAGGAAAAAATGAAAAGAAAAAGAACAGTGGAAACATTGATGATGATGATTATGATGATGATTATGAGGATTATAATTGGGGAAATATTGTAAAAGATTCAGTAGCCCCTGCCTCAGAAAAAGACGAGAATTTATCTGAAGATGAATAATATTTTAAAGAAGAGTTTTTAAGTCTATAAACCACGCATCAGCTTCCCGGTAAACTTGGGTTGCCGGTGTGTTGTTTTTATATGAGGAGATGCATTTATGAATTTTTTTGATACGGATTTCCATTGCCACATTCTCCCTGGTATTGACGATGGCGCCGCTGATGTTAAAGAGAGCGTAGAACTGATTAAGATGCAATTATCTCAAGGAGTACGTAATATTGTTGCTACTCCTCATTACAGAAAGCATGAGATGAGCGTTGAAAAATTTATTAAACGGCGAAATGAGGCTTACAATAAGCTTATTAATTCTGGCGCTTTTGAAAAATTCCCACGGATAATGCTTGCCGCAGAAATTGCGCTTGAACGTGATTTGTGTGTTACAAAGGGTATAGAGCAGCTTGCCAATCAGAGAATGAACACACTTCTTATTGAGATTCCTTATGAAGGCTACAGGAAATGGATGAGCGAAGAAATTGAGGAAATTGCATATCGTACCAAAAAGCAAATTATTATAGCTCATCTTGACAGGTATATAGATATTTTCAGTTCCTCAGATTACAATGATATTCTGAATATTCCCGATGCATTTTTTCAGTTTAATACCTCGGTTTTTTGCAAGTGGAAAACAAAAAAGATGCTTAAACCTTTTATTAATGATGATTACCCGATTGTCTTTGGTACGGATTGCCACAACTGTTCATCGAGAAAGCCTAATTTTGATCTTATGCTTAAACATTTGAAAAATTATGAGCCAAATTACAATGTAAGAATGCTTTTTAATGCAAAACCTTGATAATATGTAAAAAAACATAAAGTCAAAAAAAGACGAGTAAAATCACAACCGATTTTTACTCGTCTTTTTTGGATTAAATGAACTATTACTTTATAAGCACATTTATTATTCCTAAAATAAAACCTATCAATGCTCCAAGATTGACAATTGCGTTCAATTCTTTTTTCATGACGTCTTGTACAAGTTTTTCCATTTCTTCAATTGACATATCATTGATTTTTTCTTCCACCAAAGATGAAATGTTCACGCTTTGCAAAATACCGTCAACGCTTTGATTGACAATTTTCCGGTATGCGTCGATCACAGCCTTTCTCACCGTATGTTCGTCAAGGTTGAACTGTGCCAAAAGGTCAAGACCTGACTGAGAGTCAGATTCGTTCAGCTTCTTGTCAACAACAGGAGCGATATATTCCGTGCCGCGTTCGTCGATCATTGTGTCAAGCATATCCTTTGTGGGAGGAATAACCGCGTTTAAGGTTATGTCGTTGACGATCAGCTTTAGCGGAGTATAATTCACTTTTTCCTTGAGAGCTTCTGAGAATGCCGTTACTATCGTATCGGTTGCACCTGAACTCTGAATAGCGTTCACAATCTGTACGCTGACTGTCTTGACGATTTCTGATTTTCTTTGTTCGTATGTCTCGCTGTCCATATCGGTAAGCGCAAGAATTTCGTCCTTGATGTTACCCGAAAGCTTTTCCATCACTGTGTCAGCGACTTTTTTTTCGGCTTGTTCGGACAACAAATGCCTTGTAATATCCTCCCTGGTAAGCAAATGCTTTTCTATAACCGTTCCGACAGAAGCGGCAAGGCGCGCACGTCCTTTTGGAATAACTCCAGGGGTAAACGGCAGTCGTCGTCCGAACAGCCTGATTTCTTTTTGTGGATAGAACAGCATTTTCACAGCTATCATATTGGTAAAGTAACCAATAACTGCGCCTATTATCGGACCCGAAAGAAGTTTAAGAATTTCTGTAAAATCCATAGATAAACGCCTCGTTACATATCCGTAAGTTTGAGATCCTTGATTTTCCTCAGCGCAATCGCGTAAATAATCAATGAGTAAAATGCGGTAATTCCGCCTGAGATTATCCATGACAATATGCTCGGCGTCAGAACAAATCCAGCCTGGCGGTGCTCTAAAAATCGAATGATAGCATAGGCAAAGACGGAGCCTACCGCTATACCGGCGACAATGCCTGCCAAAGTGGTGAATATTGCTTCACGTGCGACATACCAAATGACTTCACGAGTTGTAAATCCGTTTATTCTCATTACTGTAAGCTCGCGTTTTTTCTGGTTGATAAACATATTGGCAAGATTCAGGAGGATAAAATATGCCATTATTCCGGCAGCAATTATCAGCACACCGGTTACAAGACGAAGTGCCAAAGCGGTTTTCATTGATGATTTGTAAGAGTCAATGTTATTCTCTATACTTTCAAAACCCTTGATTCCGACAAGATTATCCGAAAATCCTGACATATCTTTGCAGTTCCTTATGAGGAAACAATTATCGACAGCATCTTGGTTGGATATTTCTTTGAAGGCTTCTTTCGACATAATAAATCTTGCGCCTAAATAGTTTTCAAAAATTCCCTCAACCTTTACCTCGTACGGAGTCATATCATCGTCGTAAAGCGTAATGGAATCGCCTACGTTCAAATGATAAAATACGGCAGTGCGGCGCATAATGCAGATACCATGTTTACCTGGTACAACCTGCTTGCCGTTCCAAGGGTCGTTCAGATTAAAGTTTTTGGCGATATCTTCAGCGTCTGCACACAGAATACTTACGGCTGAAAGGGTGTTGCCAACCTTGTATGCGTTGTTATGTAAATATATTTTAGTATATTCCAAATGGTTTTTATCGAGTACATTCTGCATATCCTGCTCCACGGTATCCGAAGCGTCCGGTTCAAAAAGCAGGTGTTGATCATATTTAAGAATTTCGCTGTACTGTTTTTCGATGGCATCTCCTATTCCATTCTGTAAAGAGAAGCCTATTACCAGCAGTATGCAGCAGCCCGCAACGCTCACAGTCGTAACAATTACCCTGCGAAGATCGCCGCGGATATTCCTCAAAATATACTGATTGTTTTTCTTTTTTTCCGAATACCTTTGCAGACGTCTGATAAATGCCCTCGACGTCGCTTACGCCGTCGGTTTTTTTAATAGCGTCTATATCTTCATCTGTAAGGAGCATAGTCGAGGTAATCTCTATGTCGCGGAAGTTAAGGTTTGTTTCAAAATCAGACGCGTTTATGATAAGGGCGTCAGCGGCATAATTAATCCCAAGAAACGCTGCTACTGCTAACATTGCGACTGCAATTACTGATATATACGAAACAATATGCTTTCTGACATTACGAAGAGTATCCTTGATCTGTGTTTTTTTCATTTTTCATCACCACTCTATTTCTGAAGCTGAAAGCGGGTGAACATTTTTCTTGATATTCGCGATTTTGCCGGAACGAAGCTTAATCACACGGTCAGCCATCTTGGCTATTTCGGCGTTATGCGTTATCATAACGACTGTCGTGCCGCGTTCCTTGACTATTTTTTCCATGACCTGCAGGACCTCCTGACCGGTCTGGAAATCCAGCGCGGCTGTGGGTTCGTCAGCTAAAATAAGCTTGGGATTCTTGACAATGGCTCTGGCAATTGAAACGCGCTGCTGTTGTCCGCCTGACATCTGTGCCGGAAAGTTTCCGCCCTTTTCAAGAAGTCCGACCATGTTGAGCGCTTCCTCGGAATCTATAGGATCCTTGGATATTTCGGATATGAACTGAATGTTTTCCAGAGCAGTGAGATTCGGCATGAGGTTGTACGACTGGAATATGAAGCCGACGTAATCTCTTCTGTACTGGGTCAGATCCTTGTCTGATGGACGTGAGAAATCCTTGCCTTCAATCGTCAGTTCGCCTTCGGTCAGGAAGTCCATTCCTCCGATAATATTCATCATTGTGGACTTACCACAGCCCGATTCGCCAAGAACCACAACAAATTCATTCTCATAAATATCAAGATTGATGCCCTTGAGAACCCGGATTTTTCCTTCGCCGGAGGGATATTCCTTGATAACATTTCTCAGGGAAATAAGAAGCTTCTTTTCTTCTCCTGATTCGACTATCAATCCCTTTTCGTCAATTGTGATGGCTGCGAGTGACGCCATGCGTTCGCAAAGCTGCAGTTCCTCCTCATCGTATAGACTGCCGTCTTTTTTATTGATTATCTGTACGCAGCCTACGGTCTTTTTTGTATCGTAAAGAGGAACGCAGAGCATTGTTTTTGTTACAAAGCCGTTTTCGTCGAAAACGGAGCCTTCAAAGCGCGCGTCGTTTGAAGCGTCCTCGATGCGTATTGATTTACCCGTCTTTGTGACAATGCCCTCTATGCTCATTCCGTTTTCCACAGTGACACCTGAAATATCCGAAGGTCCGATATGATAAATCGGTACAAGACGGTCTGTCTTTTCGTCAAGATACCATATGATACCCGCCTGACTGTTCAGCTCCTTGACTATTATCTCAAGGCTCCCCGAAAGAGCTTCTTCCAGACTGTCTACTTCAAGCAACTGCTCCATGATTTTCCATGTTGCTTGTGCAAATCGTTTTTCATTAATTGACTGATTCATGCAGAATTTCTCCTTTATATTTATAAAATAAAATTATATCATATCCGTAAGTTTAAGATATTTGATCTTGCGTAAAGAGAAAGAATAAATCGCAAAAGAGTATATCGCGGTAATTACAGCTGATAATATCCATCCCATAAAGCTTGGTACAAGATAAAATCCTGCGTTTCGCTGTTCAATAAACCTGAGGATAAAATATCCGAATACCGCTCCCGCCGCTATTCCGAGGATAATGCCGATTATAGTGGTGGCAATCGTCTCACGAACCAAATACATGATTACTTCTTTAGTAGTAAATCCGTTGATTCTCATAACTGTCAGTTCCCGCTTCTTCTGATTGAGATGCATGTTTTCCAGATTCAGCAGAATGAAATATGCCATAACTCCCGCGGCAACAATCAGTACAAGCGTCAGATACCGCAGCGCTGAAACCGAAGCCATTGTTGACTTATAAGAACTGACATTGCTGCTTATACCAGAAAAGCCCTTTATATTTTTAAGCTCTTTGGAAAAACTGTCTGTATCCTTGCAATTCTTCAAAAAGAAGCTGTTGACAGACGCTTTTTTACCGAAAGTTGCTTTATAGGCGTCTGCCGACATTACCATGCCTATTCCGGTATAATTCTGATAGATTCCCTCCACCTTGGCGTCGTATGGCGTCATTGAAGAGTCGAAAAGCGTTATTGAGTCACCCGGTTCAATATGGTAATATTCCGCAGTTCTCCTCATGATACAGACCCCGTTTTTTCCGGGAATTACCTGTTTACCTGTGTGCGGATCAGTTAAATTGATGATTTTTGCTATATCCTCATCGTTCGCGCACATAAGCATGCCGCTTGCAAGCTGATTTCCCGCGTGGAAAGTGATATATCGTGAATGGAGCTTAACGAATGATATGCTGTTTTTATCAAGTAGCGCTTCTATTTCCTTTTCGGCGGTTTTCGACTGATTGCGGTCAAATGATACGCGGTGATCGTATTGCAGAATTTCGTGATATTGTTTTTCCACTGCTGTTGTAATGCCGTTCTGCAATGTAAATCCTATAACCAGCAGAGCGCAGCAGCCGGCTATGCTTACTATTGTAACGCATATTCTCCGTATGTCTGTACGCATATTGCGTAAAACCAATCGTGTATAGAGCGGGGTGCGGATTGATTTCTTCGATACAGGGGATACTGTTTTTGTGGGCAGTTTGTCTTTCATAAGCTCAACGGCAGGTGATTTTATCAGCTCTCCGCAGGCGACCAATACAGACAGAACAGTAATCAGAATTCCCACAAGGAACGTACCGACGGTAATAATCCAGTTAAACCGGAATGGAATATCGGGAGTAACATAAAATCCATTATGCGCCGTAAGCGCGATTTTCTGCAAAGCAAAATATCCGATAGCGGCTCCTGAAATCATTCCCAGCACAGCGGAGGAAATCCCGAACATAAGATATTTCATAGCTGCTTCAAGGTTAAAGAATCCAAGTGCCTTGACTGTTCCGACGAGCTTTCTCTGTTCGTTTATAATACGTGCCATAGTCGCGTAAATCACAAGCACGCCTACCATTACAAACAAAAGCGAAAACGTCAGCGCAAGATTTCGGATATTTTCGGCTGAGGACTTGGCGTGGATATATCCCGGATTACACTCCGCATTAAGAATCATCCAACGGCATTCCTTAATATCAGCCATAGATGTCTTTAATTTTTCAAGCTCCCTCTCCCCTTCTTCATATGCCTTAACAGATTGGTTGTACTTGTCTTCGGCTTTTTTGATTTTTTCCTTTGCCTCATCGAGCTTCTTTTTACCTTTTCGATACTCTGACAATCCCTTAATGTATTGCTTCAGTCCTTTATTGTATTGTTTTTCGGCTTTTTCGATTTTTTTCTTTGCATCATTATACTTTTTTTCGCCTTCATTATACTCTGACAATACTTTATTATATTGTTTCAGACCATCGCTGTACTGCTTGATGTACTGATAGACGTCAGTGCTGAGAACGCCAAGTGAATCTTGCTTTTCTATTTGATTCTCTATGTCATCAATTTCATTTATTGAGATATAATCCTTTATTTGCGTAACGTATTTGTCAGTGTTTCCCTCATATTCCGTACCCGCAAGCGCTTTATCAAGAATTATGATTAGTTTTTCATCAACTTCGTCCAGAGCCGCCTTGTTTTTTTCTAACGCTTTTTTTGCTTCGTCAAGCTGTTTACGACCGTTTGCAAGTTCATTTTTTGCACTGTCGAGCTTTTTCTTTCCGTCAGCAAGCGCCTTTTTTCCATTTTCAAGTTTTTTCTTTCCGTCGGTCAGCTTTTTTTCATTTTCATTTATCAGCTTATTATTTTCGTCGATCTTCTTTCGTGATGCTGTGAGTTTTTGCCTTGCTGAATCAAGCTTTTCCTGTCCCTGATTGATTTTTTTTATGTACATGTCCATTATTTCGGAATACCTTATGTCGGACCGTTCCTTGGCAAGTTCCTCCAGATGGCTGAGTACCGATGATGAAAGATTGTCGTATTTTTTTCCGATAACGCGCATGTTATCCGGTTTGTTAATTCTTACAAGCGCTTTCATAAAGCAGTTTTGTGTCGAGTCAGTGTCAAAAGACTCTTGTGGTACGATAACATACCGGTTGTCGCCGCTGTATTTTTCATAGGCGTAGTGATCGGCGTGTACAAAAGAGCCGGTAACCATGAATTCCGAATAAAGGAGATAGTTGGCAAGTCCCCCGCTTGCCGAGCCGATTTTTACGTTATCACCGACGTGCAGTCCCATGCGTTGCATTATCTCGCATTCCAGCGCACATTCCTGTACGCTTTCGGGCATACGTCCCTCACGAAGCTCGGCTTTTCCGATTCTATCGGGAACGGAGATGACTGTTACAGCTTCGTTTGCATTTGCCCCGATCAGTTTTGCGGTAGTGGAATAAACCCCCTCAGCGTCGCTGATTCCGTTGAGATTTTTAATGGATTCAATATCGTCCTGTGTAATCAGCATATTGGAAGTAATTTCAAAATCTCTGAATTTAAGTTTATTAAAATAGTCTGACGCGTTAATAGTTAATGCGTCAGCAGAGAAATGAATCCCCAAAAACGCTGTTACAGCAAGCATACTTATGACGACTATTGAAACATAGGATACAAACTGTTTTGTAATATTTCGACAATTATCCTTAATTTGCGTTTTTTTCATGCTAAACCACCATTTTATTAAATGCAATAAATTCTATTCATAATATTTTATATCATGATGTCCAACAAATGTCTAATAAAAATGTAGAATTTTTCTCTTGAATTATTTAATTTTTTGTAAATTATAACAGGCAGATTTGTTACTATTAAGTAACATACTTTTTGCAAAAAAAATTTAGAAATATTATGAAATATACTTAAAGAATCAGCAAAAAAAGTATTGACAAATTTTTATTTTTTAGTATGATGAAATTAGCCAATTAAAAATATTAAAGCTTAGGAGGATTTATCAATGAAAAACTCTACAAACAAATGGAAAACATCTACTATCGTGGTAGCGTGTCTGCTTGCGGTTGTAACCACATTCTACGCGCTTGGCGTGGGATGGAAAACCGAAAGCACGCAGGAAAAAGTTTCCCCTGATACAGCTCTCTCGCTGTGGACGGACAATGCCAAAGCCAAGGATAAGCTGGTAGCCTATATGAACGCTATCACTGAGGAAGGCGGCGCGGATTTCATTCCGGTTGAGAACCGCATAGCTGTCTTTGACCTCGACGGCACGCTTTTCTGTGAAACCGACCCGAATTACTTTGACTATACCCTGCTCGTTTACCGCGTTCTGGAAGATGAGAATTACAAGGATAAGGCAAGTGACTTTGAAAAGGAAACCGCTCAGAAAATTGTCACTCTCAATGAAACCGGCAAAGCCGCAAAAGGTCTTGAGGTGGATCACGGCAAGGCAGTTGCTTCGGCTTTCAAAGGTATGACAGTCGGCGAGTTCAACAGCTACATACAGGAATTCAAAAAGCTTCCCATGCCGAGTTACGATGGTATGAAACGCGGCGACGGATTCTATAAGCCGATGCTCCAGATTGTTGAATATTTACAGGCAAATGATTTTACTGTCTATATCGTCAGCGGAACGGATCGCTTCATTGTGCGTGGCATACTCGATAATTCTCCCCTTAATATTCCAAACAGGCAGATCATAGGCTCTGACGAAACGCTTGTTGCTCCGGATCAGGGCGATACCGACGGTCTTTCTTATGTTTATGATGACGATGACAAGCTTGTTCTCGGCGGTGATTTTATAATTAAAAATCTCAAGATGAACAAGGTCACTGTAATCGCTCAGGAAATCGGCGTGCAGCCTGTGCTTTCTTTCGGCAACAGCACCGGCGATTCCAGCATGGCGGAATATGTAACAAGCAATAATCCCTACAAGAGCCTCGCCTTTATGCTTTGCTGCGACGATCTCGAACGCGAGAACGGCAATCAGGAAAAGGCTGACAAAATGTTCGGTCTTTGTGAGGAATTTGACTGGGTTCCCATCTCCATGAAGAATGACTGGACTACAATTTACGGTGATGGCGTAACAAAGAAAAATCCCCAGAAATGATAAGGTAAAACGCAAATATCTGCGGCAATAGACGGGATTTGAGTAATATTATAAAGATCTGCATGGTTGAGAGAAAGATTCTCAACTCATGCAGATCTTTTTTAAAATAATTTGGGTATTAATTTTGCGGTTATTTTTTTGATGATAAGTGATTATTCATTATATTGAGATATAATTCGTAAAGCTGATGGTGCTTTTTGATTACAACGTCAAGAATTATTCCGCATGTAAACATCAATATGCCAAACAAAGCGATCACTCCGGAAACTATTAGCGTGGGAAAACGAGGAACCAATCCCGTCTCAAAAAATTCTATAAGAACCGGAATGAACATTATCAGAGATATTATCCAAAGCAAAATTGAAATCAAACTAAAAAACATAAACGGCTTATATTCTCTGAAAAGAATAAATATAGTTCTTAAAACCTTGATTCCATCAGAGACAGTATTCAGCTTTGAATGACTTCCTTCAGGACGGTCGCGATATCCTACAGGTATTTCTTTGAGAAGAAAATTCTTGTCCAGCGCGTGAATTGTCATCTCGGTTTCAATTTCAAATCCATGAGAGAGAATCGGAAATGACTTGACAAACATTTTACTGAACGCTCTGTATCCAGTCATAATATCCTTGACTTTGCTGTGAAAGAGATGGTTTATCAGAAAACGCACCAGTCTGTTCCCCGAATTATGAAAAGGACGCTTGTTTTCGGTAAAGTAGGTTGAAGAGAGCCTGTCCCCTATCACCATATCAGCTTTGTTTGTGAGAATAAGCTCTGCCATTTCACGTGCGTTTTCAGCAGGGTATGTATCGTCGCCGTCCGCCATAATATAGCAGTCGGCGTCAATTTCGCGAAACATACTGCGTATTACATTCCCTTTCCCCTGTCGGTATTCATGTCTGACTATGGCTCCTGCTTTTGCAGCGATTTGAGCAGTATTGTCTGTCGAATTGTTGTCATATACATAGATATCCGCATTTGGAAGTTCTTTTTTAAAATCAGTTACAACCTTTTCGATTGTTTTACATTCGTTGTAACATGGTATTAATACGGCTATTTTTTTATCATTCATGATTTATTGTCTCCTCGTTCTTTGTTTCTTTTGAATTATTCCTGAATGCAATAACCGCCAAAAAAGGCAGACAGCAGAATGTTGCGTAGGCATATCTCAATTCAGCAAAAACAGGTGTGGCAATGAGAAGAGAAACGATTATCGCTATGCAAGGCAATGCAGAAAAGACCGTGATTTTATCTTTTTTTCGGTATCCAATAAAAACGGTTAAAAGCAGAAGCCATGTATACAAGCCTATACTGAGAAACGGTTTTAATATATCCAGATATTCAAAAAGCTTAATGTAAGAATATACTGCTTTTTGGAGAGCGTTTGAATAAACAATTCTCATTGTTCCCACATCGTCAGTAGCAGAGGTAAATGTAAATTTCCAATAATCATAGCCGCCGTTCCAATAGCCCTTGGTTTGGTCAACCCATGCCAAAATATATGATTTTGGATGAGATATTCCAAGTTTAAAATACAAACCGATATATTCAGACTTATGTTGAGTGAAATAATCCTGACCGCCATGATCTCTGATATAAAATTTTATCGGATCGGATATATCCGGATCATATATTTCTTTGATTTTATCGATTTCTATTACTTTAGAAATAAGCTTTTTTTGTTCGTCAGAAAGATCGTCGTTATCAACAACCGTTCTCGAAATCTGCTGGAGAGGAATTGACAGCGATTCGACCGGCGCCGGCTGCGTAACGCCCAATGCGCTGAGTACAGGATGTTTAAGCAGCAAAGATACAAATATTACACAAATCAGCGAAACACATAATTTTTGGTTCTTTTTTCCAAACCAAAGAACAAAAATTATAAATGTCAAAGCAAAAGCAAACATTCCGTTGCTCCTGAGCAAACACATTCCGAATCCGCTTAAAACGGAAATTGACAAATTTAAATTTTGTGATTTACCTAAGTTTTCAAGATAACGGAAAACAGACACCGTAAAAAACAATGTTGCAGCTGAAAAAGGTATGTCCTTCCACATTGTAAAGCTGTATGTCATGTTTATAGGCAGAAGCATGAAAAACAATGCTGTGCAGATAATAACATTTTTGCATATATTTAGCTGGTGAAATGTTACAATTACATATGAAAATGCAGCCGAAAGAAGCATTATTGAAAACAAGTTGTATAATGCTACTCCTATATTCAGGCTGTTAAAAAGAGATTGCCCTATTGTAACAAACACTCGGATCATCATAGTGTGATAAAAAGGATGATGATTTGAATATTGACCTGATAGTATCTGCTCCAATTGTTCTCTGTTATCGCCTGAAGATATTCCCGGATAATAACATAAAAGCATAATAAGAGAAAAGAATACAGTTATAACCGCAAATGACTTCAAAAATACACTGCGAGAATCTGAATTATAATTGTACCTGTTCCAGACAAACGACGTCAGCTTTTGTGAAATAAAGCTTAAAATAAAATAAACAATATATGTTCCGCCAATAAAAAGCATAGGCACATAAAACAGAATAAATATCACATTAAAAAGAGCCATGTTGTTCATAAGATTTTCAATTTGCGAAGGTCTTTTTAATGAAGCTGCTATTCTTTCTATCATTGAAGAGGAAAGATCGTGGTTTGCCAGAATAATAGTAAAAGAGAAAACGGCAGCTAAAATAACATTTAAACGTTCATTTCTTTTGAATATAGCTTTTTTATCATGATTTAGATTTTTTTTGCATAAAAACCCTAAAAGTCCGATAAGAAGGTATATTACATAATATGACCTTGTATATATCAAAATACTAAGCCATGCAAACATGGTGATATTTTGAATAACACTGTGAATTATTGTAAAACGATCACTAAATAATACACTACGTATATATTTTTTATCAAAAAGATTCATGCCTGTTTCCTCTCATTATCAGATGAATTTATAATTGCTTTGCGCGGCAAATTGGAATTGCTCTCACTGAAAGCGGCCATTGCCAAAAAAGGCAGACAACAGAACAAACCGTATGCATACCGGAATTCCGCGAAAACAGGCGTACCCAATAGTAGTGAAAAAATAATTGACAAGCATGGAACTGAGGAAAAAAATATTATCTTATCTTTTTTTCTGTATCCTATAAAAGCAACAAGAAGAATCAACCACGTATGCAGACCTATGCTCACAAACGGCTTGAGCAGATCCACAATTTCAAAAAGAGTGCAATATAAGAAAACCGCTTTTTCCATACCATTAAAAATAACAGTTCTCTTTAATCCAAGTTGATTGTCAGAAAATGCATAAGAAAATTTTACATAATCATAACCGCCATTCCAATATCCTCTCGTCTGGTCGATCCACGCTGTAATATATGATTTGGGGTGTTTGAACCCAAGCTGCAAATATAGAAGCGCATATTCAGTCTTGTGATTTTTAATATATTCCTGACTTCCTTTGGAGCGAAGGTGAATTTTAAGCGGGTCTGATAGTATAGGTGTATACAGAGTTTTTATTTTATCAATATCAGCGACTTTTGATATTAATTCTTTCTGATTGTCTGTCAGATCGTCATTTTCTATTACAGTTCTGGCAATCTGCTGAATTTGCATAGATGAAAGCTCAACTATATCTGATTGTGATACATTCATTGCATTCAATACAGGATAAGTCATTATTAGAGCTGTTGCAAGTACAGACGCTAATGAAATAAGCATTTTTCTATGTGATTTACCAAACATAAAACCAAAAAAAACAAGTGTTATGAAAACAACTATCAATCCATTGCCTCTGAAAAGGCACACACCCATTCCACTCGCAGTTAAAATAAGAGCATTCATTTTTAAATTATTTCCGATTCTCTTGAGATATCTGAATATTGAAACCGTAAACAATAAAATAAATGCATTAAAAGGCGTATCCTTCCACATATTAAAGCTGAACATGATATTATAGGGCATAAGCATATATATCAATGCTGCGGAAAGAATAATCTTTTTGTTTATATGAAGCTGATAGAGCGTAAGTACCGCATACGCAAACGCGGACGACACAAAAGCGATGCACGCAACGCTGTAAAGAGCAGCGCCAATATTAATATCGTTAAAAACTTTAATGCCTAAAAGAATAAAAAGACGAACAACCATAGTATGATAGAATGGATTTCGATTTGAATATGTTCCGGAAGTTATTTCTGAAACCTGCGCGATAGTATCAGGACAAAAAAATCCGGGATAGAAGCCTAATAGCATTATTATTAAATAAAAGATGCTTATCATTAGGAATGCTGAACAAAATATCTTTTTTTCAGGAGTATTATAAGAATTATTTTCCCATTTGAAATACGCAATTTTTTCACTTATGAATTGTAAAATAAAAAATATCAGATACATTCCTCCGAGAAAAAGAACGGGCAGGCAAAGTAAAAAGATATATATTTTATAATTCATAAACTGAAAAAGACTTATCTTAGCTATAAATTGTTTATGTATCGAAAGAGATTGATATATTGATTTTGTGAGTGAAGAAAACATATCATAATTCGCAGCTATTAACACTAAAGAAAAAATTGAAGCAATGAGTAAATTTGCTCTATCATATTTTTTATTTGTAAATTGACGACAGTAAAATCCTGAAAACCCTATAATTAAATAAATGACATAATATGAGTTTGTATATGACATGAGCAGTGTCCAGAAAAACATTGTAACCAATTGAATTAAATTGTGAATAAAGCCAAGACGGTCGTCTGTCAGATAATTCCTCAATATTTCATTTTTACGACTCATATTCAGTCACCTTTCATCACCTTTGTACAACAATATTTTTAATAAATCCCGCAGCTTACGTTATTATGTAAACTGCGGGATTTGAGGTCAGTAATTGCAAAAAATCATTTGCGTATTATTGTTTACTCTACGTTATCGGTTTCTTCCGTATCAGATGTCTCTTCAACAGGCTGCTCCATTGCTGCGGCTGCTTCTGCCTGTGCTTTGAGAACTTCCTTGATAGAAAGACTTACATGCTTATTCTCAAAATCGATGTTGGTTATGGCAGCGGTCACAACGTCGCCGACTTTGACAACATCAGTGGGCTTCTCTACGCGGTCAAGACTGAGCTGGCTTATGTGAATCAAACCGTCCAGACCCGGCAGAATATTGACAAATGCACCAAAGTTAGGAGTGCCGACAACCTTTGCCTCGATAACAGAGCCAATCGGGTAGTTATTCTTGAGAATTTCCCAAGGATTGTCCTCTGCCTTCTTGTAAGCGAGAGAAATATTCTTCTTGTCCTTTTTGACGTCCTTTACTCTTACCTCAACGACGTCGCCGATGGAAAGAACATCCTTAGGATCCTTGATCTTTTCCCATGAAAGCTCAGTCTTGTGAATCATGCCGTCAACAGGACCGAGATTAACGAATACGCCGTAGCTGGTCATTGACTTGACAACGCCTGTATATGTCTTACCGGGCTCGATTTCATCCCAGAATTCCTTTTCGGCAAGCTTCTTGATAGAGCCGATAACTCTGCCTCTTCCGCCCTTGATAACCTCTATAACAACAAACTTGACCTTCTGTTTGAGAAGTGTTTCAAGCTGCTGCTTAGGCTTGAGCATGCACTGGGAAGCGGGAATGAAAACATTCACACTGTCGCAGGCGACAAGCACGCCGCCCTTGATAACCTGTGTAACAACGCCTTCAAAGACTACAGGTTCTTTCTCTTCAACAACCTGCTCGACAGTCTCGTTTTCGCTGTCCTGTGCGTCGTCGTCATCACGACGGCGGCGTCTTGTGGTGATCTTTGGAGAAGCGGCGATCATCTTGTCCATTGTCTTTCTTGACTCAAGAATCTTCTTGGAAAGATAAATGTAGCCTTCCTGGTCATTGGTCTTGAGAATGATAAGCTCAAGCTCATCGCCAACCTTGACAAGGTCTTCGGGTTTTGCGTTGGGATCATCAGTAAGTTCTTTCAGCTCGACGATGCCGGACTGTTTTCTTCCGACGTCCACATATACCTCAGTCGGTGTGATACCGACGACTGTACCCTTGACTACCTTTCCATTAATATTTGAATTCTTGTAGTACTCCTCAAGAAGTTCTCCAAAGTTTTCGTTGTTCTGAATTTCACTCATGGTTTATAGGTCCTCCTTATTTATGTCAGCCGACGTCTATGCACCGACTGTAACATCTATGTTGTTTGCCGCATTATTTAATAGATTTGCAAGCCGACAGGACATCTTCGATTATACCGGCTGGCGTGGAAGCGCCGGCGGTTATACCTATACGATGTGCAGCCTTGACTTCGTCAATAGGCAAATCATCGGCTGTTTGAATAAGCACGCTCCTGCAATACTGGGAGCAGATATGAAACAGCTTTGCCGTATTTGAACTGTTTGTTCCGCCTATGACAATCATAAGATCACATTTTTCAGACAGCTCTGCGGCTTCCTGCTGTCTGCTTTGTGTCGCACTACATATTGTATCAAATAAAGTGGCGTTTGTACAGTCCTTTTTGAAAATTTCTAAACATTTTTTCCAAATCTCCGTGTTGAACGTAGTTTGCGCTACGACAGAAACAGAAGCGGCTTTTAATTCAGCATGTTCTTTCAACAATTCAGATAATTCTGTATCATCGCGGAACGTGTATGCAGCATTGCTGCACCTGCTCTTAATTCCGAGAACTTCAGGATGTTCAGAATTGCCAGCAATAAGTATTATATCACCCTTTTGAGATGCTTTGGTGACAATACTATGAATTTTTGAAACGAACGGACAGGTGGCGTCCTGTATGACAAGTGCCTTCTGTTTCAGTTCATTATAAATTGAAAGAGGAACTCCGTGCGAGCGAATAACCAGAACATGATCAGACGGAACTTCATCAGGAGTGTCTGCAATTACCACTCCTCTTTCGGCAAGCTGCCGGACTACCTGTTCGTTGTGAATTATCGGACCGAGCGTGCAAACCCTCTGACCGTCATCAAGCAGGGAATTTACCAATTCGATCGCACGGTTTACACCAAAGCAGAAGCCTGCGGTCTTTGCAAGTTTGATGCTTTTATCCATATCAGTACCTCAAGCAAGGGAATCGAGCTTGTTTTTTATTGTATCAACCACAAGCTGCACCGACTGTTCAAAATCAATTTCTGAAGTATCAATCATAATTGAATCCTTAGCGGGTCTCAGAGGTGAAATCGGCTTGTGTGTATCGAAATAATCGCGCTCCTTGATGTCCGCTAAAACCACATCGTAGTCCGCCTCCATACCCTTTTCAAGAAGCTCCTTATATCTGCGCTGCGCTCTTACCTCAGGAGAGGCGGTGAGGAATATTTTTACCTGTGCGTTTGGAAGAACAACTGTTCCGATATCTCTGCCGTCCATGATGATGTTGGAGGTTCTCGCAATCTCCTGCTGCATGTCGGAAAGGCACTGACGCACCTTTGGAATTGCCGATACTATGGGAGCGCATCTCGTTACTTCGCGTGTGCGTATAACTCTTGATACGTTCTCGCCGCAAAGATAAATTTTCTGTTCCCCGTCCTCGTATTTCAGCTCGATATCGAGCATGGGAAGGATTGAGCCGACTTTTTCGGCGTCATCTGGATCGATCCTGTGCTGCATCACATAAAGCGCCGCGGCACGGTACATAGCACCCGTGTCCACATAAACGAATCCAAGACGTCTGGCTGCTTCTCGTGAAATTGAGCTTTTGCCAGCTCCGGAAGGACCGTCAATAGCTACATTAATCATATGAGTAAAACCCCATCCTTTCTGCTGCGGATATTCCTGCGCAGCACCCTGTCGAAAACGCGATCTGGAGATTGAATCCGCCTGTGTGAGCGTCCACATCAATTACCTCTCCGGCAAAATACAAACCATCAACAATTTTTGATTCCATTGTTTTCGGTTTGATTTCGGTCACACATATGCCGCCGGAAGTAATTATCGCTTCGTCTATCGGACGGAAACCTGCAACATCGAATTCAAGATTTTTTAAGAGTCCCGCCAAAGCAAGTCTCTGTTCCCTCCGGATTGAATTGACTTTAGCACTGTAAGGAATACCTGTTCTTTTTATTATAACAGAAATAATCTTTTGTGGCAATAGTTTTGAGAGAGAATTTACAAAATCTTTGTTAATATTTTCCGAAAAATCTCTCAGAATTCGGTTGTCGAGCTGTTCAGGAGTAAGAGCGGGCTTTAAATCTATTGAAATTTTATATTTTTTATTTGGATCACGCATATGAGAGCTTGCGCTGAGTATTACGGGTCCCGACATTCCGAAGTGTGTGAAAAGCATTTCGCCGAAATCCTCATAGACTGTTTTTCCGTTTTCAGGATCGGAAACCCTTATTGCAATATTTCTCAGAGAAAGCCCCTGCGCCTCCGCGCACTCCCTGCCGTCTATTTCAATAGGAACAAGCGACGGCTTGGGTGCGACTATTGTATGTCCCACACTCTCAGCAAGGAGATAGCCGTCTCCAGTTGATCCTGTGAGCGGATAGGATTTGCCGCCTGTGGCTATTATACATTGAGAGCAGCGCACTTCTCCCCCATTCTTTAACTTTACGCCTGAAATGCTCCCTTTGTCAATTGACAAATCAGTTGCCGTATCACGTATGACATGAACGCCGCCTTTTTTACAATATCCGATAAGCGCGTTGTTGATATCGTAAGCCCTGTCAGATACGGGAAAAACTCTGTTTCCTCTCTCTACTTTAAGAGGTACGCCGTTTGTCTCGAAAAAATCCATCACGTCACGGTTGCTGAACTGTGAAAACGCACTGTAAAGAAATTTGGGATTAACAGGAATATTGGCAAAAAACTCATCGCGAGAGCAGTTGTTTGTTACGTTGCACCGACCTTTGCCGGTGATTAAAAGCTTTTTTCCATTGCGCTGATTCTTTTCAATCAGCGCGACTGCAGCGCCTCTTTCCGCAGCCTTTCCAGCAGCCATCATTCCGGCTGGTCCTCCGCCTATCACGATAATGTCGCAGACAGTCATATGCTTTCCTCCGGCTTTTGGTAGATGTCATATTCATCCCATATTTCTTCGAGACGTCGGAATGTGTTTGAAACCTCGCTTTGATTCCGCTTGATTGCCGCGACTATCAGGGCGTTAATCACGCTCATTGGGGCAACGAGAGAATCCACTATTGAGAGCATGTCGCTCTTGGCAATGAGAGCGCATTCAGCGTACTGTACAAGCGGTGAGGACATACTGTCGGTTATGGCGATAATGTTAGCGCTTTTTGTATTGGCAAATTTAAGCGCGGCAATTGCGCTGTTGCAGTATCTTGGAAAGCTGATACCGATGACGCAGGCTTCGCTGTCAACATGCATCATCTGAGCAAGCGTGTCGCTTTCGTTTGACGGATCGATCACAACGACATTTTTGAATATAAGCTTGAGATAATATCCCAAAAAGACTGCGAGAGCTTCGGCGCTTCTTGCCCCCAATATGTAAATCTTCTCAGCTTTACAGATCATTTCCACTGCCTTGTCAAAATGCTCTTTGGACGATTCACCGAGCGTGCGGCGTATTTTGTCTATGTCAGATGTAAGAACGTTTTCGAGTATTTCGTCGTCCTTGATCCGGCTGCATGCCACATCTATACGCTGTACAGAGGTCAGGCGGTTGCGGATCATCTCCTGAATTGCCTTCTGTAGTCCCGGATATCCGTCATAGCCAAGCTCCGTTGCAAACCTGACAACCGTTGACTCGCTTACTCCAACTGTCCTGCCAAGAGTGGAGGCGGTCATAAACGCGGCTTTATCGTATTTCTCACAAATATAATCCGCAATAGCCTTCTGTCCTTTGGAAAAACCTGAATAACCCGAACTCAAGGCATTTAAAAGCGAATTACTCATAATAATCCCTCACACCACAGCCTGATTTATATTACCTGAGCTGTGCATTATAAATTTAACGCAAAAGGCACTCGCAATTTTTAAGGAATTTGCGAATGCCGAATTTTTATTGATTTTTCATCTTCAAGGCGCGGTCAATTGCACGCTTTGCGTCACGTTTTGCCGCGTCTTCCCGCTTATCATAGAGCTTTTTGCCCTTGCAAAGACCTATTTGCACTTTTACCAGTGAACCTTTAAAGTAAAGCGACAGAGGTACTATTGAGTAACCCGCTTGCTTTACACAGCTGTAAAGATGGTTAATTTCCTTCTTATGCAAAAGCAGTCTTCTGACTCGCAGGGGATTTACATTGAATATATTGCCATGATCATACGGGCTGATATGCATTCCTTTAATGTAGAGCTGCCCTTCTTCAATCGAACACCAGGCTTCCTTTATATTGACCTGACCCAGTCTGAGAGATTTGACTTCAGTACCGGTAAGCTCTATTCCAGCCTCATAGGATTCCTCGACAAAATATTCATGATAGGCTTTTTTGTTCTGGGCAATGCTTCTGTTTGCGTCCTTATCCTTTGGCAATTCTAATCACCTCATAATTCGCTGCGTCCGTCAAGCGCCCGTTTGAGCGTGACCTCATCGGCATATTCAAGGTCGCCTCCGACGGGTATTCCGTAGGCGAGTCTTGTCACCTTAACGCCTAAAGGCTTGATCAGTCTGGAAAGGTACATAGCCGTCGCCTCGCCCTCCACAGTCGGATTGGTTGCCATAATGACTTCATTGACTCCCCCCGCGTTTATACGCGCAAGCAGCTCTTTGACGCAGAGCTGCTCGGGACCAATGCCGTCCATTGGCGAAATGCAGCCATGAAGTACGTGATAAACCGCGTTGAATTCATGTGTGCGTTCCAGCGCAATAACATCCCTTGGTTCCGCAACAACGCATATGATGGATTTGTCCCTCGCTGCGTTAGCGCATACGGGGCAAAGCTCTTCGTCCGTAAGATTGCAGCATACGGCGCACTTGCGGATTTTTTCCTTTGCCTCTATAATTGCGTTGGCAAATGCCTCCGCTTCCTGTTTGGGAAGATCAAGCACATAGAGCGCCAATCGCTGAGCGCTTTTTTTACCTATTCCAGGCAGCCTTTCAAACTGTTCAATAAGCTTTGTAAGCGGTGCTACTCGGTAAGCCAATCAGAATCCCATTCCCGGAAGAGATAAACCGCCTGTGACAGCGTTCATTTTTTCTTCCTTATCGGCGTTAATGCTGCGAATGACCTCATTGACGGCGCCTGTGATCATATCGGCGAGCATTTCCGGATCGTCCGGATCTATTGCTTCAGGACTGATGGATAGATTTGTTATCTCCATCTTGCCGAGCATGGTTACGGTCACCGCGTTGCCGCCTGTGCTGACGGTGTATTCCTTCTGGTCAAGCTCCGCCGAAACCTTCTCCATTTCCTCCTGGATCTTCTGAGCCTGCTTTGCTATCTGACTCATGTTGGTTGCCTGTCCTGAGCCATAGCCTTTGGGTAATCTTGATTTCACAATAAACTCCTCCTAATTTTCTTCCACATCAACGCCCGCTTCCTGCGCACGCGAAATGATTTTTTTTGCGTAGGCAAGCGTTGCATCTTCGGAACTACTATTTGATTCAGATGAATTATATTGAATCGCTGCCGACGGCGTATATGGACCAAGCCGACAGTCGAGTCCTGAAATTTGTTTTACTATATTTTTTATAGCGTCCTTTACCTGGGAATTTCTCAGCATATCCCTGCCGAATCCGCCGGTTTCAATGAGAAGATACTTCCCGTTAATAAATCCTCTTGAATTGGCAAGCACGCTGTACGCAGCCTGATTTATCTCCTGCAGAGCCTCTATTACCCTGCTCCATTCGGGGTAGATTTTTGCGCTGTCGCTAATCTCACGCACATTTACAGAAGAAGCGTTGCTTTCCTGAGCCGCTTTGCCGCCTGGTTCTGATGTGCTGCCGTATATTGGAACCGCCTGCGCACTAGACCTGCTTTGAAGCAATCCTGAGCGCACCGTGCGTTCCAATGATTCAACGCGGGAAAGCAGCGAATTAATAATTGCGTTCTGATCGGGCGAGGAATGCTGTATGACAGGCTGGACGGACTTTGCTGGTTGTGTGCCGTTGTCAGGAATACCGCAGATCTTTATAAGCGCTGTTTCCATTTCCACACGCTTGTTTACGCCGCGTGCCATTTTTTCATATGATGACTGAAGCACATTGAGTATCTCAATTGCTCTTGCCGGCGTAAAATTGGAAGCAGCCTGTTTAAGCTCCGTAAGCTCTGCCTCAGAAGCGACGATAAGTCCGTCCGAATCCTTGACGGTACAAAGTATCATAATGCTGCGGAAATATCCTATCAGCTCATCACAAAGACGGATCATATCCTTTGAGTTCGCGTAAAGCTCATTTATCAGACGCATGAGCGCAGCGGGGTCACGCTTTGCAATATCTCCGGCAAGTTCGTTAATGTAGCCTGTGCCCGCCATTCCAACCGTCTCGCAAACGGTCAGGGCGTTTACCAGCTTGCTCTTCCCCATCGCCTGATCAAGTATTGACAGCGCGTCGCGCATACCGCCGTCGGCAAGACGGGCTATCATCAGCCCTGCCTCATCGTCGATGTCTCCGCCCTCCTGCTGCGCTATATACTTTAATCTGCCGCATATTGCCTTAGGCGTTACGCGGTGAAAGTCAAATCTCTGGCATCTTGAAAGAATGGTGGCAGGAAGCTTGTGCGGTTCGGTAGTGGCAAGAATGAATATCACATATGACGGAGGTTCTTCGAGCGTTTTAAGGAGCGCGTTGAATGCCTCGGTGGTAAGCATGTGAACTTCGTCAACGATAAAAACCCTGTATTTTGCCTGCGCGGGAGTATAACGTATCTCTTCCAGAAGATCTCTGATATCCTCTATTTTCCGGTTGGAGGCTGCGTCCATCTCCGTGACGTCCATTATGCTTTCATCATCTATGCCGCGGCAAATTTCGCATTCGCCGCAGGGATTTCCGTCAACGGGGTGAAGGCAGTTTACTGCCTTGGAGAAAATCTTGGCGCAGGTTGTTTTTCCCGTGCCTCTGGAACCCGTGAAGAGATAGGCATGTGCGATTCTTCCGGAGACAAGCTCGTTTTTCAGCGTTTCGGTGACGTGAGGCTGTCCTACTACATCGGCAAATGTTTTAGGTCTCCATTTGCGGTAAAGAACCTGATACATAAGAACACACACTCTCTCCTATCGCCGTTTTCGCTTTAATGCAAACAATAGTCCGCGTAAACGCGGACTATAAAATAAGACAGAACCTTCGTGCACATCGTCACACGGACACCAGATTGACTGCGGCGCACAAGGCAAACCGCTTAATGCTGCTCGGTTCCCCGCCTGACATGGTTCACAGCGCCCTGCCGCACAGGATCCGGCATCCGCATGTCGATATGCACGAATGGACTTTCAAAAAATCAATGTTTTTTTTACTGATGATTGTAAATTTTTTGTATACTCGCCGCTCCCTTATTTTTGCGGGAGACAATATGAATTTGATTTTATCAGAATTATATGGTAAAATATTTATCAATCAATATGAATTAATTCGGAGGGCAATCATATGGTAAAGATTACAAGGGAAATATGGGGCATGATAAGAGGTAACGTCATACATCGCTATATAATTTCAAATGATGAACTCTCTGTGTCAGTTATAAATTTCGGAGCGACTGTGCAGCGAATCGTTTATCGCGGACTGGATATGATAGTGTCGCTGCCGGAGTCAAAGCTCTATGACAAATTCAGCTTTGGCTGTATCGGAGCGGTAGTCGGACGTTACGCGGGACGTATCGCCGAGGGGAAATTCAGTATTGACGGAACGGAATTTCAACTGACCCGCAATCATAACGGCAATCATCTTCACGGAGGCATTCACGGCTTAAATAAAAAGATATGGAACGGAGAAATTATGGAAAAAGCTGATGGAAACGGCGTAAAGTTTTCCATGCTCTCTCCCGACGGCGACGAAGGATACCCCGGCAATCTCAGCGTAAGCGTAACCTACAGCATTACCGATGACAATTCTCTTTCCGTTTCATACGAGGCTCACAGTGACAGAGATACTATAATTAATCTCACGAACCATTGCTATTTCAATCCCAACGGCATGGACAATTCCCCGCATAATCCTAACAAACCGGTTGAAACTGACAACCGCAATGTTGAAATGACTATTTTCGCCGACAGAATAGTTGAGCTCAAAAATGAAATACCAACCGGACGGCTCCTTCCTGTTGATGGAACGATATTTGATTTTCTCAGTCCGCGACCACTTATGAGCGATACAGAATCTACAGAAGGTTATGATGATACCTTTGTATTCATTCAGCATGATATAAAACAGCCTGTCGCAACTGCCGTTGGAATGAAAAGCGGAGTTAAAATAGAATGCTTCACGGATCAGCCCGCCGGACAGTTATTTACAATGGGCAATCCCGGAATTTCATTTGCCTTTGAAACCCAGCATTTTCCCGACAGTCCCAATCACCCTGAATTTCCAAGCACGATTCTGAAAGCCGGAGAAATATTCAGAAGCACGACTGCATATAAATTCTCAACAGTTTTTTAAAGAAAATCGCGCCAATGCCGGAGAATATCCGGAGTCATTGACGCGATTTTTTTTGATTATTATTTTTTTTTGATTATTAAATGAATTTACTTATCAGACGGGTTAAGGCTGTGCTTTACTCTGTCGCTTTCCTCGGCGCGTTTTGCGTCGTTGAAACGATCTACCGTTCCTACAAGATAACCTGTAATGCGGCGAATGCGTTCAAATTCAACGCCCTCGCCTATTGTTGTTTTGTTATTCGCAGACTGTGTGGAATTTGTATTCATATAATTTTACCTCCGTTTGAATTTTTTTAATTTATTATATAATTATTTTATTCCTACATAATGCGGCATATTCGGATATTTCTTTTTCAGCTCATTGAGCTTTTCAATAGAAACGCCCTCGCCGTTATGTCTGCCGCATCTTGGGCAGCAATTGCCTATTACGCCGGTATATCCGCATATCGGATCGCGGTCTACAGGATGATTGATGGAGCCGTAGCCTATGCCGACTTCCTTCATATATTTGATAATTGTCTCGAATGCGTCGATATTGTTGCACATATCGCCGTCAAGCTCAACATAGCTGATGTGTCCCGCATTACAGAGCGCGTGGAAAGGAGCTTCAAGCCGCAGCTTCTTATATGCTGAAATGTTGTGATAAACCGGAATGTGGAATGAATTCGTATAGTATTCACGGTCAGTGACGCCTTCTATATTGCCGTATTTTCTGGCGTCCATTTTTACAAAGCGACCGCTGAGTCCCTCGGCGGGCGTTGCGAGAAGAGTGAAATTCAGACCTGTTTCGGCTGATTTCTTGTCCATTCTTCCGCGCATATATTTGATTATATCAAGACCGAGCTGATAGCTTTCTTCGCTCTCGCCGTGGTGCTGACCTGTCATTGCCTTGAGTGTTTCGGCAAGACCTATGAATCCGACGCTGAGAGTACCGTGCTTCAGTACTTCGGCTACGGAATCGTCGATACCTAAATTATCGCTGTCTATCCATACTCCCTGACCCATGAGGAAAGGATAATTCCTGACCTTCTTGGAGCATTGAATCTTAAAGCGGTGCAGAAGCTGCTTGAAAACAAGATCTATACGTGAATCCAGCATACTGTAGAAAAGATTCCAGTCGCCTTTTGCCTCGATACCGATTCTGGGGAGATTTATTGTGGTGAAGCTGAGATTTCCTCTGCCGCAGGTTATCTCACGGGAGCGGTCGTGGACATTGCCCATAACTCTGGTCCGGCAGCCCATGTAAGCCACTTCCGTATTGTAGTCGCCGGGCTTGTAATATTGCAGGTTGAACGGAGCGTCAAGAAAGCTGAAATTCGGGAAAAGACGCTTTGCGCTGACCTTGCAGCTGAGTCGGAAGAGGTCATAGTTTGGATCCTCCTTGTTGAAGTTGATTCCTTCCTTGACCTTGAATATCTGCACAGGGAAAATCGGGGTCTCGCCGTTGCCCAGTCCCGCGTCCGTGGCAAGCAGCAGGTTACGCATTACCATTCTTCCCTCAGGGGAAGTATCCGTGCCGTAGTTTATCGAGCTGAAAGGAACCTGAGCGCCGGCTCTGGAATGCATGGTGTTCAGATTATGAATGAGTCCCTCCATTGCCTGATAAGTCGAACGGTCAGTTTCTTTAAAAGCAGTGTCAAACGCGCTGTCGTTAAGTTTTTTGAGATCATTCTCAGAAAGACCGGAAATAATCTCAGGAAGCTTGCCTTCGGATTTCATTTCAATAAGACGGTTCTCCATACCGTCCTTATTCGATATACGAACAATATCACGCGGCATTTCCTTTTCAAGATATGCCGAAGCTTCCTCGGCTGCGCTTTCCGAAACGTCAAAGCGGTATTTCAGATAGAGGGCAAGAGCCTTGAAATATTCCTTGATAAATGTCTTGGCAACGCCGGGAGCCATTGAATAATCGAAATTAGGAACAGACTGCCCGCCATGCATTTCATTCTGGTTTGCCTGAATAGCAATGCAGGCAAGTGCGGAATAGCTCTGAATGCTCATAGGCTCGCGCAGATGACCGTGTCCTGTGGAAAAACCGTCCTCAAAGAGCTTGAGCAGGTCTATCTGGCAGCAGGTTTCTGTAAGCAGGTAGAAATCCTTGTCGTGGATATGAATATCGCCGCCGTTATGCGCGTCGGCAATGTCCTTGTCGAGAATATTGTTATCGACAAAGTATTTTGCGCTTTCAGAACCGTATTTAAGCATGGTTCCCATTGCAGTATCGGTGTCGATATTGGCATTCTCACGTTTTATGTTTGAATCCTTTGCGTCAACAAAGGTAAGGGATTTGAAAATATCCATCAAATCCTTTTCGGTCTGACGCAGTTTGCTGCGCTCGGCTCGGTACAGAATGTATGCCTTTGAGGTTCGCGGAAGATCATTGGCAATAAGCACCTCTTCCACAATATCCTGCACCTGCTCTACCGAAGGAATGGTGTGAGGAGGTATTTTTTCAAGCACTTGATTGGTAAGGGAAAGCACCTTTTCTTCTGTGATCTCTTCATCTGAAACAGCGTTTCCGGCTTTTCTTATCGCGTCGCGAATCTTGGCAGCGTTGAATTTAACTGTCTGACCGCTTCGCTTAACGATGTATTCTGGACTATCCGGCAAAACTATCAACTCCTGTAAATATCTCGTAAATGTGTGTCAACCGCAGTCTTATTTTTGTGATCTTAAAGCTGCGGAGTATATGGCTTGATTTGAGGTTCCTGCATATTATAACACAACATATATGTAATTGCAAGTGTTTTTTTACTATATATTGATTTTTTGGAATTATTATCCCTTTCATTTTGGGCGAAAAAAAGCGGCGGCACCGCATGCTGCAGCGCTGCCGCTCACTTGGAAAAATTTATAAAAATCATTGTTTTCAGTCAATTTTCAAAGAGTTCATCTTCTTTGCGGCGGACATTTGCGCGTGCTGCTTCAGCTAACTTTCCGTTCACGGTAATAACGCCTTCGCTGTCAATATCCAGCTTGTCGCCTTCGCGCAGATTTGCCGGAAGCTCTCCTTTGGGTATTGCGAACATCTTGCGATCCTTGTCCTCGCATATAGCATATATGCCGTCTATTCTGTCTACGGTAAGGTGTTTCATAAATTTACAGCTCCTTGTTATTATATATTACTGTTTTGATACTATAACCGAAATATTCCTTCCGTCCGTTTCAAAAACAATATCTCCGTCGAGATCTGTACGGAAAATCTCACAGCCCAATTTATCCAGCCTTTTCAGGACTTCGTTTTTGGGATGACCGTATTTATTGTTCTCACCGACAGAAATTGCCGCGTATCTTGGGTTAATTTCGCTCAGATATTCCTGTGAATTTCCGTCTTTGCCGCCGTGGTGAGAAACCTTGTATATGTCCGCGCTGAGATCGTAGTCGAGCGTTATAAGCTGTCTCTCAATCAGCTTTGACGCGTCGCCGCCGGTCAATACGGAAACATCCTTATACGTAAATTTAAGCACTATGGAGTAATCGTTCAGTTCTTCATATTTTGCTTTCTTTTCCGGTGACAGAACAAGCATTGTCACTCCGTCAAAATTGTATTCTGTGCCCGGAACAGGACGCGTTATTTTGAGATTCTTTTTCTTTATTGCCTTGAGAACGTCAGTATACGTTACGGTCGTGGGCGTCATGGTTTTTGGGAGTTGCGGCATCATGACATGATCTATAGACAATTCATCGCTTTTTATCACGGTGTCCATACCGCCGATGTGGTCTGAATGAGGGTGCGTCCCTATTATCCAATCCAAATGTGAAACACCGGCTCTATGGAGATAATCCAGTACAGCGTCGCCCATTCCGTTTTCACCGCAGTCTATAAGTACGTTGCTTTCCCCGCACTGAATGAGCAATGAATCGCCCTGTCCAATATCAATGACATGCATTTTCAACTTGGCTTCGCCATCTATATTGTCACCGAAAACCTCGTAATTCAGCATTCCGAATATCTCATTGAGCCACTTGTCGGTTTCCTCTTTTGAACAGCTTGTGAATAAGACCGTCGAGAATATAATCAGGACTGATATAGACAGACTTAACAGAGTGCTTATGTTGTGCTTTTTGCCTGAGAAAAATATCATTATTTTTTGCCTTTCTTTTTGTTTTTGCTTATGCTGCGGATCGGACTTTTCCTGCCGCCGCCCTTTGACTTGTTGACCGCGCTGCTGCCGGTTTTTGCGGCAGCCTGAGCCTGACGGTATTTCTGCGACGGACGTATCAGACATGACGGCGAATTCCCGATAAGGTCTGTTCGTCCCGCTTTAATAAGAGCCTGCTCCACAATATCGTGATTTTCAGGACGGAAGTATTGCAGCATAGCCCTTTGAAGCGCCTTTTCCTGCGGAGTTCTCGGAACATAGACCTCTTTCAGAGTGTATGGATCGAGTCCGGTGTAAAAAATACATGTGGAGATTGTACCCGGCGTTGGATAAAAATCCTGCACCTGTTCAGGGTGAAGGTGTTCCTTTTTGAGAAAAAGCGAAAGCTCTATTGCGTCTTTGATTGTGCTTCCCGGGTGAGAACTCATCAGATACGGTACGAGAAATTGCTTCTTCCCTATTTCATCGGTGATCCCGTAAAATTCCTTTGCGAATTTTTTATATACCTCAAAATGTGGCTTGCCCATGCGATCAAGTACCTGTGTGGAGCAATGCTCCGGCGCAACCTTCAATTGACCGCTGACATGAAATTCTATTAGCTCCCGCATTACCTGAGGATCCTTTTCCAATATCAGATAGTCAAAACGAATTCCGGAACGTACAAAGACCCTTTTGACCTTCGGCAATGCGCGAACCCTGCGAAGCATTTCCAGAAATTCGCTGTGATCCACCTGCAGTGCCGGACATGGTTCTGGCGCAAGGCATCGTTTTCCGCCGCGGCACATGCCCGCTTTGTCCTGTTTTTTGCAGGAATGAATGCGGAAATTTGCGGTAGGACCTCCGACATCGTGAATATATCCCTTGAAATTTGGCTTATGTGTAAGCATTTCAGCTTCCCTGACCACGGAATCAATGCTGCGCGTTGAAATAACGCGCCCCTGATGAAAAGCGAGAGAACAAAATGCACACGCCCCAAAGCAGCCGCGGTTGTGAATAATCGAGAATTCAACCTCCTTGATTGCCGGAACTCCTCCCATTGGTTCGTACATAGGGTGATAGGCTCTTTCATACGGCAATTCATATACCCAGTCAAAATCCTCTGTGGTTATCGGACGCATGGGCGGATTCTGAACAAGAATCAAATCTCCGTGCCGCTGAATTATTTTCCTGCCGTGAATATAATCCTGTTCGTCCTGTTCTATGCGGCAGGAAATGGCATATTCCCTCTTGGAAGCGCAAACCTGTTCGTATGAAGGGCATTCAGCCACCGATGACGGAACATATTCATCAACCGGAATCGCCACACATGTGCCGCGTATATCGGTAATTGTTGAAATATCCTCTCCGCTCGCAAGGCGCTCCGCTATCTCAGTCATGGAATATTCGCCCATTCCGTATGACAGTATATCCGCTCCGGATTCTATAAGTATCGAGGGTCTGATTTCGTTGTCCCAATAGTCGTAATTTGCGAAACGGCGAAGCGACGCTTCCAGACCTCCTATTATTATTGGTACGTCCGGATATGCCTTCCGGCAGAGTCTGCTGTAGACTATCGTAGCGCGGTCAGGTCGTCTGCCTGGTTTTCCTCCGGGGGAAAACGCGTCCTCGCTGCGCTTCTTTTTTGCCGCGGTATAATGGGCTACCATCGAATCTATATTACCGGCAGTCACAAGAAATCCCAGTCTCGGTCTTCCGAACTGCCGGAAAACCTCAATGCTGTTTATTTCCGGCTGAGGCAGAATTGCCACGCGGTATCCTCTGGCTTCCAAAACGCGGGAGATTATCGCAACGCCGAAGCTCGGGTGATCGACATACGCGTCGCCCGAAACATATACGAAATCGACGTAATCCCAGCCGAGCTTTTCCATATCGTTTTGTGAAACGGGTAAAAATGCCAAAGCCTCACCCTCACTTCCTTATAATTTCTTGATCCATGGCGACGACATTACATCATCTGAAAGATCATCGTCGTCATCGTCAAATTCTACGGCGATTTGTTTATCGTGGCGGTTGTTCATACTGAGTTGGTTTTTGTCCGGTTTTGAAAACGGTTGATAGTCGTCACTGTCATCGTAAGTCCGTGTGTCTGAATTCATTTCCGCGTTAATTGAAGCATGTGGAATGTCATCCGGCTCAAAGAACGAACGAAGCTCGTCGTCAGTATCCTGTTGAATGTCGTTTACTGTCGGCGCATAATCCTCCCACGGCGGAATGTCTTCCGGTTCGATGATTTCTTGATTATCGGCGGGTTGCAACGTTTTTGCTTCGACAGTATTTCTTTCTGAAAAGTCAAAGAAGCCGTCTATTTCATCGGGTTCGGTGTCAAAGAAAATAGAGAAATCTCTTGGCTTGGCAGACGGTTTCACTGTCGATGCGTTATTGTTAACAGGCGCGTCAGGGATTTTTTTGTTCAGTGAAACAGAATGGGTATTTTTATTTTCATTTTTTTCTTGAGAATACTTGGTATTATCATCAGCAATAAATCTCGTAAGTTCCCTTACGAAAGGAGCTGATTCTGTTTGAACCGGATTTTGGGCAGGTTCTGAATTTTCAAATTCAACGTCAATTGTTTCTTCGGATTCGTCTTCATTCTCAGAATAATCCGTTTCATTGTCGAATTCATCTCCGGAGTCGTTATTGAATGAATCGGCTTCTTCAGATTCAACGTCCCTGTCAGATTCCGGTATAGAATCGGCGTCAGTGTCCGCTTCCTCAATGTTTTCGGAATTTGCTGTGTCCTGGAAATCCGAGCTGTCGAAAAGCAAATCATCGTCTTCATCGAAGTCGTCGTCGTTTTCGGCATTGAAAAACTCAGACTGACGCGCTGTTATTTCCTCGTGACCCGAGTCAAGAGTCTGTGAGGCAAATTCGCTGTGGCTGCGTACTATCGGATCATTCTTGCCTGAATGTGTGCGGCTCATGGTCATTTCTAACCACTGTGTCCTTGTAATAAGTACAGCTCGCGGCTTGGAGCCTTCATGCGGTCCTATGATACCGTGTTCCTCAAGCTGATCTATTATCCTGCCCGCTCGTGCGTAACCTACGCCGAGCCGGCGCTGGAGCATTGATGTGGACGCCTGTCCCGCTTCTGTGACGACCTCAACGGCTTTTTCAAAGAATTCGTCCTTGCCCTCAAATTCAGCCGCGCTGTCTCCGGAATTTTCAAGTGAATTGCGCTCGATCTCATCGGCGATGCTGTCGTCGTATTCCGCAAGACCGTTCTGCTTGACAAATCTTATTACTCTGTCAACCTCAGCGTCGTCAACAAAGCAGCCCTGCACACGAATGTGCTTGCTCGAACCCATAGGGTGATAAAGCATATCGCCGTAGCCGATTAGATTTTCAGCGCCGCCCTCGTCAAGTATCGTTCTTGAGTCAACCTGAGATGAAACCGCCAAAGCGATACGGCTTGGAATATTGTTCTTGATCGTGCCTGTGATAACGTCTACGGAAGGACGCTGTGTGGCAAGAACCATGTACATTCCGGCGGCTCGTGCCATAGCTGCCAGCCGGGCGATAGCGTCCTCAACCTCCTTTGGCGAGGCGATCATGAGATCCGCCATCTCGTCTATAACGATTACAATGCGGCAGAGCTTTTCAAATTCTCCTGTCTCTTCAGCAAGACGGTTATAGCCGTCGATATTTCTTACGCCGTGTTCTTTAAGCATACTGTAGCGCTTGAGCATTTCACTGACAGCCCACTGCAACGCTCCCGCCGCCTTTTTAGGCTCGCATACCACAGGAACAAGCAAATGCGGAATTCCGTTGTACATGTCGAATTCAACGGATTTTGGATCGATAAGAACCATTCTCACCTCTTCGGGAGAATATTTGTAAAGAAGACTTATCAGCATGGAATTGACGCAGACTGATTTACCTGAACCTGTTGAACCGGCAATAAGCAAATGCGGCATTTTGCTGAGATCGCAAAGTACGATGTTGCCTTCAATATCCTTTCCAAGAACGACGATAAGCGAGCCTTTTGCCTCGACAAATTCCCTCGAACCTATAAGCTCTCTTATCCGCACCATCTGCTTGTTCTTATTTGGAATTTCAATGCCTACCGCAGCTTTGCCAGGAATTGGAGCCTCTATTCTGATCGACTGCGCCGCGAGACGCAGTGCTATATCGTTTGAAAGGTTCTTTATCTTGTTGATTTTAACCCCTGGAGCGGGATTGATTTCATATCGGGTTACTGTAGGACCGCGGCTGATATCGGCTATTGACGCCTTGACGCTGTACTCGTCAAGGGTTCTGATCAGCTTTTCAGCCGTTTCGGTAAGCTCTTTTTGCAGGTCGTCGGTTGTACCGCTGTTTTTTGGAGCTATGAGCAATCTGACAGTGGGATATTTGTATTCTTTTTTGTCGTTTTCGTCCGATGAATTGTCTCCCGATTCGACCTGTCTGGATATTTCTTCACTTTCAGCTTTAATTTGTTCGGCTTTGGTTAGCTTGCTCTTCTTCTTTTTCAGTGATACCGCTTTGACAATTTCGCTCAGGCTTCCTGCATTCCCTTCGGAACTCTGACTTTCGGGTTCAACTGATTCTTTTTCAGAGTAATCGTCAGACTCAATATTAATTTCTTCATCAGGACTCTCTTGAATAAATATATCGTCGGTGAACAAATCGTCGGTATCCATTGAATCGTCTGTATCAAAAACGGTTTTGTATGATGTTATTTCTGCTTCGCCCTCAAAAAGATTTTTATAAAACTCAGGATCGAGCAGCATCTTGATGAATCTTTTTACCTTATTAAACAAATCTACCGGACCTGTGCGAGTAAGTACCATTATAAGAGCGGTAAGAAGTATTGAGACGATGATAGCCGCGCCTGCTTTTCCAGCAAAAGCGATAAAAAGCTCTCCTATCGCGCCACCGAGGAGTCCGCTTCCACCAATTTTGCCCCCATCGTTGAGCATTTGAATTAAAAGCGGCCAGAATGTATATGAAAGCTCATTGTAAACATTTCGGTAACCGTTGGATTGTATAAGGATATAGCTGAGAACGTCAACAAGCAGAATGATTCCTCCGACTGGACGAATAGTGTTGAGTATTTCTTCCTCGTCAACCTGCTTTGTCATGAGATAGCCGAAAAAAATTAACAGCGCCGCCCAGAGTGTAGCCTTGAAACCAAGTACGCCAAGAATTATACCGTGAATAAAATTCCAAGCGCTCTCGCCGGGGAAGAAAGTCAGCGCAAGCAAAAAAACAGAAAATGTCCAGATCACAATGGATTTTATCTGTTTTCTCCAATTAATTTCATTTTCCTCTGGAAAAGCGTTAGCCGAAAAAGAATTATCATTTTCTTCAGATTGATTGTCAGGGGGTGATGCCGCCTCTTCATTATCGGTTTTTGGAGCCGTTCTGGGTTTTTTTGTCTTTGAAACCGGAGCCTCCGATTGATCGTTTGGTGTATTCATTACTTCCTCTATCCTTATCTGCTGACCGGATGACATTTCCACGGTTCTTCCGGCAAGCCTGTTTTTCTTTTTTAAATTTACTCCGGAACCGCCTTTAGCCGAAGAATCGGTATTTTGACTCTTGCTTTTTTTCGTTCCGTGCTTTTTGCCGGACGATGATGCTCCGGATGAGGTTTTCTTTGTTTTGTTGCCCGTTTTTTCTGACATGATTTATACTGTACCTCATAATTTTTGAATCGCTGTAACATATACAAAATTAAATAAAGCCTATAAATACGATCGGGAATGAACTCTTGCGGCTTCCCGATCGCTTATAGGTCAAAAAAATTATCTGCCGAAGGAAAAGGTCGTGCCGAGAACGCTTTCGATAGTTGCTACAATTATTACAACTACGCCCAGCACTAAGCAGTAATAGCCAAAATAATGGAATTTATCGTTTGAAACTATCCACTTGAGGAATTTAATAGCAAGAACGCCTACAACCGCCGAAACTACCACGCCAACTAAAATGGCAACTATTGTAGAACCGCTTACGGTTGACCAGTCTGTATCCTTGACTTCAAGGAGATTTGCAGCGAGTACCGCGGGAATTCCCATTATAAAGGAGAATTCAAGAGCCGCATTCTTTTCCGCGCCTGTGAGCATTCCCATTGTGGTAGTTGTTCCGGAGCGGCTGATACCCGGCATTGCGGCTATACACTGACCTAAGCCCATAGCGCAGGCATTTTTCATTGTTATAACTCCGTCTTTATTCTTTGGAGACTTGCCGATATGAAAATCAAACACTGTGGCAAGCAAAATGAGTATTCCTGTCAATGTGAAGAATATTCCTTCAGCCATTATACTGCTGTCATTGGAGAAATATTCCGCGAGGTCTGAAAGCTTTTTGACCGGCTCGCCGCCTGTTTCAAGTCCCAGCCAGCCGAGCAGCGGGAGAAAGAGAATAATAGCAAAAGCGGAAGCGACAACCACAAAAATAACCATTCGGCGCTCTTTGTTCATTTTATCAAGCTTCCATACGAATTTACCTGTGAATATTTCTTTGCACATGCTGAAAAATTCAAGTATCATTTTCCAGATTATATCACGGTAGACGATGAAAACCGCAAGCAAAGTGCCGAAGTGCAAAAACAGGGAAAGCGCCTGATTGCCCACGTCGTTGTTTCCGCTTGATGTTGAAGGCAGAATGTGCTGGACGAGTGAGAGATGTCCGCTGCTCGATACAGGCAGGAATTCGGTAAGTCCCTGCACAATGCCTTGGATAATGGCTTCCCAGATGTTCATAGAATATGTACCTCTCTCTATTCGGTGATTAATATATGTAAACCAAAGAAATCTGAAGGAAACGATTCATTGGTTTATTGAAATAACTAATTGTTTTTTGCTTCGATCATGGAGTAAAGGCTTGAAATTGCGCTGCTAAGAGATCCGAGTTCGTCGATAAGACCTTCCTTTACCGCCTGTTCACCGTCCAAAACCGTGCCTATATCCATCACAAGTTCGCCGGTCCTGCGGGAAAGCTCATTGAATCTTGCTGCCGACATGGCGGAATTTGCTTCGACAAACCGACTGATACGTTCCTGCATTTTTTCAAAATACAGCATTGTCTGCGGAACGCCCAGTACAAGACCGCTCATTCTGACAGGGTGAATTGTCATTGTCGCTGACGGAACGATAAATGAACGCTTTGCCGACACCGCAAGCGGCACGCCTATGGAATGACCTCCGCCAAGAACAAGCGATACTGTCGGTGTTTTCATGCCTGAAATAAGCTCGGCAAGGGCAAGCCCCGCTTCAACGTCCCCTCCTACGGTATTAAGCAGGATTATAAGACCTTCGATATCCTCAGCCTCTTCTACAGCGACAAGCTGTGGCATGATATGCTCGTACTTAGTGGTCTTTGCGGGTGACGGCAGCTCCTGATGTCCCTCTATCTGACCGATTATTGACAGGCAGTGAATTATATGCTTTCCCTTGGCCGAGGTAATTGTACCCGTCTGCTCGATCTGATTCAGTTCGTCCTTTGAGAAGCCCTCACTGGCGGAAAGCTCATTTTCACCGTCTGACCCATTTATTACGCTGTAAATACCACGATAATCAGCCATAAAATCACGCGCCGTCCTTCATAAATAAAATGCATGATATGCCCGTAATATTATTTGAAGGACTTAAAAATTTATACGTTGTAATTATAACATACTATTGCAAACAATTCAATAAAAAAATGAATATTTGTTTTTTTATAGATAAGAAAAAACAAGAACAAGTCCCATCAGCATTGATACAAATGTGAGAATGGCTATTTCGATAATATTTTCTATCAAAAAGACAGGCTTGCTTATATGAAAAAATTTAGCGCATGCAATAAGCGCGAAAATAGCAAGACAAATTACAAGTATAACAATTCCGACTGTCAGTTTAATTGTACCCACTCATCTCACACTCCATAATTAAAATATTATATGTATAATTTTAAGTTAGTAATGTTAAGATTGTGTGAATAAAAATTGATGAAAGTTTATAAATTGTAAAATTGTTAGCTATTATTCGTTGCCAAATAGCTGCTGACAATATCTTACGGAAGCCATAGCGTCACGGCAATACGCATCAGCGCCGATTTTCATGGCGTAATCCTCAGTGAGCACAGCTCCGCCGACAAATATCTTTACGTCAGGCGCTTCTTTACGCAGAAGTCTGATCGTTTCCTCCATTCGTACAACAGTAGTAGTCATAAGCGCACTAAGCCCGACTGCCTTTATATTGTACTTCTGCACGTTTTCCAGCACCGTTTCGGCAGGCACGTCTCTTCCGAGGTCGAGCACTTCAAACCGATAATTTTCAAGAAGAACCTTCACAATATTTTTGCCGATATCGTGAATATCGTCCTTAACCGTAGCAAGAATAACCTTGCCTATCTTTTCATCAGAGCCGGAATCAGCAAGAACCTCCTTTAAAACGTCGAATGAGGCCTTTGCAGCTTCCGCGCTCATAAGCAGCTGCGGAAGGAACACAGTTCCCTTTTCAAATCCGTTTCCCACCTCGTTCAGCGCGGGAATAAGCTCATTGCTGATGATATCCATAGGATTTAAGGCTTTATCCGACGTGAGTTTTTCGCGGACAATCGAAGACGAAAGATCACTTAGTCCCGAAATGATCGCTGATTTAAGCGAAATATTTTCGGCTGGCTTGTAAGCGACTGATTCTGTTTTATCACTGTATCTGGAAATATATTCTCCGCATGACGGATCAAATCCGCATAGAGCGCGATATGAATAATACGCGTTCATCATGGCTTCTGACTTTGGATTTATAATAGCGCAGTCAAGTCCCGCGTTAAGCGCGCACGTATAGAATACCGAGTTAATTATCTCGCGCTTAGGCAGTCCGAATGAAATATTTGAAACTCCGAGCGTTGTGCATACTCCAAGCTCGCTCTTGACTCTGCGAAGTGTTTCGAGCGTAACAACGGCTGACTGCGGTTCTGCGCTGACCGTGAGCGTAAGACCATCGATTATTATATCCTTTCGGCTTATGCCATATTCATTTGCGGTTCTGATGATTTTGCGGGCAATTGCGACACGTCCTTCCGCTGTTGCCGGAATACCGTCATCGTCAAGGGCAAGACCGACGACTGTTCCGCCGTATTTTTGCACCAGCGGAAAGACCGCACGCATGGATTCCTCCTTGCCGCTGACAGAATTTATCAGAGGCTTGCCGTTATAACGGCGGAGAGCCTGTTCCATTGCCGCGATATTCGACGTATCGATCTGCAGAGGCAGATCGATTACAGATTGCAGCTTTGTGACAGATTTTACAAGCATTGCCGGCTCGTCTATCCCTGGCATTCCCACGTTGACGTCAAGTATCTGCGCTCCCGCGTCCTGCTGCGCTATGCCTTCACTTAAAATATATGAAATCTCATCGTTTTTAAGGGCTTCCTTAAAGCGCTTCTTTCCGGTTGGATTTATGCGCTCGCCCACTACCACAGGTTCCTCCCCTATCCTGACGGCGTGGGTATATGAAGAAATCATGGTTATCCCTTTGTCGGATATGCTGCGCGGCGGAATATCCACGCAGAGCTTTATCATTTCGCTAATATGCTCCGGAGTTGTTCCGCAGCAGCCGCCCATAACGCTCAGTCCAAGTTCGGCTGCCATTTGCATTGACTTTGCAAACGATTCCGGATCGACGTCAAAATATGTCGCGCCGTCCTTTTGCTTAGGAAGTCCCGCATTTGGATTGAATATCAGCGGCAGTGAGGATATTTCGGAAAATCTGGTGATAACAGGATAAAGCTCGTCTGGTCCCAGACCGCAGTTCAGTCCATACGCGTCAACGCGCAGTCCCTCAAGCAGCGCCGCAACAGCTTCGCAGTCGGCTCCGGTGAATGTCTTGCCGGAAGCGTCAAATGCACAGGTGACAAATACCGGAAGCGATGTGTTTTCCTTAGCGGCAAGCACGGCTGCCTTGACTTCGTATGTCGCTCCCATCGTTTCAATCAGGATAAGGTCGGCTCCGGCTTTTTCGCCGCATGAAGCCATTTCAGCAAAAAGTCCGTATGCCTCGTCAAGGCTGAGATCGCCCATTGGCTCTATAAGTCTGCCTATAGGACCCATGTCCATTGCGATGAACTTGTCATTATTGCCTGCTGACTGCGTTCTTGCCTCTTTCGCACAGTTGATTGCCGCTGTGATGATCTGTTCGGGAGAGTATCCGCTGTCTTTGAGCTTGCAGGCATTTGCGCCGAATGTATTCACGGTGGCTATATTGCACCCGCAGTCGTAGTATTTTTTGTGTACTGATGTTATTAATCCGGGATCAGTGATATTGAGCAGTTCTGGCAACTCGCCGGCTTTCAGACCGCTTTCCTGAAGCATGGTTCCCATGGCTCCGTCAAAAAACAGTAATTTTTTTCCGAGCAGATCGGTTATTTTTTTCATATTAGACTTCACCTGTCAGTTATAATTATTTACGCTCGTCTGAAAAGACAGCCGGAATTCGGACATTTTGAACATTTGCCGCTTGCACAGTTCCCGCTCGCGCTGCTTCGCGTGAGCGATATTCCGATTACAGCCGATACGGATTTCATCGGAGTCATCTGTCCCCCATTGCTTACTGCAATGCCTGTGTATTTATAAGCGTTAAGGAGATTTGTAAGAGTATGCTGATATTCAAGCGGAAAGTCTCCGTATCCCGGACTGAATCTTGGCCGCAGATAGCGGTGCTCATTTTCGTACCGGCGTTCAAGCTCCGCGCATTCATTGTCACAGTAAAGCTCAGTCAGCGCTGCGGCGGCGCCCTGAAGCATTACGGCGTAGCTCATTTTAAACGCTGAATATCTGTTTATAAGCATATCCACTCCGCTGCCGAGCGTCGCGGCAAAGAGCAGCACAGAGTCGCAGCCGTCAAGATGTCCGGCAAGCGATTGACTTTTGAATTCAACACCGTCAATGATGCAAATATTTCCCGCAATATTCAGATTACATTCACGGTATATGGATTTGGGCAAGGCGGTCTCCCCTACCTGTTCTACCGCGTGTGCTGCGTCTGAAATAATGCTTTCCTGACACTTGTCGGCGCCTAAAATTCCGGAATATCTTAGTACCTCCGTGACGTCTGCGTTGGAGTACCATTTTCCCCCTGTTATTTCATGCATATTCTGTCGGCTCCAACGATGCAGGAAAGGTTCGACATGATGTTTTCAGCCACATCAGGCTTATTCATGGTGTAAAGATGAATTCCTTTAACTCCGTTTGCGATAAGGTCTATTATCTGTTCGGTCGCATAGGCTATTCCGGCTTGCTTCATAGCCTCGGGATTGTCTCCGAACTTGTCCGCTATCCTGCGGAAACGCGTGGGAAGCGTCGCGCCCGACAGCTTACAGCTTCGCACGATCTGCGCTGAATTTGTCATTGGCATGATTCCTGCCAATATCGGAACGTCAATGCCCTTTTTAAGCGCACGGAACATGAAGCTGTAAAACGCTGTGTTGTCAAAGAACATCTGTGTGGTAAGAAAATCAACGCCGCATTCGACTTTTGCTTTGAGGTTATCAAGATCGCGCTCCATGCTTTCGCACTCTACATGTCCCTCAGGATAGCACGCCGCGCCTATGCAGAAATCCCCATGTTTTTTTATTTCGGTGACAAGCTCGCTTGCAAAGGTGAAATCACGCGGCTTTTCCCTGTTCTCTTCTAAAATATCGCCGCGAAGAGCAAGAATATTCTCTATACCGTATGCTTTTAGCTTTTCTATCGCTTCCGCAACCTCCTGACGGTTTGACGAAGCGCAGGTAAGATGTGCAAGGGCAGTGTTTCCGGTTTCATTTATGTATCTTGCTATCTCAACGGTTTGTTGTGATGTGCCGCCTCCCGCGCCGTATGTAACACTCACAAAGTCGGGATTAAGGTCGCATATTGCTTTTGCTACAGCCTTGGTTTTGTCGATATTCATATAGCTTTTTGGCGGGAATATTTCGCATGAAAAAATAGCCTGATTTTCTTTTATAATATCCTTGATTTTCAAATCAAACACAATCCTTTGTCAATGTATTCTGCGTATTTCCTGCATGAGTCTGCTAATAGGAAGCCCCATGACGTTATAATAATCGCCGATAATGCCGCTGACAAACACAGCGCCGCCGCCCTGAATGGCGTAACCGCCGGCTTTGTCGATATATTCTCCTGTAGATATATAATCTTTTATCTGACGGTCGCTAAGAGGATAAAAATGAACCTCAGTGGCTTCGACAAATTTATTTACCGTTAGATCGCTGTTTACGATTGCCACCCCTGTGTACACGGTGTGAGTCCTGTCCGACAGCGCAGACAGCATTTTGTAGGCGTCGTCCGCATCTTTTGGTTTGCCGAATTTATGACCGTTAAGACTTACAATTGTGTCGGCTCCTATGACAATACTGCCTTTGCACTGTTCAAGATTGGCGACGGCAAGAGCCTTTCTTTCACTGAGTATAAGAGCTGCGATTCCAGGATCCGTATCTTCCGGAACGGTTTCATCCGCCGCACTGGTTACCACCTCAAATTTGAGTCCGGTCATTTCTAAAAGCTGCTTTCTTCTCGGAGATCCTGATGCAAGTATAAGTTTCATATTTTTATTAAATCATCCTTATTGCTGAATATTATATCTTAAAGTCATTAGGGCTGAATTCTTTCAGAAGCGGCTGTACAACAGGTTCTCTGAGAGTAGGTTCATAGCGGAATGCCGAGCATGAATTGCAGTCATTGTTTTTCCTGCCCTTTTCACATATCATTGTACCCGATTCAGAAGGGTTGTCAATATAATAAAGGCAATATTTGCATGATGGAATTATGTTTTTTCCGTAGTATTTTGATAAATTCATGATGTGGTCAACTCCTTTTTCGTCGGAAGACAAATTACGCTCATAAGGCACATTACAAGCATCGCGCAACCGAATCCCGTGGATATTCTGGAAAATCCAACCTGTGCCGTTCCAGAAGCATTTACGGAGGCAGGTAAAGCGAGCGATGAAAAATACGGCAGTTTCAGCGCAAGCGTAACAATAACGCTGCATAGTCCGCCCTGAAGTATTCGGGTTATAAAGTAGATTGATTTCTTCAGCCGTATTATCCTGCATATAGCGAAATTCTGAAAGTGTACGGAAAGACCTCCAAATCCTGCGACAAACGCCGTAAACGGAAGTCCCGCGCCGACTGAAATCAGGCTTCCGGCTGTAACCTCGACTGTGCATGGGAGAAAAATATTCCCAACTTCGCCAAGACCCACATATCCTGTTATCTTTCCGAGCAAAGCATTGATTCCGGTTGAATCAAGCAGTGCTATTATCACCTGAAACAAAATAATAAAGCTGCACATATTAATTAATGTTGAGGCAGTGTCCGAAGCCGACTGAACGAACGCGTCAGCTTTATGTGAAATTGCCTGATTTAAATATTTTTTATTTTTTTGAAATTTATAATCTCCGCTAAAAAAAACGCGCTGTATTATCCCTATGATTATACATGAAAAAGCCTGTGCTGTCAATATCAGCAGTCCTATAGATTTATTATTATAAATTTCACCGCCGATCATACCTATTGCAAAGCCCGGACCCGCGCAGAATGCCATATCAGCAAGCCTTTCACCATCCTTTTTGGAGATTATCCCGTCTTCCACAAGCGTTTCGGCGGCTCTTGCGCCTGCCGGATATCCTCCTATGAAAGCAGTGAGGAGCGCGGCGCCGCATACGCCTGGAAGTCCGAAGAGAAAACCCACTGGTCTGTCCAAAAGTCCGCCGGCAAGCTCCGCTGCGCCGCTTTTTACGAAGTACTGTGAAATAAACATCATTGGAAAAAGCGACGGGATAACGCTGAGTCCGCATAAATAAATGCCTTTACGCACCGCATCGGCAGCGGCAGCCGAATGAATCAGAAATACACCGCATGTAACTAAAGAAACACATAAGGCAATAACAACCAATATCCTGTCCGTCGAATATTTCTTTTTTAATTCCACAAATCTCATCCTTTCAAAAAATGAATATGAGATCGAGGGTAAAAAAATAACGTGATATTTTTACTGACAAACGCATATTATGAAATACAGGAGTGAATTAAGATGAAAAATATCGACAGTTCGATTTCGGACAAATTTCTGAGAAAGCTTATGAATTCTTCCCCCGATATGAGTCATGGAGATTGCCGTGTGACAATTGAAGCCGGAAAGGGACTGCTTATTGAGGGCTGCAAGGGAATCTGTGAATACAATGATGACAGAATAGCCGTTTCAACATGTAATAAAATAGTTGTTATAGAAGGATGCTGTATGTGCATATACCGTATGATAGAAAATACAATCGTTATATGCGGCTGTGTGAAAAGCGTATCCTTCACATAATTGGAGGTCTTGTAATGCATGGATTTTTCAATGAAACAATATGCTTTGAGATTGTAGGCGGTTCAGTAGAGCGTTTCCTGAATATTGCAAACCGTCGCTGGCTGAATGTCTTCAATGTCAATCACACAGACGGAAGAGCGTTCGCGTTTACGCCTGCAAAGGATTTTCCGGCGCTTTATGACGTAGCCGCAAAAGCCGACGCGAAGCTTGTTGTTATTTCACATTACGGACTCCCTTATTATTTGAGAAATTACAGGAACCGTTGGGGATTTGCGGCGGGATTTGTTATATTCTGCGCGGCATTGTGGGTGATGTCGTTATTTGTGTGGTCGGTGGATATTGAAAATTTACCTGAGCAATACGAAGTGAGCGTCACTGATCTGCTGTATGACGAGGGAATAAGAACGGGAGTGCTTTGCTCGTCTATAAACGGAGACATGGTGCAGATGGTGCTTGAGGATAAATTGCCGCAGTTCGATATGGTAAAGGTTTCCCGCATGGGCTGCAAGGCAAGGGTACAGTTCAGCGTATCAGTTCCGCTGCGTAAGCATTCGGATAATCACGAGCCTTGCGATCTTATTGCCAAGGAAAGCGGTCAGATAGTCTCCGCCATCGCTTCGCAGGGAACAATATTTGTCAAGGAGGGTGATATTGTCGTTCCGGGAGATGTGCTTGTCAGCGGTGTTTTTGATTCACTCGGAGAAAGCATTGTTATGGTTCATGCAAGCGGAAAAATTATGGCGCTCGTTGATTATAAATTCTCCGAGACAGTGAATTCCGAGCAGATAGTATCAGAGCCTACAGGACACATTGTAAATATAAACAGGCTTATGGCGTTCGGCGTGGAAATACCTCTATTCAGCAGCTATCCGAAAGGAAACTACAAAAGGACATATGAGGAATATCCGCTGAATCTTTTTGGCTTTGATTTTCCGATAGTGCTTCGCAGGGAGCAGTGGCACGAGCTTTGCTATACAGAAAAGCAATTCACAAAAGATGAATGTGTCGGGCAGGCTGAAGCTATGATTGACAGAAAAATAAAAAATACGGAGCATGAAGACATTGTAAGCAGTGAACGCACGGTCAACGAGACAAATTCAGGAGTGAGAGTGACAAGATATGTCACATTTCTGAAGGAAATATCTGATGAAAAGCCTATTCTTATCGAACAGAATCAATAAGAATTTCCAGTTGTCAAAAACCTTCACCGCAGATGATACAAGCGTCTGCGGTGAATCTGATTTTACATATCGTACGTTTCAGGGCAAATCTCCATTATCTTATCACGGAGAAGAAGAAAGTCATTGAAAGCATCCGGCTTCTGATTCGGATTTCTCAGCAGAGCAGCGGGGTGAAGCGTAGCCATCATCAGGGTTCCCTTTTTGTCAATAAATTGACCGTGCTGACGTGTAATTTTCATATTCGGATCCATCAGCTTCATTCCGGCTATTCTGCCAAGGCATACTATTATCTTGGGGCGCATAATGGCAAACTGGTTGCGAAGCCAGCCTATGCATGCTTCCTGTTCCTCCGGAAGCGGGTCGCGGTTCTGAGGGGGACGGCATTTGACTATATTTGCAATATAAATATTCCGCTCGCGTGAAAGATCGACCGCGTCAAGCATTGTGTCCAGAAGCTTTCCGGCGCGTCCGACAAAAGGTTCGCCTTGCAGATCCTCGTTTTCGCCCGGACCCTCGCCGACAAAAAGCACCTTTGCGTGCGGATTTCCCACGCCGAACACCACATTGTGCCGTCCTTGGCAAAGTCCGCATCTTGTACATTGCAGACATTCTCTCTTTAATTCTTCAAAATCCTGAATCATTTTGATCACCTGTTATACCCTTAGATTATTTAACTTCAATGAGTCTGTCAAGGTAGAATGAGTAAAGGTATATTCCCTTGACAGGCTTTTCAAGCTGCTGTTCCATAGCATACCGGTACAGTCTGAGCTGTGTAGCGTAATGTTCGACCAGCTTATCAGGATCCGCGATGCGGTCTGTCTTGTAGTCAAGTATTACCGCGCCGTCTGAATACACAAGCACGCAGTCGCATTCTCCCTCAAGAACAATAGCTTCATCTCCTATGTCGGAATTCGTTACATATGCTGTATGCTCACGGTCTAAAATTACGGAGAATTCGCGTTCACGGAGTATTTCATCCGCTCCATTAAGCATTGGTCCAAGCTGCTCGAAAAAAGCTGATATTTTAGCCGTATCGACTGCGGTTGCCTCTGTTTCTGTAAGGAATCCGTACTTTTGCAGACGTTTGAGTTCCTGTCCCGGTGATTCTGCCGCTGCGCGGAAGTTTGCAAATTCCATGTATTTGTGCAGCGCCTTTCCTCTTTCGGTTGGAGTAAGACCTCCGCTCATCATAAACGACGGACGAATGAGGTTGATGGATTCCCCTGAATGCTCCTGTTTCGTAAGCTCCGAAGCGGTTACTTTAGTGGGTATTCCGGATAGGTTTTCATAAGGATATTTAAATTCAAGCCGTTGCTTTATAGCTTCTACCAAAGCCATATCCGGAACTGAATCGCAGATATCTACAGATTCGTTGTTATCATCATTCGGTGAGGCTTCTTCTCCGGAGATATCTTCCCCTTCATAAATGATTGCTTTCAGCTTGCAGCCATCGGAGGAAACGGGTTCTATGCAAATATCCGAAATTTCTCTCAGACAGCCGCAGTCAGGGTGCCGGATAGCAGCCATAGCGAGCCACGCCGCAAAGGAATTGGACTGGGAAATCGCAAAAGGCGGTATCTGTCCGTCCTTTGCCGAATTGTATACCGCAATTGCCGCGTCATTTACGCATGATTTGACGGAGCGCGGTGTGGCTACCATTATAAGCTTTTCCTTTGCACGGGTAAGAGCCACATAAAGTATTCGCATTTCCTCGCTCAGACTCTCGGCGTGAGAACGTTCGATTATGGCTCTGCGTATCTGTGTTTCGTACCATGCGCCGTCTTCCTTGATTTTCATACCTATTCCGAGATCGTTGTGAGTAATTACGCCGCCAGCTTCGCCGTCCTTTTGAAATTGGGTGCCGAGACCGGATATTATGCAAACCGGAAATTCAAGACCCTTGGATTTGTGTATGGTCATTATTCTTACGACGTCTGAACTCTCTGTTACTGAAACTGCGCCTGGTAAATCTTCGCCCTGCTCGATCATTCTGTCAACAGTGGAAACAAAGGAGCCTATTCCAAAGGAGCCGGAACTCTCGCATTTTGCGGCAAATTCGCAAAGCAGTCTGATATTTGACTTTCGCAATTCGCCGTTTGTCATGGCTCCGACAGCCGCAAGATATCCGGTTGAATAGCATAATTCTTCAATGAGCCTGTCTGCGGACTGTGTTGCGGCAAGCAATCTGAATTTATCCATGCTGTCAAGGAATTGGGCGCATTTTGTATTTCCGTCCTTAGCCATTGACATAACAGCTCCGTAAAGGGGCGCGGAACGCTCTTTGAGCCGTATCTCAACCATTTCGTCAGGTGAAAAACCGTAAATTGGCGACATCATGACGCACATCAGCGGAATATCGAGCAGCGGATTGCTTATTACCCTGAGAAAAGACATAATCACATTGGATTCGTCAGTGTCGAGCAGTCCTCCCTCAGAGGAAATCCATGATGGAATGCCCTTTTTTTCGAGCGCGTCCGCGTAGCTGCGTCCGTTAGTGCTGATACCGCGCCTTAGTATGCAGAAATCGCCGTATCGTGCGGGACGAAGCTCTCCAGTTGCCTTGTCCGTTACCCTGAAACCGTCGGAAATCATTTTTGATATTAATGAAGCGATGTATTCTGCTTCAAAATCTGCTCCGCTTAATGAATATCCTCTCGGTCTTGAAAGAAAATGCAGCTCGGCTGTCATTTCGTCTGATTCGGGATAGGACGCAAAAGCGGCAAGCTCCTGAAATTCGTCATATTTCACGCCGCCAACCTCAGGCGACATTATCTGGCGGAAAATAAAGTTGATAACTCCCGTGACCTCGCTCCGGCTTCTGAAATTAGCCCCGAGTGTGATAAGCGAAGGATATTCTGTACCGTCGGCGTCATACGGGGTATATCTGCTGAATTTATCCATGAAAAGCTCAGGCACAGCCTTGCGGAAACGGTATATGCTTTGCTTCATGTCGCCAACCATGAACATATTCACGCCGTCAGTAAGCGCTCTCTTATCCGTTGATTCGGGATTTTTTGCGACTGCTGAAAAAATCAGACTTTGGACGGCGTTTGTGTCCTGATACTCGTCAAGCATTATTTCATCATACTGTTCCGTCAGCGAAAGCGCTGTGTCGGTCTTGCAATACGACTCAAGAAAATCTGAGAAAGATGAGATTTCTACAGAGTTATCATGTAAATCTTTTTTCCTTTGCACAAGCAGCTTCACAGCTAAATGCTCAAGATCTGTAAAATCCAGAATTCGCCTTTTTGCCTTAGCTTCAGCCATCGCGGAGTAGTACTCACGTAGCAGACTCATCAGCTTTTTAACCATTCTACCTGTAAAGCTGATTTCCTTTGCGAATTCCGATAAGTCTGAAATCACGCAGGAACGTATCCCGCTCATAACCTGATCCACTACCGAGCGTGCCGCCTTTGCTATTTCCGCTTCATACGGAAGCTTTGTTGTTCTGCCAAGCGGAGTTATTACCGCGTCTGAGGATTTCTTAAACAAATCGTTCCAGTCTTTTTTTGCTGCCGCCTTCTTGATTCCTTCAAGTATTTCACAATCACGCTCGAATGATGGAAGATATTTTTCGGTCAGTTTTTCATCTGATGAGGCAATATCACAGGCAATTTCGTTGCATTGCATACCGTATTCCACAGCGTTGTCAACATATTCAAGTACCGCTTTACCCCATATCGTATCAGCAGGTTCATCTGAAGAATAAATGTTTTCAAGAGCCCGCATCATTTCCTCCGGAAAAGGGAATGCACCTATGTAGAAATCGAGATTCTTTATAAGCTCAGGCAGTTCATTGTCATTTTTGTCTCCGATAAGCTGTTCGACCAGTTCAAAGAAATCATCGTCTCCCTCAGAATAATTCCTTTCAAGGACGTCGTTTATACATTCGTCACGCAGGATTTTAAGCTCAGATTCATCAGCTATACGGAAATCGGGCGCAATGTCCAGCTTAAAAAAATTATCCCTGACAAGTTTGCTGCAAAATGAATCTATAGTACAGATTTGCGCCTTCTTAATAAGTATCATTTGCCTGCGCATTCGCGTGTCCCATGGATCATCTTCCAGCTTTTTCTGAAGCTCCGTGATTATTCGCTCTTTCATTTCCGAAGCGGCAGCTCTTGTGAATGTCACTATCAGAAGGCGGTCTGCGTCACAGAATATTTTCGGGTCGTTTGAAGTCAGCCTTTCAATTACTCTTTGAACCAGAACGGCGGTTTTGCCTGAGCCAGCCGCGGCAGAGACAAGAACAGTTCCGCCGGAAGCGCCGATTGCGCTGCGCTGCTGAGGCGTCCATTTTTTTTCACCCATTATAATCCTCCTGCATCTGCCTTAATGTATCGGACATGCTTTTTTTGGTTATATTCCTTCCCGTACACTTTTGCTCCTGTGAACACATTATCCGGTACTCGCAGTATTCGCACGCGTCATATGTGCCCTTGACAGGATAAGTGCCAATCTCGCCGCGATGAAGAGCCTCTCCCATTTCACGCAGAAGCGAGCGGATATATTCGCGGATAATGCCAATTTGTTCCGCGTTTGCAAGGTACGTTGCGCTTGACCGGAAGGTTTCACCGCCCTTGACGCTTGCGTTTGAATTCTTGTCCACTTTTTTCTGCATTCCGATCTCCATTGCGTTAATCACGTCAGAATCATCAACAATCAGACCGTTGTTTTTCAGCATATCCATGTGTTCGTCATCAACAGATGTTTTTCCTCTCTCGCCCGAAATCTTTTTAAGCGACGCGGGAGAATAAATCACGCCTGCCGGAGAATATTCATTGCCGCTGAGTTTGCTGTCGCAGATAATGTCAAGGTAAATGAGCATCTGCATATTCAGACCGGAAAGAACGTCGCTCAGTACAAATTCCTTGCTGCCTGTCTTGTAATCTACTACGCGTATATATTTAACTCCGTCCTTATTGTAAACATCAACCCTGTCGATTTTTCCGCCCACGCTGATATGCGTTCCGTCGGAAAGAGGAATACTCAGCGGCTTTATCTCTCCGCCGTCTATAGGAAGCTCAAATGATTCCGGAACAAAAAGACTTCTGGCAAATTCTTCACCGAGCTTTCTTATAAGAACGGATAGTGATTTCGTAAGTCGTTTAAATAAATAAATAAATCTTGCGGATTTCATATCTATTCCGCCCATTGCTTCATTGAGATAATCATTCAGATAGCAGCTTATGATGTCAGTCAAATCATTTCTTGCAGCCAATTGTCCGACGTCATGATCGCGCAGCATATTTTCAAGCACATAGTGAACGACGCTGCCGTATTCCATTGGATTCAATTCGGCTTTGCGTCTTGGCAAAGCCTTCATGCCATACTTGCAGAAATATTTGAATTTGCAATTGTAAAAGCAATCCGCTTTAGACGCAGATATTTTAATATTTTTTCCGAAAAGAGCGCCTGCATTCGACTTGTTATGTAAAGTCATATTGCTTTGCAACTGTGCTGAATGAGAAATTGCCTGAGCCACAACGTTTAACTTATCGGAATATTTATCCATGTGGGCATAAGTATACGAAATTGCCTTTGATATATCCGAATCGTCATTTATTGAGGCAGCGGCAAGCAGAAATCCGGCGTCATCATTTTCTATCATTTCAAGGGAAAGAGTTTCTGATCGGGCGATTTTTTTGCATTCCGGCAGAATACGATTAAGCTCTGTTACAATTTCAGAGCTGTAAAGCTGTTCACCATTACAAGATTTGCTATAGGTTACATATAGCAGATCAGACGCGCAGGTCATTGATGAATACGCTATAAACTGTTCATCGAACGTCGCACTGTCAGAATCGCCTGCAAGGGGTAGCTTCATGCTGACAAGCAGCTTGCGTTCATTTTCTGTGAATATGCCTGATGATTCCGGCAGCTTTGGAAACACACTCTCGTTTGCACCCAAAATAAATACTGCCTTGACGTCCGAAGTTCTTATTCTGTCGGCGGAACCGAAAACAACCTCGTCCATGCCCTGCGGAATTTCGCCTACATCGCATAAACCAAGCATAAGAGTAAGCAGATCAGAAAACTCTCTGAATGAAATCCTTGAATCACCAAGTATACTCGCAAGCTGATCGAGAACGTTCATGACAAGATTCCATACCTGTCCCTGTGCTTCCGCGGCCTGTGGCGACAGCTTTGGAAGCATATTCTCTATGCATTCCGCGCAGCCCGCTGATTCAAAAAGATGATAAACTGCGGCAGTCATGTCCTTCCCGCTTGCATATTGCTTGTTGACGTCGCTCTCAAATCTGTCAAGCAAATTGACTATACAGCTTTTTGATGCGTTAATTTTATCCAGAATATCTTTGTCTTCTTCATTTTCGCGTTCTGAATAACCATAAGGCGAAAGATTAAACTCTTTTTTCCATTTTTTACCGCTTATACTCCATACAAAACAATAATTTTCCAGTCTCGCCGCATCTACCATGCTTATATCCCGAAGCAATCCCGTTTTCAACCAGCGCATTATGTCTTCGCTGCGCCAATGACCGTTTATAATGTCCAGCGCGGATAAAACAAATCTTACAAGAGGCATTTCGGTTACTGATGAACGTCTGTCACAAAAGCATGGGATTCCCTGAAGTTCAAGTGAGCGAAGCATCTGATTTTTGTAATCTGTATCTGAACGGCAGATGATTGCAAAATCTCTCCAACGCATTTTCATTTCACGAACAAGTCGTCTTATTTCCCTTGCAATAAATTCAGTTTCATCATATTTGTCCTCGGCGGAATAAATTACCACAGAATCACATTTTTTGCCATATGGCTCAGAGGATCTTACGCGAAATAAATCCTTCTCTAATTTTTTCAGCGCGTCATTATTGAACCGTTTATGTTTATCAAGAATTTCAAATTCAATTTTATCGTCAAATGCACTCAGCGAATCTATTGTGTTATACACAGAACTGAAAAGAGTTTCATAAATTTTGTTTCCCGCTTTTTTTTCAGGTTCTTCACAGCAAAGCGTAATCTCAAATTTATCGCACTGTGAGATGATCTGCTTTAATACTGTCAATTCCTGTCCTGTAAATCCTGTAAAGCTATCTGCGATTACAGTAAATCCACTGAAGTAATCTGTTTTTTCAAGATTTTTTGCAAGTCTGGAAAGATCGTCAAGCGGATCTATTGAACCAATATTAGCAATCAAGGCGTTATATGCAGCGTAAATCAAGGAAATCTCCGTGAGCTTTTGTGACAGCACTTTGTCATCAGCTTTTTTTGCAGTTTCAAGCAAAAGCTCAGGGCTTATTGTACAGCTTTTGAATTCGCTCACAGCTGAAAGCATATTTTTTATTAGATCCTGACGTTTTTTAGTTCCAGCGTAAAGCGAAAGATTGTCCTGCAACTGTGTCATTGCAACGTTCATTACGGCTGCGCGACCGGAATTGTCGAGTCTGGTTCCGGCAATTCCTCCCGTTTCACGTGAAACTGTTCTTGCAAGTCTCGTGAAGCTAAAAATTTCCACATTATTGCATATCCTTGCAGGAAGAAGATGAAGCATTGCGCGTTCGGTTTCAAATGAAAATTGCTCAGGCACAATAAGCGCTGTACGTATGCCTCTTTCGGCAAGCTCTGCTGCGCGTTTTCTCGCATAATAAGTTTTGCCGCTGCCTGAGGTTCCAAGTACAAATTTTATTCCCATGTTTTAATCAACCACATTTCAATAAATGCTTTTTAATTTGCAAAATCCATTACTGATGATTTTCAGATAAATATTTCTTTAATTCCTCGTATATTTCAACGCATTTGAATTTTATTTCATAATCATTTCCTTCGACCAGTTCAAGCTGTTCCGAATTCAAAATATCGCTCAGTTGCGCTTCGTTTTCCGAAGCGGCTGATATGCAAAGCGGTGGGAACATTACACACCACCAGTTATGACCTTTTCCCTCTCCAATGACAACTCGAAGCGCCTGATAATTGCCTGCCGGAAGTGTGAAGTCATCATAAGACCTTGTTGTAAAATAAGTTTCTTCCAGGGAAACGCTCACAGGATAAGTATAGCCGTTTGATTCTATAACAGCTTTTGCCTCGTCACGAATCAAATCAAGATTTTTTTTCGTTTTCATGATGGCTTCCTCTTTTGAAGATGCATCAGAATAAATATCGCTGCTTATTTCAAGCAATCTGTCGCGCACCTTCATTTTAAGCTCCTGATCTGCGTTGCTGTCGGAATTTGCAAGAACATGCATACGAAGCACGCTATCGCGAATACCGTCGCATTGGGTATTCAAAGCAAACATACCTATAAACATATAAAAAACAACGGACAGAAAAACAGAAATTTCCAATCTTTTCATAAAATAATATCCCCCGATAATTAATTATCCGAACCGATTCGGAATAATTATTGACGGAAGATATTATTTTATTCATTTAATTTTATTTTTCAGAAACTATCTTGCATCCGCAGTCCGTCGCTTGAGTCAGAAATGTATTTTTATAAGCCTTTTTAAGTGTAAAGGCGCATTGCTTCGCATACTCTTGGCTGTCAAAAATACCGAAAACGGTAGTGCCGCTTCCGGTCATACATGAACCGATAGCTCCGCCGTCAATCATAGCCTTTTTGATAGTTTCGCATTCTTCTATATTAAGAACCTGTTCAAATACATTTTCAAGATTATGCGCGACCCCGTTAATATTCTGCTCCGAAAGTGCCAATCGCATTGCCTCCGCGTCAGGACGACGCAGCGAAGACTGATCGCAATTATCGACTGCGGAATAAGCCCTGCCGGTCGAAACACCAACATCAGGCTTACAAAGAAGAATAACAGGAGTTTTCTTAAAATCCGAAAGCTGTGGAAGCCTGCTGAGTATCTCACCCTTTCCTTCCGCTAACATAGTGCCGCCTGTAATGCAGAACGGTACATCAGCTCCGACTTTTACGCCGATTTCCCATAATTTTTCGTCGGGATAATCAGTACCGCAAAGCTTGTTGAGTGCAATTATGACCGCGGCAGCGTCAGCGCTGCCGCCAGCCATTCCTGCCTCCATCGGTATATTTTTTATTATTTCAATTTCAACGCCCTTATCTGTGATACCTGAATAATCAAAGAAGCATTTTGCAGCTTTAAAAGCCGTATTGCTCTCATTATCAGCGAGTAAAGCTGATGAGCTTTTCACATTGATTGATGTGCAGTTGTTTAACTTTACATCAATTTCATCGTATAATCCGACTGATTGCATAACCATAACGAGATTGTGATATCCGTCGGGTCTTTTGCCAAGTATATCGAGCGTTAGATTTATTTTTGCGTATGCATGAATTTTCACGGCAATCATTCCTCGTATTATTTTTACTTTTGTTCCTTTAAAAACTGTCCTATTCTCCTTAACGCCTCGTTAATATGCGCTGTGGAATAGGCATATGAAACGCGTATGAAACCTTCTCCGCAATCTCCGAATGCATTGCCGGGGACAACGGCGACATGTTTTTCCTTTAGCAGCTTTTCGCAGAACTCCTCTGAGGTCATTCCGGTTGAGATAATGCTTGGGAAAACGTAAAATGCTCCTTCGGGTTCAAAGCAATCAAGCCCTAATTCTCTGAATCCCCTTACTATGAGCCGTCTTCGCATGTCATATTCGCCGCGCATTTTGGCAATGTCATCGTCCCCGTTCTGCAGCGCTTCTATCGCGGCGTACTGAGATGTTGTCGGAGCGCACATTATAGCATACTGATGTACTTTGGTCATCACTGAGATGATAGATTCCGGACCGAGCGCGTAGCCAAGACGCCAGCCGGTCATGGCGTATGATTTTGAAAAACCGTTTACGATTACCGTCCGTTCTTTCATTCCTTCCACTGACGCTATTGAAACATGCGGCTGTCCGTTATAGGTAAGCTCGGAGTAAATCTCATCGGCAAGAACTAAAATATTTGTTCCGCGAAGCACCTCTGCTATGCTTTCGAGATGCTCACGGCGCATAACTGCGCCTGTGGGATTATTCGGAAAAGGAAGAATCAGCAGTTTTGTACGGTCGGTAATGCATTCTCTGAGTGCGTCTGCTGTCAGTCGGAATTCGTCTTCTCTGCGTGTCACTATCCTGACAACCTTGGCTCCCGCAAGCCGCGCTATCGGTTCATAGCATACAAAGCTTGGCTGCGGGACAAGTACCTCGTCTCCGGGATTGACAAGTGTACGGATAGCAAGATCTATAGCTTCTGAACCTCCGACAGTAACAACTACATTTTTTTTATAATCATATTGTAGACCGAACCTGCGGCTGTAATATCCGCAGATTTCCCTGCATAAGGCGGTGAATCCCTTGTTGGGCGAATAGCCTGTGCGTCCTTTTTGCAGGGATTCAACGGCGACGTCGCGCACATGCCATGGAGTCGGAAAATCAGGCTCGCCTACAGAAAGAGAAATAACGTCCTCCATCTCGGCGGCTATATCAAAGAACCGACGTATTCCCGATGGAGGAATATCAAGTGCCGTTTGATTAATCAATGAATTATAATTCATCACAGCACATCAGCTCCTCTTTCATCGTTCTGTGATGACAAAATAATTCCGTCTTCTTTGTATTTCTTTAAAATAAATGTGGTTGTCGTTGATGTGACCGAATCAAGCGGAGCAAGTCTTTTAGCTACAAAAAGGGCTATCTCTTGAAATGTACGTCCTGTTACACAAACAGAAAAATCATATCCCCCGCTCATCAGACTTACAGATTCCACCTCGTCGAAGCTCATTATTTCTTCTGCGATGGCTTCAAAGCCAGTGTCCCTGCGTGGAGTGACTTTAAGCTCTATTATAGCTGTCACCTTGTCGGTTTTCTCTATTTTTTCCCAATTGATAACGGTCTTGTATCCGCAAATTATGCCGTTTCTCTCATATGATGCGATTTTTTCACCGACTTCATCCTCTGTAATTCCAGTCATTGCTGCTATCTCGGCATTAGAAAGGCGCGGATTGTCGTTCAGAATTCTCAGAATATTATCCATTTTCAAATTCTCCTTAAATAATTATATTAAAGCATTCTTTTTTTCTTCATTACAACCATTGCCGCGACGCATATTACAAGCGTAATAAAGCATACAATCGCAAAGCCGAAGCGTGATTCTCCGAACGGCATGCCGGCTGACGGCACATTCATTCCATATAATCCGGAAATAATTGTGGGAATAGCCATTACAAGTGTAATGGAGGTGAGATATTTCATCACATTGTTAAGCTTGCTGTCGATTATTGAGGATATTAATTCTCGCGTTCCGTTAAGAATATCTCTGTAAATTGCGGTCATTTCTATTGCCTGTCGGTTTTCAACGATAAGATCATCGAGAAGCTCCTGATCATCAGGGTACTGTTCAAGACGCGTATACCGTGTAAGTCGGTTAAGAACTCCGCTGTTCGCGTTAAGCGATGTGGCAAAATAAACCAGAGTAGATTCAAGCTCATGCAGGTCGATAAGATCCATATCAGTGGTATCGTCCCCTACACGTTCTTCAATTTCAGTACGCATTTTGTCTATTGTCCTAAGCGTTGATTGATAGAATGATATGGTGCGTGCGATTATCTGATAAATAAAGCGCATTTTTTTCTTTGTGCTGAAATCCTTTATTCGTTTATTTATAAAGTCATTCAGAATCGGTGTTTCAGCCGTGCAAACTGTGATGATTGCTGTCTGAGTTATCAGGATACCGAGCGGAATTGTAGTGTGACGGTTCTTATCGTGCCTTACCTCTATTGACGGAATGTCGATAAGGATGAGCGTATATCCGTCCTCAAGCTCAATACGGGAGCTTTCCTCATCATCGAGCGCAGCCATAATGTCCGCTTCGTCAATATCGAACTGACCGGCGATCTCGGCGACCTCATTGTAAGACGGATCTACCATGTTTACCCAGCAGCCGTCCTTTATTTCGTTTATCTCCCGTAATATCTTGTTATCTGTACGGTATATTTTCATCATAGCAATACCTTCTTTTAAAGGACACAATACCTGATTTAATAAAAAAGACAGGCGACCTTCATGCGATTTAAATCATTATAACATAAAGGTACAATAAAATCTACATTTTTATTGTAATTTTTATGGCGTATTAAGTTGTAAATTTTTTTCGGAACAGGTTTTTTAACTTTGATTATATTGACATTTTTTTTTATGTGTTATAAAATTACTTATGTTGTGTCCGAAGATTATTTATCATTTTGCTAATTAAGAGGGAGATTAAAAATGTCAGTTAAAAAAAGAATTTTATTTCTGTTTACCGCTTTAGCGGCAATCCTGTCATTAAGCGCTTGTGACATGCCGCTTAAAATAGTGGGTGATATTCCTGAACCGGCGGATACCGTTACAGCTTTTTTTGACAACGTATGCAAAGGAAACTTTAATAAGGCGGACGAGTATCTCAGCGATATGTCTCTTTCTATGAAGAATGATATTGAGGGCGTATTTGCACAAAAACTGTATAGTTATCTTGTGGAAAGCTACAAATATAAGATAAACGGTGATGTGAGTTGCTCCCAGTTGAACGCATCATGTAAAGTGGATTTTACATATTTTGATTTTAATCTTATATCGGAAGACCTAAAATCCATGTCTACAAAACTTGGAAAAAGATACATTGCCGAAAACAGGGAGGGCTATGTAGAGGAAAAGGACGGTGCTGTTATCCTTACTGATGATGGCGCTGAAAAAATTGCGGCAGAAGCTCTTGATGAGCTTATGAAGGATTCTGAGAAGTATTGTACCTCCAAAACGTTTGATATTAAGCTGAAATATAATGGAAGCAAATGGCTGATTTCAATTACCGACGATCTGTTTTATGCTATAAGCGGTGGCTTTGATTTAGAAGATTAATTTAATTCACAAGCTGTATTTTGCATATATCCTTAGTATCTCTATTTCGAGGAGGAACATAAAAGTGAGAAAAACTTCATCGCATATAACCGATGAACAGGCTGAAAACATTATTAAGATTTTTGATTCATTCAATGGCAATTATAATGATATCGATGATAGTGAAAATAATCCTGTAAGTAATGAAAGCGATTCCGGATATTCAGAAAACTATTCACAAAATAATGAAAGTAAAGAAATTACAGTGAAGAACAGTACTGCTTCAAAAAGCGCTGCATCTGCGAAAAATCTCCATAATAATGTTCGGAACACATCTTTAAAGATTCTTTCGATTGCTCTTATGATATTAATTGCGACATGGCTTCTTCCGTCAGCGAACGTTATGAATCTTGAAGCGGCAATACCTTCCTCCAAGGATCGCGACGCTTTCTTTCAGATGTCGTCACAGAATCTTCTCAGCGATGCGCTCAAGGATGTGCATGTTATTCCGCGTAAGTATATTCTCGAACTCAGTGAAACGCTCACGCCCGCTCCTGACGAATCCAAATTTGAGGAAAAATATGATGATGAACGTCAGAATTTTGACGGCAAGCCAATATACTACTATAAGGATGACAGTATTGAGGTAAAGTGCTGGCGCGAGGAAATCAGCGGCAAGGTTTTCAATTTTTCTGAGGTTTGGATTTCTGATCCAAGTCAGCTGAGACGTACACTGGTTGATAATGTTATCAGCAAAAAGCACCTCGATCATCCGCAGAATATATTCGCAAAAACCAATGGAGTAGTAGGAATGTCTGCTGATTTTTGTGCTTTCCGCAACCTTGGAATTATTATTCAGTACGGACAGGTTATCAGAGGCGTAAAAAACAGTATTCTTGACATTGCTGTTTATGACAAAAATGGCAACTTTTCAGCATATGAAGATAATGACAGCTTTTATGAGACTGATGCATATAAAAATGGAGAAATAATACATACATTTGCCTTTGGACCTGTGCTTGTAGACAATTACGCTGTTAGCGATTCATACAAGCTTCGATTGAGAGCGCAGCATCCCGGTGAGTTGAGATCGATCTATCCGAGAGCGGCTATATGCCAGTTCGACTATGACAAACATTATCTGCTCTGCACTCTGGATTACGAGGGAATGAACGGCGTTGACTTTGCGACTGTATTGCAGAGCAAGGGAGTGCGATTTGCGTATAACCTTGACGGCGGTCAGACTGCTACTTTATTGTTCCATAAGAAAATAATAAATAAAGTTGCTTATGGCGGTACACGTCAGGTGAGTGATATTCTCTTTTTTGCAACAGCAATACCAAATGAATAAGAATTATTTGCCGTAACAGAAAGGAAGCTGTTAAACAATGAATAATCTTGCCATGCTGCTTGGCAGTATTTGCATTTACTGGCACGGTGTCTTTATGGCTCTTGCAATAGCTATTGCCGTGATCGTTTCTTTTATTCTTTTTAAATTATTTAAAACTGGATCATGCAATGATCTTCTTAATTGCATTCTTCTTTCTTTTCCGGTCGGTTTTGTTTTTTCAAGACTGCTTTACTGGAGCTGCAATTTTGAAGAATATGAATCACTCGGCGATCATCTGAATTTTATCAGAGGCGGATATACTCTTTACGGTGTTATTATCGGCGTAATGATTTCAGCCGGAATCATGAAGCTTTTTTCGTCCTCGTTCAATGCGGGCGCTGTTTGCGATTGTATAGCAGCCGCTGGTGCTTTATCTATTGTATTAGGAAGATTGTCAGCTTATTTTTCTGGGGATAATATCGGCTTGGTTCTAAAAAACGAAAAGTATCATTTTTTTCCTCTGACAATCTATAACGAGCAAAGAGGCGAATGGCTTCTTGCCGTATTTAATTTTGAGGCGTTTTTTTCACTGATTATTTTTATAGTACTTTGCGTAATATTTGCAAAGAACAGCAATGAAAAAATAGGCATGAAAGGCAGACACGGAGATATTGCGCTGCTTTTCCTGCTCATGCACGGTTGCTCTCAAGGTATTTTTGACAGCATGCATGTTGACGCTCTTTACGTTATGGGCAACAGCTTCGTCAGACTACAGCAGATTTTAGGCGCGGTCTTCTTCACTGCGGTGACAGTTATTTTTGCAATTCGTTCAAATAAGATAAACGGCTTTAAATGGTACCAGATAGTTGCGCCGCTTGTCGCTCTTGCTGCTGTAGGAATTACGCTTGGGATGGAACTGAACAGAATTTCTTATCATAATTTTATAAGAAATTACAGCGTTATTTTCCTTTCCATGCTTGGAGCGTCAATAAACGGAATATTTATTTACCGTACTACCCTCAACAAACAAACCAAAGGTGTGTGACTTTTTTATCGAAGGAATGAAAAATTATAATGAATCAAAATGACGACAATTATAATGATTTTTCTGAAAGAAAATTGATTTCTGATGAGCAGGCAAACGATCTGATAAAAATGTTCCGACCAAAAGGAAACGGTTCAAATTCTTTAGATGATGAAATGAACCATGTCAGTAATAATCATCGTTCTTTTAATACTCACAATTCAGACAGACAAAAAACGTTGCGCGGTTTATCAGATAATAACTCTATTTCAGATAAAGATAATACAAACCGTTCTGCTGCCAACGGAAGATTTAAAAAATACATAAGTGCGGATAATCCGGAGATAGACGTTACACACTTTGAGCATAATATATCGAAAATAATCATTCCGGAGCAAAGCTATGATGAAATTGACAATTCTCTGATTAAAAAGAAAGGCAGATTAATGCCTGTAAAAGCTGTCGCACTGATTCTTTTTATTCTCGTGTTCACATGGCTTTTGCCATCGGGAAATATTATGAACATAGCAACATCACCTCTGTCTAAAAAAGATCGGTACAGTTTCTTTACGGATGCTTCTGATAATTTGCTTAGTATTGCTGTTGATAATATTCACAAGATCCCGCGGATATATAAGCTTGAAATGTGCGATTATCTCACTCCTATGCCGGATAAAACCAAATTTACTAAAATTGAAGATGATGAGCGGAAGAATTACGACGGTTCTCCGATAGATTATTATAAGGATGAGACTATTGAAGTAAAATGCTGGAACGAAAAAACCAAATACGGCATTATGACATACGCAGAGGTATGGATTGCTCATCCGAGTCAATTCCGAAGAACATTTGTTGACAATGTTATCAGTAAAAAGCATAAGGACTTTCCTGAAAATATTTTCAGAAAAACCAATGGAATATTAGGTATGTCAGGCGACTATTGCGCTTTCAGACCCTATGGAATCGAGATACAGTACGGTAATTTAATACGGGATAAAGTCGGAAGCCATCTTACGCCCAAAATGGATATTCTTGTATATGATATAAACGGCAATTTTTCCATTTATGAATCCACAAAGGATTTCTTCAAAACCGACGTTTATAGGAATAACGAAATAATTCATACGCTGGCGTTCGGTCCTATGCTTATTGATGACTATAAGGTTTCTTCCAACAAAGATAAGCTATACAAATATCAGAACGGAACACCGGCAAAGGCTTATCCAAGAGCCGCCATATGTCAGTTTGATTATGATAAGCATTATCTGCTCTGCCGATTAGGTCTGCCTGGAAGTTCTCTTGAAAATTTTGCCAAAGTAATAAATAAAAAAGGTGTGCGTATAGCATATACTCTTGACGGAGGTCAGACGGGAACGATTATGTTCAACAAAAAACTGGTTAATAAACCCGCATACACCGGTACGCGCGAAATGAGCGATATTATTTATTTTGCAACCGCAGTTCCGGAAAATAATAACGAATGATTTACTGAGTCGCAAGAGAAATATCTTTTGCGGCTCTTTTTCAGTTAACAATTTCCTCCCTATTGAATGAATTGCCTATTAATTATTAATTACTGTTAAAAAAATCATAATACTGTAAAAAATTTTAACAGTTTATCAATTGAAAAAATCATATGATGTATTGTATAATGATACCAAGTACAAATAATTGTACCTCTTCGGGTGATTTTTCAGTTAGCTTTTACCCGAATGTGAAAGGAGATTTTTTTATGGCATTAACTCAGAATAAGTCAATGCTCGCGTGGCTCGATGAAATGACCGAGCTTCTCAAGCCCGATAAGACAGTATGGATCGACGGATCCGAGGAACAGCTTGAAGAGCTTCGCAAGGAAGCCTGCTCAACCGGCGAAATGATCAAGCTCAATGAGGAAAAACTTCCGGGCTGCTATCTGCACCGTACAAAGCCTAATGATGTTGCACGTGTTGAGGCTCGTACATTTATCTGCGCCAATTCCAAGGAAGAGGCAGGTCCGACCAACAACTGGATGGAGCCTGCAGAGGCATATAAAATGCTTTACGACATTGCCAGAGGCAGATATGCCGGCAGGACAATGTATATCATTCCATACTCTATGGGACCGATCGGTTCCAAATTCTCCAAGGTTGGTCTTGAGGTTACAGATTCCATCTACGTTGTACTTAACATGGCAATAATGACACGCTGCGGCAAGGCTGTTCTCGACGCTTTCGGCAACGAGAATACCGATTGGGTAAAGGGTCTGCACGCTAAGTGTGACGTTGATGAGGAAAAGAGATATATCTGCCAGTTCCCGCAGGATAACACCATCATTTCCGTCAACTCCGCATACGGTGGAAACGTTCTGCTCGGCAAGAAATGCTTTGCGCTCCGTATCGCTTCATATCAGGGCTGGAAAGAAGGCTGGATGGCAGAACATATGCTGATTCTCGGTCTGGAAAATCCTGAAGGAGAAATCAAGTATGTCTGCGCTGCATTCCCGTCCGCCTGCGGCAAGACAAACCTTGCAATGATGATTCCGCCTGAGGTATACAAGAAGAAAGGCTACAAGGTCTGGTGTGTCGGCGATGATATCAGCTGGCTGAGAATAGGTCCCGACGGCAGACTGTGGGCTATCAATCCGGAAAACGGTTTCTTCGGAGTTGCTCCGGGTACTAATCAGAAGTCCAATCCCAATGCTCTTGCTTCTACAAGAAAGGGTACTATCTTCACCAATGTCGCTCACAATCTCGATGACAACACCGTATGGTGGGAAGGACTTGACAAGAATCCCCCTGTCAACGCTGTCGAGTGGAAGGGCGAAAGAGTCAACGGCGTAGAATACACCGCCGCTGGCAACAAGCTTGCACATCCAAATTCACGCTTTACAGCTCCCGCGAAGAACTGCCCCTGCGTTTCCGCTGAATTCGATTCTACTACAGGCGTTCCGATCAGCGCGATTATTTTCGGAGGTCGCCGTGCAAAGACCGCTCCGCTGGTGTATCAGTCAAGAGACTGGAATCACGGCGTGTTTGTAGGCTCCACTATGGCTTCCGAGACAACCGCTGCCGCTACAGGCGCAGTCGGCGTTGTCCGCCGCGATCCGATGGCTATGATTCCATTCTGCGGCTATAACATGGCTGATTACTGGCAGCATTGGATCGATATGGGCGAGAAGCTCGGCGATAAGGCTCCTAAGATTTTCCATGTAAACTGGTTCCGCACTGACGAGGAAGGTCACTTCATCTGGCCGGGCTTCGGCGACAATCTCCGCGTCCTCGACTGGATGCTCAAGAGATGCGAGGGTAAGGTCGGCGCTAAGGAAACCGCTATCGGCTATGTTCCTGAGGTTGACGACATTAATCTCGAAGGTCTTGACTTCTCCAAGGAAGCTCTCGCCGGCATTCTCAATGTTGACAAGGATCTCTGGAAAGCGGAAATTCCGGGTATCAAGGAATTCTATGCTAAATTCGGCGATAAGCTGCCCGCAAAGCTCAAAGAGCAGCTTGATACTCTCGAGGCAAATCTTGCTGAATAATATTCAGATTAATTAACGCATAAACTTATAAATTTGACTTGTACTTTTGGAATTAAGTATTCCGAAAGTACAAGTCACTTTTTTATTCATAGTACAAATAAATCAAATTTACAACAGAATAGCATTAAATTCATTTTTGAAGAAACTATCTGACGTTTTTCTTTTCGGATTTTTCTTTCGGAGGATCGCCGATAATTGTCGGCTCCGCAGGAATGTCGCCGATTTCACGGTAAGAATCCGCGTCGTCACAGCCTCCTGGCGGAGTCGGAATCATTCCGGTACATTCGGTGTCAGATACAACATTCATAGTATCCATTCCTTCAATCTGACCGTATTCGTCGGTCTGTTGAACATTGATTTTTTTCTTTTTACTCATTTTTTATATAACCCCTTTCTTCGTTAATAGTATGGCGTAAGAAAAGAGTTTTATTCAGAGCTTATCTACACATGTAATAAATTCCTGATTCAATAAATAATCAATTTTTTAATCCTGAAACGTCTCACTTCTTGAATTTTTGCCACTCGGATACGGCGAGCCTGTCGCATATTTCGTTGTACTTATGCCCCGCGTGACCTTTGATCCATACGAATTTCACATCGTGCATTTTTAGAAGCGGCAGCAGCTTTTCCCAGAGATCAGGATTGAGCGCGGGCTTACCGTCGCCCTTTTTCCAGCCACGCTTCTGCCAGCCGTAGACCCAGCCCTTCGTAACGCTGTCCGCGACATATTTTGAATCTGTCGTAAGCGTCACCTCGCAGGGTCGTTTGAGCAGCGACAGCGCTTCTATTACAGCAGTCAATTCCATGCGGTTATTAGTGGTTTCCGGTTCGCCGCCTGAAAGCTGTTTTTCGTGTTCGCCGTAAATCAGCACCGCGCCCCATCCGCCAGGTCCCGGATTACCTGAACATGCGCCGTCTGTATAGATTTCAACCTTTGATTTTTCCATAATTTATTGATCTCCTGCTTTCTGAAATATTTTATTATCCGTCAATCGTTTATTATAGCAGCATTGTTAAAAGGACGCAACAGAAATAATGAAAAAATCAGAAAAATTCGGACATAAAATCAATAGCAATGATATGTAAACTACTTGAAATGAGATTGCGATTGTGCTAAAATGAATATAATTATAATTACTCCGGCAAATACTGAGTTTTCTTAACGAAAGGATATGATATAATGAATACGACCGAGTTAAAGCAGGCGATTCTTCAGGCAAAAAATGAAACCGGCACACTTATACTCGCCCACACATATCAGGCTCCGGACATTATCGACATTGCCGATATTTCGGGCGACAGCTTCGCTCTCTCCAAGGCGGCGGCAAAAATGCCGGAGGTCAGGCGCGTACTTCTCTGCGGCGTGCGCTTTATGGCTGATACCGTGAAAATTCTTTCTCCGGAAAAGGAGGTAATTCTCTCGCACAAGCACGCCACATGTCCTATGGCGGAACAGATCGCTCCCGAACGCGTAAGGAAATTTCGCGAGGAAAATCCTGATGTTTGTGTCTGTGCATACATCAATACCTCAACTGAGCTTAAAGCCGAATGCGACGTGTGCGTGACTTCCTCCACCGCCGTGAAGATTGTTTCAGCTCTTCCGTCGAAAAAGGTGCTGTTTATACCCGATCAGAATTTGGGAGGGTATGTCTCAAAATTTGTTCCGGAAAAGGAGATTATTCTTTGGGACGGCTGCTGTCCGACTCATCACAGCGTTTCAGTTAAGGACGTTCAGGAGGCTAAAGCAAAGCACCCCAACGCAAAAATAGCAGTTCACCCTGAATGTCGTAAGGCAGTTGTCGATCTCTGCGACTTTATAGGATCTACTTCAGAAATAATAAATTATTGCAAGAGCGTCAGCGACGATGTGATAATAGCTACAGAGCGCGGAGTTTGCGATAAATTAAGCAGAGATTATCCCGAACGCGGCTTCTGGCAGCTCGCACCAAATAAGCTGACCTGCCCGAATATGAAGATGACAACTCTTCAGAATGTATACGACGCTCTTCTTGGCAATTTTGGCGAAGTTATTGAGATAGAAGAGGAACTCAGGCTTAAAGCAAAGCGCAGCATTGACAACATGCTTAAATACGGCGGATAATTATTCTGTTGCGTAAATTCAGATTAAGGAATGAATGATTTCAAATGAAAGATAATTATGATGTAGTGATAGTAGGTTCCGGCGTTTCGGGACTATATGCCGCGCTGCAGTTCAGCGAAGATATAAGCGTACTGGTAATAAGCAAGCGCGAGCTTTCTCTATCCAACAGTTCGCTTGCACAGGGCGGCGTCGCTGCCGTAATCGACAAGGACAATGACAATTACAAGCTGCACATTGCCGATACGCTTATCGCAGGCGGTTATAAGAACGACCTTTCCGCGCTTGAGGTCCTTGTCACAGAGGGACCTTCCGATGTCCTGAAGCTGAGGGAACTGGGAGTGCAATTTGACAGCGACAGTCACGGCAATCTTTCCATGACGCTCGAAGGCGGTCACAGCCGTCACAGAATAGCTCATCACAAGGATTCAACCGGACGTGAGATAGTGCGTCAGCTTTTGGAAATCGTCGCGGAAAAGCCGAATGTTGAGCTTCTGGAAAACACGCTTCTCTGTTCGCTGCAAAAGGACAGCGGAGGCGGATTCTGGTTGGGTATCATGACGGCTGACGGAGATATTAAGCCGGTATTCTCGCCTTATGTTATTTTAGGTACCGGCGGAATCGGACGTGTATTCAAATACACAACTAATTCAGCAATAGCGACCGGCGACGGAATTACAATGGCATTCAATCTCGGCGCGAAAATTAAGAATCTCTCCTATATACAGTTCCACCCGACCGGATTTGCCCCAAAGGACGATTCTCACGAACGCTTTCTGATCTCCGAGGCAGTCAGGGGTGAAGGCGCTGTGCTGAGAAATGTCAACGGGGACCGATTTGTGGAGAATTATGATTACCGCGGTGAGCTTGCTCCACGTGATGTCGTTTCCCGAATTATTATTCAGGAAGGCAAGCGTCTGAACAGCGATAAATTTTATCTTGACATAACGCATGAGGATCCGGAATTTGTAAGGAACAGATTCCCTATGATCTATGAAAAATGCCTTGAAGAGGGCATTGATATGACTAAGGATTGGATACCGATTTATCCGACGCAGCATTATCTGATGGGCGGCATTAATGTAGATACCAAGGCGAGAACCAATATTCCCGGACTTTACGCGGTCGGCGAATGTTCACACACAGGTATTCACGGTAAAAACAGACTTGCCAGTAATTCTCTGCTTGAAGCGCTGGTTTTTTCAAGACGTGCCGCAACAGACATTATTCTGAATATATGTGTCAACGGCTGCGCTAAACCAAAGGATAAGCCGGTAATGCCGTCAAAGGAAGGAAAGCCTTTGCGTAAGGGAATCAGGACGGCCATCCGCAATATTTTACAGGAATCCCACTTTGTTACCTTGAACACAGACAAGGCAATTGAAAAAATGCCGGTTATTGAAGAGCTTATGAATGAAGTTTATTCGGATGATCTCGCTATGAGCAAGGATCTTATCGAAGCCCG
>ONCX01000067.1 GCA_900316455.1 uncultured Eubacteriales bacterium
TTTTGGAGCAATTCAGCTACATCGTCGAGCAAAGGCAGAGAGCGATAACTGCTTTCGTTCTTTGTGGAGCCAATATAATCTCCGCCAGTATGTTGTTGTACGGTCTGAGAAATGGTAATGGATTTGTTATCAAAGTCAATCGCACTCCATGTCAGCCCGATCACTTCACTTCTCCTGAATCCATAGACAACGCCCAGCATGACGGGAATCTCAATGGGTGTTCCCTTGAAAAGGGCGAGCAATTCATTGAGTTGCGTCGGATTGAGAAAGTTAGCTTTGAATTTCGGAACCTTGGGAGTTTTGGCAACGCTGGCGGGGTTGAATGTGATCGCGCCTCTGGTGACAGCATCGGAAAGCGCCTTGCTGATGTTCTGGTGGTGATGCTTGATGGTAGTAGGGGAGAGCGCTTCTTCTCCGTCAAGACGGGAATTGGGCTGTGATTTCAGTCGGTAGTAATCTTCCAGATGATAGGGCTTGAGTTCTCTCAGTGTCAGACCTGTCTCCTCAAAATAGGGAATAATGTGATTGGTCATATTGCCGTAGTAGGAGCGATAGGTGTTGGGAGTGACTTCCTGCTTGATTTTTTCAAGCCACTGTCTGAAATACTCCGCAACTTTCATGTCGGCATAGGGTTCCCCCTTATGCTCTTGGCGCATGGCTTCCTCTTCGGCTTTCTGAGTGTATTCCTCAAGTATCTGGTGGAGAATCCGTTCCGCCTGTTTCTTGCTGCCTTTCTTTACGTCGATCTCCGTGTAAATCCACTTCTGCTTGCGGTACCCGTGCTCATCCTTGAGATTGATCACGGCGTAATACTTGTTGTTTTTAATCTGAATGCTGCCTGTGACGGGTGCGACTTTCTTTTTTGCCATTAACAGTTCTCCTTATCCGAAAAGATAGGCTATGACATATACCTTGGGAATAATGTAGCGTTTACCGACTCTGACGGATTTGATGATATTGTTTCTGAGCAATTCATAAGCGGAATTGCGCCCGATGTTCAGCATCTTCTGCAATTGGTCTATGGTGACTACATATCAAGATTTGTGTTGGATTGGAATGCCGACGATCCGTGTCATCGTCATTCCGTAAAACAGATGATAATGTAGAAGTATAGAATAACAAAATACGGTTACACATACTAATACGAAAATAAAGGCTGTTTTCCAACAAAATTTTCAGATTTTTTCATATTTATTGCGATCAGAACATTGATTTCGTGACGGGGCAAACATGATAGTTAGTGCGTGTTTCCTGATTCAGTGTAAATTGAGTGTAACAGTTATAGCCTATTGAAAAGCGACTCATGCCACAACCGAGGCGGCTCAATTCACTGTTAAAGACTGATTGTTTCAGGATACGGTCTCCCAGTCCGACAGAACCGCACCAATTACAATAGACATTATAGATGGTTTTTGTCTTGAAATAGTCGATTCCTACAGGACTGTCTTTTTCCAGAATACAACAGTTTTTCAGGAAGCTCTTTACGCTGTTAAGCGATTCTCTGTATTCCTTCATATACGCATCATTCTTTGCTGTGATACTGTATTGATGGCCATTTATCACTTCATGCAATCCCTGAATTGCTCTGTAGATGAAAAAACGCTTTACATCGTCTTGCAGCAGCTTATACAACATAGCAGGATCTTTTTCTACGGATGAAGGAGATGGCTTCTTATCTTTGTCGTAGGCTATGCCGACAGTTTTCATAATACACATTCTGTCAAAGACTTCATCACCTGTGTCGGAGGGAAATTGCGGCAACTTATTTGCCGTAAACAGGAGCAGCCCTTTGAATCTCATGCTGAATCTGTTCTGATGCTTGAATTCCACGGGAATATCATCGCCGCCAGTCAGATTCTTGAATAGCTCCACTTGATTGATGAAGTCTGCGCTCATATCACTGTATCCGCCGATTCTCTTCTGATAAAGAATGCTTGCGCCAAACCGTTGTTCCAACTGCGACAAATCCGATGTGCCGCATTTTTCTTTGCCGACAAGCTCACAAATGAGGTTGCGCAAGAGCGATTTCCCTGTATTGCCAGGTCCGACAATAAACAGTGCTTTTTTGAGTGAACTGGCATCTAAATTGCTGATGGCGACACCGAAAAACTGAAACAGGAGTTTGATTTGCTCTTTGTCGTTGTCAAAGCAATACAACAGAAAATCCTTCAATATAGCAGGACAGGCAGGCTTGACGCTGGGGGTGTAGCTGCATGGAATCTGTATGGTGGATATGTATTTCGGATCATGCGGAAGCATGGTTCTTGTCGCGATGTCGTAAATTCCATTATTGAAATTGATGATTCCCTCATCATTATTGATCTGACTGACATCAATCATATAGGGACTGTTGTCACTCGCGGTGATCAGATTATAGAATACATTCTCAATTAGTTTTCTTGAAAACGGGTGTTCTTGAATGCAATCTCTGATGAAACCTTTTACTCCGTCGGAATCGGTTAAATCGTATTTTCCCTTTTCCTTGTTGTAGATCAGGTATTGTCCTGTCCTTTTTGCGCCGCATATATTGTCGTCCTTGACAATGCGGAAATGACTTTCTTCGCGAATCTGATCCGCAAGGTTTATTGCTAATGCTTCTTCGCTATAGTTGTTTATATTTGCATTTTCCATATTTATCAGTTCTCTTTCATGATTTTCTTCTCATATTCAGGTTTCTTTGCACTTTTGCGGTAATCTGGATCATAGTAGCCTGTTGCATCATCCATTGCTTTCTGGATGGTATGTTGGCCGTATGTCATGTTGCCAGTGCATTTTTCGTTCCATTTGTCTCTCATGCGGTGGGAGTTTCGGAAAATCTGGTCAATTTGCTCCTCGTTTCCGCCTGTCCAGAACACCAATTTGTTGCAGAAGACCAGATCCGCCTCGGAGTCGCTTGCATAATGAAGATTGCCGCCATAGTACAGGGGCAGGAATGTCTTGTCGGAACGGCTTGCTTTTTCGATGATTTCCTGATTGCTCAAAGAATAAGGCTTGTCCAACAGTGTGATTTGCTGAGGGGATTGTTTTGTCTTCGCGTATTTTGCAAGGAATTCATGCAATTCCTTTGTACGTTCGGCTATCGGCTTGAGTGTGCCGTAGACATTGCCTGTTACAGTGAAGTAGCGAGCGCCATTATAGATTTCCAATTCAGGTGTCTTTTGCTTGTTGGTGGCGGGATCTGTTCTGAGGATTCCATTGGGTTTCATTTTATATCGGTGGCGTGGAAGCTTGAAACCTGCGTCGGCTCGAATAAAAATATGAATGCCATATCCGCTGGGACTTATTTCCGTATAGCTGTCAAACAGGTTGATAAGATTCTTTGCTCCATCGGATATACGGTTGGTTGCGGGATCTCTGCAGGTATCAATGTCAATGCCGACGTAGCCTTGCCCGTCAGTAAAGACAAACCCCAATCCGTCATAGTGATTCTCCGTGCAGACTTTCAATGCCTTTTCAAAACTGCTCCATGTTGCAGAATCACTGACACTTGCGTTGCGCACGGTCTTCGCGTCGTATGGGATTTTCTTTCTGTGTATTACCCATTGGTCAAGTGCTTTCAGTTCACTTGGAAAACTTGAAAAACTTGAAAAACTTGAAAAACTATTACATATTGGTAACATAGTAATTTATGTTCCTTTCTTTTTATTAATTGTCAGTCAATGCCGACATATATCAGTACGGATTTAAAACGTGTTTTACAACTTTTTTCTCAATTTTTTTATTGAACTGTACTTTTATTCGTTGTTTACTGTTCCGTACAGTTATCTATACGAAAAGTAACCCTGTTTTCCAACTAATTTTTTATTTTTTTAAAATATTTCTT
>ONCX01000019.1 GCA_900316455.1 uncultured Eubacteriales bacterium
TTTTTTCTTTCCTAAGAAATCAGCTTAAATATTCTATCATAAACTGAGTGTTATGTCAAGTAAATTTTTATTTTTTTTATTGAAATTTTATTAAAACATAAATCAAAGTAAATGATACATCTTTCCCTGCCCTGACGTTTATTAAGTATAAAATTGATTTCCATTAATTCAATAAAAAAGCTGTTGACAAAGCAGAAATAATATGGTAGAATATTTTCATCAATTCGGATAAAATTTTAGCAGTTATGCACGACTAATAACGGAACACACATTCTCATGCATAATTGCGGAGAAAACAGAATAATGTATTTCTGAACAGGCGGCTGCTTTCAGGCAGCAACGCCGGGCCTGCCATAGCGGGCAGCGGTTGATTTAGTTTTATTTCACCTGCGGGACTGACAATTATTTTGGTCCCGCAGGTATTTTGTTTATCAGGAGGCTTTTTATGGACAGGAAGCAGGTAGTATCAAGGGTATCGGCAATCAGCATAATTGTGAATCTGGTTCTTTCGGTATGCAAGCTTGCGGCAGGCATTCTGGCACATTCGGGGGCTATGGTTTCCGACGCGGTACATTCGGCTTCGGACGTATTCAGCACGGTAATTGTGATAATAGGGTTCAGGCTTTCGGCAAAGGCAGCCGACAAAGACCACCCTTACGGACACGAACGTCTGGAATGTGTGGCTGGTATTATTTTGGCGGTTATTCTCTTTATAACGGGACTCGGCATAGCCAAATCTTCATTTGACCTTGTTGCGTCGGGAGAATACGTTTCCGCACAAATGCCTGGAATTGCCGCGCTTATAGCCGCTGTTGTCTCAATCGCGGCAAAGGAATGGCTCTACTGGCTGACAATATTTTACGCCAAAAAAATTGATTCCCCCGCGCTTAAAGCCGACGCGTGGCATCACAGGAGCGACGCGCTTTCCTCGATAGGCGCGATGATCGGCATTATCGGGGCGCGAATGGGTTTTGCGATATGCGAACCTGTTGCGAGCCTTGTGATATGCGTATTCATAATAAAGGCGTCTGTGGAGATATTTGGCGACGCGATAGGCAAGATGACAGACAGGGCGTGCGACGAATCCACGGAGAATTCCATAAGGGATGTTATTCTTGCTCAGGAGGGAGTGGAATCGCTTCCCGAATTGAAAACGAGAATGTTCGGAGCGAGAATGTACGTTGACGCGGTTATCACCGTGGACGGACAGCTTCCCCTGACCGAGGCGCACGCAATAGCCGAATCAGTGCATGAAAGCGTGGAGCAAGCGTTTCCAGGAGTAAAGCACTGCATGGTTCACGTTGACCCCGCGTGATTATTGAAAATAAAAAACGCCGGAATATTTCAGAGTCCGGCGTTTTTTATACATTGGAATTGCGATAGCTATATGAATATTTTACTGTTTGCGAACGAATATGTAGCCGAAAGCGTTTGGACCCCAATGACAGGCTATTGCGGGATCGAGATTGTCCTGACGCACCATTGATGGAATGAATTTGCGGTCGGTCATTTTGATGAGATCAACGAGGTTCTTGTTGGAATATGTATATGACGGAACGATGGAATATTCTGGATCGCACTCGGTTTCAAGGAGCTTTGCGAGCGTCAGCATTGCGCGTTTGATACCTATTGCCTTGGACATTACCTTGACATATCCGTCCTCAAAAGTGATAATCGGCTTGACCTGCGCCATGCTGCCGGCGACGTATGCCGCCTTGCTGAGTCTGCCGCCGCGGTGAAGGTATTCCAGCGTTTCCGGAATAGCTGCCACCCTGATTCTTGGAATAAGTTCGTTAAGCTTGTTTTCGATAAAGTCAAGCCCCTTGTCGCGGTACTTGTTGACCTCCTCAACGAGAATGCGAACTCCGCCGACAGCCGTTTTAGTGTCGATGACCCGCACCTTGGGCTGATCCTCGAACATAAGGCGGAAGGTGTTGTAAGTGCCTGATATTCCCGATGAAATCGGCAGTATCAGCACGTCGTCCCCCTGCTCGACATATTTCATGATTTTCTGCTCGGTGTCCTCCAGTGACGGAAGCGAGGTCTTGGGGAAAATCCCCTCGTCGATAAGCTGTGAATAAAAGAATGTCATTGAAAGATCAATGCCGTCGCTGTATTCCTTGTCGCCGAGAAGTATCTTCAAAGGAATTATCTTTACGTCATACTGCTTCTTTTCGTCCTGTTTAATGCTGCTTCCTGAATCAACAAAAACTCTTAACATTTTACATGCCCTCCGTTTGCGGGGTTATTGTGAATTAAAATATTATTATTTGATTTTTGCCGCTTTTGCGATTTAAAACGCTAATTTGATTATAATACAAAAAACAGTGTGTTGTCAAGATATTTATGAGATATGAAGCCTGCAATTGAATTTTTCATAAATTATTTCGTTGACATTGCCCGATAATTCGCTATAATGGTTTATGTATAATATTTGTCTGAGGATTGAGGCGAAATAAATGCGTGATTACTTGCCGGAAAACGGATCTGAATACGCCATTTGCGAAAGCTGCGGGGAAATTCTTCCGCGTGGCGCGACCTTCTGCCCGAACTGCGGCAGCAGGAGAATTACAAGGGGCGGGAGCGATGAGACCGAGCTTCCTTATCAGTACGGTCCTGAGGACGACGATGACGAAGCTTTCAGTGTGAGCATTCCACAAAGACGAAGCGGAAATAAAAAAATTGAGCGCGATTTTTCCGGTTATGATGAGCAGGAGCTTCCGTATGATGAATACGACGAGTATGACGAATTCAGGAAGTATGAGATACGCGGAAAGCGCGAGAGAAATGAAAGGCTTGAAAGACGCGGAAAACGCGTGAAAAAAGAAAAGAGAGCCGAGGATAATGCTTTGCCAGTGCCGATGATCGGCGCTTTGGCGGCGGTGGTTTTTCTTGCGGCGGTGCTTCTGACGTCGGTTACGGGACTTATAATCGCTTCCTTTTCGGGAGATGCCCCGACTGAGCAGCAGCCGCGGAACGTGGCTTCAGATACCGCCGTCGTTTCGTCGGATACGTCGTCGCAGGCTATGACGGTTCACAGGCTCCCCGATGACACAGAGAACGAGAGCCTGAGGAAGTATCCGACAGACGGAAATAAATTCGATACTGCAATGGCTTCGTCCTACATAAGCGAAAAGACAGCAAAAGGCACAACAGACCTTGCGTTCGACAGTGATCCGAATACAAGCTGGCAGGACGGCATAAAGGGCTATGGAGAGGGCGAATGGCTTCTTGCTTATAATTCTGGCGGTTCGGCGGAGAAGGTGAGCGAGGTCACGGTGTACAATGGCTATCAGAATCCTGAACACAACACCAAAACGAAGGATATGTACATGAATAATTCGAGGGTTTGTGAATTTGTCCTTGAATTTGACGACGGCACAACGGAGACTTTCACCCTCAAGGACGAAAAGGGTCCTCAGACCTTTATATTCAATGAACGCGAAACATGCTTTGTGAGATTCACTGTCAAAAGCGTCTATAAAGGAAAAAAATACAAGGACACCTGCGTGAGTGAGATAATATACAAATAATCACATTGGAGCGGATATTTTCAGGTTGCTGAAGCTGAAAAGCTGAAAATATCCGCTCATGTTTTTATTTTTTTCTTGATGTTATTTCAGAATTATGTTATAATAATCATTAAAGCGATTTTTGCTATGGACGGGAGGAAAGAATATGCTGTGGCAGAATCATTTTTCGCAGACCATACTCATAAGAGGGAGAGATTATTTCAGACGCGGCAAGGTGCAGAATCTTGAGTGCAACGGCGACGCGTATGTAGCAAAGGTGGTCGGCACCAGAACCTATACCGTTACCGTGGAGGAGATGGACGGAGCGCTTGACAAGGCGACGTGCGACTGTCCGCATTCACGTTCGGGCTATTACTGCAAGCACATAGCAGCGGCGCTTTTTGCCATAGATCAATATGAGAACAGCCAGTCAGAGTGTGAGGTCGAGAAAAATCCCTTTGAGGATTTTTACAAGGACAAAGCGGACGAATACCGCTATTTTGATATGCGGAGAATGACCCGCAATGTGATAATTTATGAGCAGACGTACAAACGCGCACTCAAATTGCTGAAAAGCGGAAAGGTGACGGACGTTACTCTCGAATACAATTGCCGTGATGGCAGGGACGGCATGACGTGTCAGGCACAGGGCATATTCAAGGGAAATTACGACTGCATAATAACCGCGACTTTCGACCGCGACCGTCTTATAGGGAGCATGTGTGAAAAATACGTAAACGGATTCGGCACGGTAGGCAGAAGAAGCCACGGCGACCGTACCGAGCCGAATCAGTACCTTCTTGCGGTGATGCTCGAAGCTGGCAGAATGCTCGCTGAAGATCCGAATACCGGCGATTCCACCAGCAGCAACGGTATAATGCTGCTCGGCGCGTTCCGTGCGGAGCGTTCATCGGCGGGAAATTCCGAGCTGAAGCGTGAGATTGTGCTGGAACCGCGGCTGCTCAGGGAGAACGGGAAGTATTACATGACCCTGAAAGCCGGAACAGACAAGCTTTATGTCGTCAAAAATATGACGGAATTTATCGACGCGGCGGAGAAAAAATCCACGTTTGTATCCGGAAAGATGAGCCTGAATTTCGCACGCGACAGGATAAGCGAAAGCGCGGGCTTGCTTTACGCATTTCTCAAGGACGTTGTAAGCGACGCCGTATTCCGCGCCGGAAGCGTAAAACAGAGCTACTATGGCTACGCTCCCTCAGTCGAGCTTGTCAAGAACCGCTTAGAGCTATACGGCAGCCGCATGGATTCATTCTTTGACGCGGCTTTGAGCATGGGACTTTCCGAAATAGCCTTCACGGATTCAAACTACGGAAACAAGGTGAATTCACAGCTCCGTTTTGAAATTGCCTCTCCGGAGATAACGCTTGAAATAAAGGGCGACTACGACGGGGAAAAAACGTTCCACGGCATACAGGCGTCAGGAAGCGCGCCGGATTTCATATGCGGCTCCGAATACCATTATTTTGTTGACGATAAAAGGCTCTGCCGCGTCGATTCCGAAACGGAAAAAAAGCTCGCGCCGCTCTATGCGCTGCTTGAAAAAGGGGAATTTTCCTTTACCGTCGGCAGGAACAATATGGCTGAATTCTGCTACAGCGTGCTTCCGCGGCTGCGCGGAATAATAAACGTGCGGGAGAAGGACACCGAGGAAATTGAAAAATATCTGCCGCCTGAGGCGGAGCCGGTCTTTTATCTTGACAACGACAACGGCTTGCTGACATGCCGGGCAACGGCAAGGTACGGCGAAAGCGAGCTTCCGCTCTCGGACAATTTGCCGGGCAGGACGGCGCGCAGCTCGCAGAGGGATATCCGGCGCGAATCCGAGGCTCTCGCCACGGTGAATGAATTCTTTCCGGAATACGATGAGGCAAACGACCTTTTCCTTTGCGAAAAGAACGACGACGCGGCTTACCGTCTGCTGTCGGACGGAGTGGGAGAGCTTCTCAGAATAGGCGAGGTCAACTGCACCGACAGCTTCAAGGCGCTCAATATCCGGCGCAGGATTCCTGTAAAGGTCGGAGTTTCGATATCAGGGGATCTCATGAATCTCTCCATTGAATCAAGCGACGTGTCGATGAAGGAGCTTGCCGAGATAATCAAGAGCTACCGCCTCAAAAAGCGTTATCACAGGCTCAAAAACGGAGATTTTGTTGACATAGACGAAACAATATCCGAACTGAGCGAGATGGTTGACACCATGCGTCTGACCTCTGCGGAGCTTGCCAAGGGAAGCGTGAACCTGCCGCAAAAAGCTTATCAAGGAATTCAAGACGGTGAGCGAATCGGATTTTGAGGTTCCGGCGCATTTGCAGTGCATAATGCGGAATTATCAGGTATTCGGTCACCGCTGGCTGAGAACGCTGGAAAAATACGGCTTCGGCGGCATACTTGCGGACGACATGGGACTTGGCAAGACGCTTCAGGTTATTTCCGTGCTTTCGGCAGCAAAAGCCGAGGGAGATTCGGGAATCTCGCTGGTTGTCTGTCCGGCTTCGCTTATTTACAACTGGCTGGAGGAGCTGTCGAGATTCTCGCCGGAGCTTAACGCAGTTGCCGTTGCGGGCAATCAGTCCGAAAGAGCCGGAATAATTGAAAAAATTCAGTCTTATGACGTTGCGGTTACGTCGTATGATCTGCTTAAACGCGATATTTCGCTGTACGAGGGAATTAAATTCAATTATGAGATAATAGATGAAGCGCAGTATATCAAGAATCACTCTACGGCTGCGGCTAAGGCTGTGAAGGTGATAAGCTCGCGGGTGAGGTACGCCCTCACCGGCACACCCATCGAGAACCGCCTTAGCGAGCTGTGGAGCATATTCGACTATCTCATGCCGGGATTCCTTTACGGTTACGATACCTTCCGCAAGGAGCTTGAAGCGCCGATAGCCAAAAGAAGCGACGCGGCTGCCACCGAAAAGCTCAGGCGCATGACGTCGCCGTTCATTCTGAGAAGACTCAAGAACGATGTTCTGAAGGATCTGCCTGACAAGATAGAGGAGGTGCGCTATGCCGCGTTCGGTTCCGAACAGCGTCGGCTTTACGACGCGCAGGTCGCCTACATGAAAGGAATGCTGGAGGAAAGCGACCAGTCGGAGGTAAGCAGGAACAAGATACAGGTATTGGCGGAGCTTACGCGGATCCGCGAGATATGCTGCGATCCGTCGCTGATATTCGAGGACTACAAGGGCGAATCGGCAAAGCGGATTGCGTGCATTGATCTTGTAAAGAGCGCCATAGAGGGCGAACACAAGATACTTCTGTTTTCGCAGTTTACGTCTATGCTCGAACTGCTGGAGCGCGACCTTGCTTCCGAGGGAATAGGATATTACAAGATAATAGGAAGCACGCCCAAGCAGGAGCGCGTCGAGCTTGTACAGGCGTTCAACGCAGACAAAACGCCGGTTTTCCTTATTTCACTCAAGGCCGGCGGAACGGGACTCAATCTGACGGGAGCCGACGTTGTTATTCATTATGACCCGTGGTGGAATATCGCGGCGCAGAATCAGGCTACAGACCGCGCACACCGCATAGGTCAGACAAAGGTAGTGTCGGTTTACAGGATAATAGCGAAGAATTCGATTGAGGAAAAGATACTGGAGCTTCAGGAGTCCAAGAAGGGGCTTGCGGACGAAATTCTGAGCGGCGAGCTTGGCGGAATAGGCAGCATGTCGCGTGAAGAGCTGCTTGAACTGTTGAAATGATCTGCTGGAATTTTTTTCTGCGGGTAACAGACTTGCGTATAATACGAAAGGGAAAAATCAATGATAAAAATAACGTCAAAGGAAAATCCGGCTGTCAGGCGAGCCGTCAGGCTGATGAACAGCGCAAGAGAGCGCAGGAAGACCGGACTTATCATATGCGAGGGAGCAAGACTTTGCGGCGACGCGGCGGAAAGCGGGGTTGAGATCGAGGAGCTTTTCTGCACCGCGAGGGCGATGGAGAAATATCCGGATTACATAGAAAAAATTGCAGGGAGCGCCGGAGCAGCTTATGAAATAAGCGAAGAGTCGGCTGAAAAAATAAGCGACACGGAGAGTACGCAGGGCGTTTTCATCGTAGGGAAAGCTCCGCGTGTGTCGGATGACCTCAGCCGTCTGAAGACGACGGGGCAATATGTGCTTCTGGAAAATCTTCAGGATCCGTCGAATGTTGGCGCGATATTCCGGACAGCCGAAGCGTTCGGGATAGACGGCGTTATTCTCACAGAAGGCTGCGCCTCGTGCTTTTCTCCTAAGGCAATGCGCGCCGGAATGGGCGCGATGTTCCGCATACCGGTGTTTTTCACTGATGACGCGCCGTCGGAGATGAAGAAGGCTACGGAGAGGAATATGCGTCCGATGGCTGCGGTTCCACGCGGAGGAGCTGCCGACGTGACGGGAATACGTTTTTTCAAAGGAGCGGTAATGTGCGTGGGAAACGAGGGAAACGGTCTTTCGGAGGAGCTGATAATGGCGTGTCCGGAGAAGATAACCATTCCCATGAGCGGCCGTGCGGAATCGCTCAACGCGGCGACAGCCGCCGCCATTCTCATGTGGGAAATGGTGAGAGGTTATGTGTGATACGGCAGCGATTAAAAAGTAATATGATATTGACAAATCATTTCTGTCGCGTTAAAATATTTACGGGCATTAATCTGTGTATAAAAACGGCAAAGGGAGTAAGTCCGAATGAAAAATATTATTGCGTTTGTACTTGCGGCAATAACTTCAGCCGCGATAGTGATGATTGCGTTTATTATGTTTATACCGGGGAAGGACGTTGACGCTTCCGGAGAAAGCGACGCTGCGCCAATTGATCTGACGGTTTCACAATCCGACAGCAGGGAGGCTCTGTATAATTTCCGTTTTGCGCTCGACGGAGAGGAATACTCATTGCCCTGTAAATACAGCAGATTTGAAAAGAATGGCTGGCTGCTTAAAAATCCCGCTGAGAACATAGACGGTCTTTCAAATCTGACAGGAGTGTATTTAAAAAAATACGATTCCTGTCTGAAGACTGAAATTATCAATTATAAAAAAGACCCTGTAATGTGCTGCAATGGCGAGATACACAGCGTATCGGTGAGCATAGATGATTTTGACGAAATTAACATTTGCGGATCAGTCGCCGTTAATAAATCAACTACTCCTACCATGCTCAGACAAAATCTTGGAGAGCCTGATGAAATTGATGATGATGATGAAAAAATATCCCTTATATATAAAAAGGCTGAATATAAAAAGGTCGTGTTTATTTTTTATAAAAAGCGGATGTCCGATTATAACGGTCATCCGGTGAAGGAATCCGGCGCTTACGGAGGACAGCTTGATTCAGGATATTACGGGCATGTTGTAATATTTGAATGCAGAACGGATCAATGAGCTGGCGGTGAGACGTAAAAATATAAAGCAGGGGGGGAGCGGTTAATATGTTCTGCCTCTGTTTTTTTGCGGATTTTTTTCATGTGATAATTATTCTTCAATTTTGTTAATAAAAAATTAATAAAATTATGCTGATAAAGCTATATACTATATATTAATTGTGTTGGAGTTTTTTTTGCAGAATTAGGAGGTGGATACATAATCAATGGAGAATAACTGTATCTATGGCGTATGGTTGCAACAGGTACTCGGCGCCGGAAGCCGTAAGGCGCCTGCGCTTTTGGAATATTTCGGCTCATGCAGAGAAATTTACGAAGCCGATGAGCAGGAGCTAAGACTCAGCGGCATTGTCGGAGAAAAGGATATTTCGCGGTTTATTGACACACCGCTTGACGAGGCAAAGGAGATAATAGAAGTCTGCGAACGGCTTGGATATGATATAATAACTCCTGATGATGCAGAATATCCGGACAGACTAAGGAATATTCCGGATTACCCGACAGCGTTGTATATCAGCGGAAGTCTGCCTGATATCGACAACGAGGTGTGCATTGCAATTGTGGGCACGCGGCGTGCCAGCCGTTACGGATATACCACTGCGAATGAAATCGCGAAGGATCTGGCGGCATGCGGAGCAATTGTAGTCAGCGGGTGCGCGAGGGGAATAGATACTGCGGCACATCAGGGAGCGCTGCTGTCAGGAGGAAAGACTCTCGCTGTGCTCGGCTGCGGAATCAACACACGGTATAATGTGGAAAACGAAGGACTCCGGAAGGTGATATCCACGAGCGGAGCGCTTATTTCGGAATATCCTCCAGGTTCGCCTCCCCTGAATTATCATTTTCCGGTGAGGAACAGAATAATATCCGCGCTGTCGCTTGGCGTGCTTGTGGTTGAGGCAGGAGTCAGAAGCGGTTCGCTTATCACAGCAAATCTCGCGCTGGAGCAGGGAAAGGATATTTTCTCCGTCCCTGGCGAACTGAGCAATTATCTTTCCAAAGGCACGAACAGACTTATTTTTGACGGCGCAAAGCCAATTGAATCGGCTGCCGATATTCTCGACGAATATATTTTCAAATTTCCTCACAAAATTACTTCTGTTAATATTATGGACAAAAATTCCCGTGTATTCGAGAAGAAAGTCCGTCCAAAATGGGACAATGAAGCATTGGCTGAAAAATACAACATAAGCGTTGACGAGCTTCCTGTGAGGCGCGAGAATAATAAATCCTCCGCGGGTTCCGTCAAGCGCGGCAAAAAGCGCCCTGAACCGGATTTGCAAAGCAAGACGCCGGTTTTAAGGATAGGGATGTCCGAAAACGCCGAAAGAGTACTGAATGAGCTGACTGATACGCCGACGAGTTTTGAGGATCTCCTGACGCGGCTTAACATGGAGCCGTCGGAGCTTTCGCGGTGTATTACCGAGCTGGAGCTTTATTCAGCCGTCGCGGTGCTGCCGGGCAACAAATTCACCAAAGGCTGATTGCCCCTGCATAATTATGATATAATAACGAAAATGAAAGGCATGATATCAATTGTCCAAATTAGTTATAGTCGAGTCCCCCGCCAAGGCGAAGACGATTAAAAAATACTTAGGCGCGGGATATGACGTTATCGCCTCTATGGGACATGTGCGCGACCTGCCCAAAAGCCGTCTCGGAGTGGACGTAAAGCATGAATTCAAGCCCAAATATGAAATAATCAAGGGCAAGGAGGAGCTTGTAGAAAAGATAAAGTCCGCCGCCGAAAAGAGCGATTTTGTATATCTCGCAACCGACCCTGACCGCGAGGGAGAGGCTATTTCATGGCATCTTGCCTACATTTTAGGGCTTGATCCTGATGACCGCAACCGCGTCACATTCAACGAAATCACAAAAAACACCGTCCAGAGCGGGATTAAAAATCCCAGAACCATCGACATGAAGCTTGTAAACGCCCAGCAGTGCCGCCGTCTTCTGGACAGGATCGTGGGCTACAGGCTTAGTCCGTTCGTGTCACAGAAGATCCGGCGCGGGCTTTCGGCTGGACGCGTGCAGTCGGTAGCCGTGCGGGTGATATGCGACAGGGAAGAGGAAATACGCGCATTCGTTCCGGAGGAATACTGGACAATAGAGGGCAAGTTTATTCCCAAGGGAGGACGGAAGGCATTCCCCGCGAAGCTTTACGGAGTTCAGGGAGAGAGTGAGAAGATCGCGATTTCAGACAAGACGCAGGCTGATTCAATTCTTGCGGAGCTTGACGGGGCTGAATTTAAAGTCGGCAGCATTAAAAAGGGCACACGGAAAAAGACTCCCGCGCCGCCGTTCATCACCTCCACGCTCCAGCAGGAAGCCAGCCGCAAGCTGAATTTCCAGAGCCGCCGCACCATGAAGGTCGCACAGGAGCTTTACGAGGGCGTTGAGATAGCCGGAATGGGCGCGGTAGGTATAATCACTTATATGAGAACGGACTCGCTGAGAATTTCAGACGACGCGAGAAAGGAAGGCGTTGATTATATTCTCAACCGCTGGGGCGAGAAATACCTTCCTCCAAAGCCATACAATTTCAAGACCAAGGCAGGTGCGCAGGACGGACACGAGGCGATTCGCCCCACAATGCCGTCGCTCGATCCGGATAGTATCAAGGACAGCCTGACGCCTGATCAGTATAAGCTGTACAAGCTTATCTGGTCGCGGTTCACGGCGAGCCTTATGGCTCAGTGCGTTCACAATACCGTGAGTGTGGATGTTCTGGGAGGCAGATATGTATTCAAGGCGTCGGGCTACACGGTAAAATTCGACGGCTACACCGTGCTTTATGAAGAGAGCAGGGACGAGGACGAGGAGGACGGCGGTGCGCTTCCGCCGCTCGAGGAGGGAATGCCGCTCAAGGTTAAGGAACTGACCGGTATGCAGCATTTCACCCAGCCGCCAGCGAGATATACCGAGGCGACATTAATCAAGGCGCTTGAGGAAAACGGCATAGGCAGACCTTCTACCTACGCTACGATAATTACCACGGTTGTGGGCAGGGAATATGTCGCCCGCGACGGAAAATCGCTTGTGCCGACGGAGCTTGGCGAGCTTGTGAATAAGCTGCTGAAGGAGCGGTTCTCAAAGATAGTCAATCTTAAATTCACAGCCGGCATGGAGAGAAATCTTGACTGCATTGCAGACGGCTCAAAGGAATGGGTGGAAACCTTAGGCGAGTTTTACGGAGATTTTGAAAAGAATCTCGCTGAGGTCAAAAAGGATATGGAGGGTATCGACATGAAGATACCCGACGAGGAAACCGACATAATATGCGAGAAGTGCGGCAGGAAAATGGTAATAAAAACCGGACGCTACGGCAAATTCATTGCATGCCCCGGATTTCCCGAATGCCGCAATATCAAGAAGATAGTGGTTGAGATAGACGCGGACTGCCCGAAATGCGGCGGAAAAGTCGTTCAGCAGAAGTCCAAGCGCGGCAGGATCTTTTACGGCTGTTCCAACTATCCTGAGTGCGATTTTGTTTCATGGGACGAGCCTACAAGGGAGAAATGCCCGAGGTGCGGCAGGATATTATATAAGAAGCAGACCAAAAAGATAAATAAGCTCTATTGCGCCGAGAAGGACTGCGGCTACAGCGTCAGTCTGAATGACGGAAACGGGGAGCAGGGACAATGAGTGGAAGCGTGACGGTAGTCGGAGCCGGACTTGCGGGCTGTGAAGCGGCGTGGAAGTGCGCCGAAAACGGAGTCAGGGTCAGGCTTTATGAAATGAAACCGAAGAAATTCACCCCCGCGCACAGAAACCCGGATTTTGCCGAGCTGGTGTGTTCAAATTCGCTCAAAGCCGCGAGGCTCGATTCCGCCGCGGGACTTATGAAAGAGGAAATGCGGAGGCTTGGCTCGCTGCTTCTGCAAGTGGCGGATCAATGCGGCGTTCCCGCGGGCGGCGCACTTGCCGTTGACAGGAATATTTTCGCGGCGAAGGTCACGGAGGCAATCCGCAGCCACCCGAATATTGAGGTAACAGAGCGGGAGCTTACGGAGATACCGTCAGACGACGTTGTGATTATTGCGACAGGTCCGCTCACGAGCGAGCCGTTTTCCAGAGCGATAGGCGGGCTTTGCGGGAATGAATTTTTGAATTTCCACGACGCGGCAGCGCCGATAGTCACCGCCGGGAGCTTAGACATGACGCGTGCTTTCGCGGCTTCGCGCTACGACAGGGGCGACGACGACTACATCAACTGTCCGATGAACAAGGAGGAATACGAGGCGTTCCAGAGCGAGCTTGTGAACGCCGAGCGCGCGCCTTTGCATGAATTTGAGTCGCAGGGTGTGAAAGTGTATGAGGGCTGTATGCCGATAGAAATTCTCGCGTCACGCGGAAAGGACGCGATACGCTACGGTCCGATGAAGCCGGTGGGACTTACCGACCCGAACACAGGTCACCGTCCTTGGGCGAATCTGCAGCTCCGCAGGGAGAACCGCGAGGGTACTCTTTACAATCTTGTCGGGTTCCAGACAAATCTGAAATTCGGAGAACAGAAGCGCGTTTTCGGCATGATTCCGGCGCTGAAAAACGCGGAATTCGTTAGATACGGCGTTATGCACCGTAACACGTTCTTAAATTCTCCCAAAATACTCAACGGCGACTATTCGATGATTAATTACCCGAACATCTTCTTTGCCGGACAGATTACCGGAGTGGAAGGCTATATGGAATCGGCAGGTTCTGGAATTATCTGCGGCATCAACGCCGTCCGCACGCTTTGCGGACAGGAAAGGCTGATTCTTCCCGAATACACAATGCTCGGCGCGCTTCAAAGGCACATATGTAACCGCGACACAAAGGACTTTCAGCCTATGGGGGCGAATTTCGGCATTCTTCCGCCCATCGAGCCGAAAATCAGAGATAAGCGGGAGCGTTACGCTGCTTTGAGCGACAGGGCGCTGGCTTTTTTCGATAGAATGCAGCATTGAATTTTTACTCACTTGAAAGGAGAATACAAATGACAATAATAGTTGACGGATTCGGCGGAGATAATGCCCCGCTCGAAATAATCAAGGGCTGCGCGATGGCAGTGGAGAAATTTGATGATATTGAGATAGTACTCACCGGCGACGAGAAGAAAATCAATGAGATTGCCAGTAACGAGGGGATCTCAATGGAACGCATAGACGTTGTGCATGCCCCTGACGTTATCGAGATGAGCGACCACCCGACAGAGCTTATGAAGACCAAAAAGGGAAGCTCGATGGCGGTGGGACTCAGTATGCTGGCTGAGGGTCGCGGCGACGCGATGATCAGCGCTGGCAGCACCGGCGCAATGCTCACCGGCGCAACGCTCATTGTCAAGCGAATCAAGGGCGTCAAGCGTCCGGCTCTCGCTCCGGTAATGCCGAATGCCGACGGAAAATTCATGCTTATCGACTGCGGCGCGAATGCCGACTGCCGTCCCGAAATGCTTGTGCAGTTCGCGCACATGGGTTCGGTATACATGAAGAATGTTCTTGGCGTGGAAAATCCCCGCGTCGGTCTTGCGAATATAGGCACTGAGGAAACCAAGGGCGACGAGCTTCGCAAGGCGGCCTACGAGCTTCTTAAAAACGAGCCGAATATCAATTTCATAGGCAATTTCGAGACAAGAGACATTGCCGAGGGCGGCGTTGACGTGCTTGTAGCCGACGGCTTCACCGGAAATATAATTCTGAAGACCTATGAGGGAGTTGCGACGATGCTTTCCGGCAAATTCAAGGGCGTATTCAAGAAGAATATCATCAATAAGCTCGGCGCGGCGGTCATGCTCAAGGATCTCAACGAGATAAAGAGATCCATGGATCACAACGAATACGGCGGAGCGCCATTCCTTGGTGTAAGGAAGCCTGTATTCAAGGCGCATGGCAGCAGCAAGGCAATTACCATATGCAATGCCATCAGGCTCACGCGTGAATTCGTATCGAGCAACGTAATAGGAAAAATAGCCGAGGACATCAGCGAAAGCGGACAGAATGAATAAACGGCATTCAGTTTAAAATTATTTAAATCAGTAAACGAATGGAGGATTGGAAAATGACGGATCCGACAAGTCTTGACCCATCGTATCTTGAGGACACGATAGGCTATCATTTCAAAAACAGAAATTATCTGCTGACTGCCCTTACACATTCGTCATACGCCAACGAGGGCAGGCATCTGCAGAGCAACGAACGCCTGGAATTTTTGGGAGACGCGGTACTTAGCATAGTGGTGTCGGAACACCTTTATGCTAAGTTCCGCAGCAAACAGGAGGGCGATCTGACAAAACTGCGTTCATCGCTTGTGTGCGAGCGCACGCTCTGCGGATTTGCTAAAAAAATCCAGCTCGGGGAATACATCATGTTCGGCAGGGGAGAACGCCATTCCGGCGGCGACAAGCGTCCGTCCATCTTAGCCGACGCTTTTGAAGCTCTCATTGCGGCGATCTTTCTCGACGGCGGCATGGAAAAAGCGCGGGAATTCGTTATGGAATTCGTTCTTGAAGAGCTGGAACACCCGAATCTCTACCGCAGCAAGGATTACAAGACCCTGCTTCAGGAGATAATCCAGCAGAATGCCGAGGAACGTCTGAGCTATGTGCTTGTGGGCGAGAGCGGTCCCGATCACAACAAGCATTTTGTGGTGGAGGTTCATCTCAATAGCAACGTAATAGGCAAGGGCGGCGGCAGGAGCAAAAAGGAAGCCGAACAGAACGCGGCTCATGAAGCCCTTGAACTCATGGGTTACTGATATGTCAAGGGGAGCAAAAAGACATTCCAATATTTCTATATTCATTCCGCATAACGGCTGTCCGCATCAATGCGCTTTTTGTAACCAGCGCACAATTTCCGGCGCGGCTGCGCAGCCTTCAGCGGACGACGTCCGTGCCGCCGTTAATACGGCGCTTGCCTCGCGGGGATTCGACGGGGACAACGCGGAAATTGCCTTCTTCGGCGGGAGCTTTACGGCTATTGACCGGAATTATATGCTTGAACTGCTTGAAGCGGCGTATGAATTTATCCGTGCGGGAAAGGTTGCAGGAATACGTATTTCCACCCGTCCCGACGCGATTGACGGAGAAATACTGGAAATTCTGAAGAAATACGGCGTTACCTCCATCGAACTCGGCGCGCAATCCATGCGCGATGAAGTTCTTGAGATGAACAGGCGCGGTCATACGGCGTTCGACGTGGTAAACGCTTCCACGCTCATCAAAAAATACGGCTTTTCTCTCGGCTTGCAGATGATGACGGGGCTTTACGGTGACGACGACGATGGCGCGTGGTACACAGCCCGAAGGCTTGCCTCGCTCAAGCCGGACACTGTAAGGATTTATCCCACAGTCGTGCTGGAAGGCACGGAGCTTGCCGATAAAATGCGCTCCGGAGAATACAATCCACAGGGGTATGAAGACGCGGCGGAGCTCTGCGCCGGACTTCTGGAATTTTTCGAGCAAGAGGGCATAAATGTCATCAAGTCAGGGCTTCACGCTTCCGAGGGAGTTGAAGGCGGCATGGTCGGCGGCGCGTATCATCCAGCGTTCCGCGAGCTTTGCGAGGGAATTCTGTACTACGGAATTATCAGAGAACAGCTTGAAAGGGAATATCCGGATGGCGGGGATTTTATTGTGTACGTTCCGGTCGGCGATATCTCAAAAGCTGCCGGACAGAAAAAGCGCAATATTCTCCGGTTCGCGGAGGAAGGCTGGCATGTGACCATAAAGGGAGATGACGGTATTGGCGGAAACGAGAGAAGAAAATGTAAAATTGAGCCGGTTCATCAGCAAGATTCTCAGGCACAGTCCGGAAGTCATAGGCATTAGGGTCGAACGCGAAGGCGGCTGGGCTGATGTGAATAAACTGATAGACGGAATCAGCAAAAGACGTTACAGCTTTAATGCCGACGGCAGCAAAATCCGCGCCAATCAGGGACATTCCATAGATTTTGGAGATTTTTGAAAAGGGAGAAGTGATAGACTATGGGTAAAACAATCCAAACAGACAAAATTAAAATCCGCTTTGCAAAGAAATCCGAGCTTCCGGAGGTCAACAGGATCCGCAAACAGGTGCATAAGCTCCACGCGGAGGGCAGACCGGACGTCTTCCGCAGGAAATTCGGCAGGAAACTCGCGGAGCATGTCTATGAATTATTCGGCGGTGAAATGTCAAAAATTGTCGTCGCTAAAAAGGACGGCAAAATTGTGGGATTTGCTTTGATTGAAGTAATTCACAAACCGCGTTCACCCTACAACAAGTCCAGAATTTATCTCAAAGTGACGGAATTAGGCGTTGACAAAAAGCGCAAGCGTCAGGGAATCGGCAGGGCGCTGATCGACTTCATCAAGAATTATGCCTCCGCCAACGGATTCGACACGGTGGAGCTTGACGTATGGGAATTCAACAGGGTCGCGCTCAGATTCTACGAATCAATGGGTTTTTCAACCTATCGCAGATTTTTGGAACTAAAGCTGTAAAAAAGAACGCAAGGAGAGATAATAATGTCAAAGAAGAAAGAGAAGAAAGAAAAAAAGCCGCTCACTTTCGGACGTGTTATCCTGAAAATACTTTTTGCGCTGATGTCAATTGTAGTGGCGGTAATACTCATAATCAGCATTGCCGGCGGGATATTCGCCTACAACAATCTTCATTATGATGAAATCGACATGAGAAAGGTCTGGAATGCAGGCTACACCGAGAAAAAGGTGACTCTCAAAAGCGGAACTGTGCTGAATTATGCCGAGAGCGATGACAGGGACGGAGAAAAAACTCCGTTGCTGCTGATTCACGGGCAGGAAATGGCGTGGGAGGATTATGCGAGAGTGCTTCCAAAGCTTGCGGACACTTATCATGTCTATGCTGTGGACTGTCACGGTCACGGCAGTTCGAGCCACAATCCATCCGACTACACCTGCAGGAAAATGACCGAGGATCTTGTACTCTTTATTGAAACCTTTATCAAAAAGCCCTGCGTTGTGTCGGGACATTCCTCCGGCGGAATTCTCACCGCGAATATCGCCGCGACTGCGCCGCAGGACGTTCTGGGCATTGTGCTGGAAGACCCGCCGTTTTTCAGCGTTGAACCTGAGGAAATGCAGAATACATTTGTCTGGAAGGACGGCTTTGAGGTAATGCATCAGTTCCTTAATTCCGGCGAGAGATATTACACTCCCTATTACTATAACAACGGCTATATGTGGAAAATGTTTCAGGGCTTAGAAAAATTCCCCGCCGCGACCGCGAAGGAATACTGTGATAAACACGCCAAGGAATGCAAGAAGATCTGGTACATGCCGTATTCATGGACGCACGGACTATTGTATGTGGACGAATACGATTTCCAGTTTGCCGAGGCGTTTTACAGCGGCACATGGCTCGAGGGTCTTTCACAGGAGGATATTCTCAAAGGAATCCAATGTCCCTGCACCTATATCAAGGCAAAGACAAGCTACGGAGACGACGGCGTTCTTTACTGCGCCAATGACGACGAGGACGCGAAGAAGGTTCTTTCGCTCATTCAGGGCTGCAAAAAGGTCGAAACCGAGTCCTCCGATCACGACATACATTTTGTATATTCAAAACAATTCATTGATATTTTAGTGCAGTTCCACGACGAAATTTCCAAATGATTTAACAGGCTGCATTTAAAAATAAAAGGAGCCGCGAAATGCATTTAAAATCCCTTGACATAATGGGCTTCAAATCCTTTCCGGACAAGGTGAAAATGAGCTTTGTTCCGGGAATTACGGCGGCAGTCGGTCCGAACGGGAGCGGCAAGAGCAACATCAGCGACGCGGTTCGCTGGGTTCTCGGCGAACAGGCGACACGCATACTCCGCATAAAATCCATGGAGGACGTAATATTCGGCGGCACGGCTCAACGCAAGGCGCTGGGCTTTGCCGAGGTTGTGCTGACTATCGACAACACCGACCGCGCCCTTGACTTCGACAGCGACGAGGTCGCCGTCACCCGCAGATATTACCGCTCCGGCGACAGCGAATATAAAATCAACGGCAAGTCAGTCCGTCTCAAGGACGTAAACGAGCTTTTCATGGATACCGGAATGGGACGCGACGGATATTCCATCATAGGTCAGGGCAAGGTTGCCGACGTGGTGAACGTCCGTTCTGAGGAACGCCGGAATATTTTCGAGGAAGCGGCGGGAATATCCAAATACCGTTACCGCAAGCAGGAGGCGGAGCGCAATCTTGCCCGCGCCGAGGAAAATCTCGTTCATCTCGACGCGATAATGTCCGAGTTAGAGGGGCGCGTCGAGCCTCTGCGTAAGGAATCCGAGAAAGCCAAGAAGTACATAGAGCTGATGGAGCAGAAGAAAACAGCCGAAATCGGCTTATGGCTCTCCACTCTTGACAGATCGGGCGCACAGCTCCGTGACTGGGACTACAAGGAGACCCTTGCCAGAAGCCAGCAGGAGAAGATTGACGGCGAAATCGAGCAGACAGAAGCCGAGATAGAGCGCAAATTCGCCCGCAGCAACGAGCTTGCCGCAAAGCGTGACGAGCTTATGAGACATTCCGCGGAGCTGGAGGAATCGGCGGCTCGTATAGACGGCGAAGCAGCCGTTCTGGAAAACGATATAATCCACCGCACCGGACAGATAGCGCGTCTGAAATCCGACATAGAGGAATTCGAGCGCAGCGGCGACCTCATGAAGCTTGAAAACGAGCGCAAAAGGCAGGAGATTGCCGACAAGAAGCTCATTCTGGAGGAAAAGAGGACAGAAGCGGAGGAGCTTCGCAAACAGCTTGAAGACCTGCGCTCCGATGACAACGAATTCAGCCAGAAAATAAACGCCCTGATGAAACGCCGCACGGAGATAACGGGCGGCATATCAGCGGCGCAGGTTGAGATGGCGTCCGCGCAGTCACAGAAGGACGAGATCTCATCGCGCATGGAGAATGTTGACAGTGAGATAGAACGCCGCCGGAACGAAATCGAAAAGCTGAACGACGGCATAAGGCTCACTCAGGAGGCAATAGAAGGCGCTGTCAACCGCATTGCCGAGCTTGACGTTGATACGAGGAATCTTCGGGCAAAGCTGCAATCCATACGTGAACAGGGCGCGCAGGTAAGGCGTGAGAGCGAGAATGCCGAGCTTGACGCCAAGGGACACGAGCGCAAGGCGCGTATTCTGGAGGATCTTGAAAAGAGCATGGAGGGCTTTGCGGGGAGTGTCCGCACCGTCATGAAGATGTCGGAGAACGGCGCTCTTCATGGCATTCACGGTCCCGTTTCCCGACTCATCGACGTGCCGAACGAATACTCTACGGCAATCGAAATCGCTCTCGGCGGCAATATGCAGAATATTGTCGTTGACAACGAGGACGACGCGAAACGCGCAATTGCCCAGCTCAAGCAGAGCAAGGCGGGACGAGCCACATTCCTTCCGCTCACAACCATAAAGCCGTCCAAGTTCACGGAAAGCGGGCTTGATGAATGCGTGGGATTTATCGGAGTCGCCTCCACGCTTGTGAAATACGACAATAAATACTCCGACATAATTTCAAACGTCCTCGGCAGGATATGCATTGTTGACAGCATAGACAACGCCGTGAACATGGCGCGGAAATACGGCTACCGTTTCAGGATCGTGACCCTTGACGGACAGGTAATCAACGCGGGCGGTTCGCTGACAGGCGGTTCGCTTGCGAAAAATACGGGTCTGCTTGCACGTAAGGGCGAGATAGAAGCCCTGCGCCAAAAGTCCGCCGACTGCATGTCAAGGAGCGTCGCGCTTAAAGAAAAATTCGCGTCGCTCGAGGAAGAAGCGGACGCGGTAAAAGCGAATATACGTGATAACGACGAAAAGCGTCAGACAGTGGGCAACGATAAGGTGCGATTTGAGACCGACCTGAAAAACGTCTCCGCGAACCTTGCTTCCCTGACAGCCGAGGTTGAAAGGCTTTCAGATGAAAGGGGAACGGCAGGCGAGCGCACACAGTCGTTGACAGACAAAATTACCTCCGCTCAGAATGTAATCTGCGAATTACAAAAGCAGCTTGCCGGAGTTGAGGAAGAAATTTCAGGCGCGGGGGACGTCCGCGCACAGACCGCGAGGAAGCGTGAGGAAATCTCGGCAAATCTCAGCGAGACCGGAATGAGCGTCATGTCGCTGTCCAAGGATATAGAGTCGGCTGAGAATTCGATCCGAGAGTGGGAGAGCCGCCGCGAGGAACAGGCAGCACGTGCGGAGAGCATGAAGACAGAGATAGCCGGACTTGAGGAAAAAAATTCCGAGACCACCGCCGTAGCAAAGCAGATGCGCGAGACAGCCGAAAGTAACCGCCTTGAAGCCGCCGCGTCAAAGGAGAGCATGGCGGAGCTTGCCATTGAGCGTGAAACGACGGAAAAGGAAATCCACGAGCTTCGCACGGTATCAAAGGAAAAATCCGCCGACAGGGAAAAAATCACAGGCGAGCTGACGCGTCTTGAAGAACGCCGTGCCGCCGCTCAGAGGGAATACGATCTGATCATACAGAAGCTTTTTGAGGAATATAACCTCACCCGACGCGAGGCGCAGGAGCAGTTCGAGCCTGCCGCGAACATCAGGGAGTCGGAAAAAAAGGTAAAGGAGCTTCGCGGACAGATGAAGCGTCTGGAGCCGGTGAATTTAGGAGCTGTCGAGGAATACAAGGAAGTATTCGGGAAATACACCATGTACAAGACGCAGATAACCGATGTTCAGAAATCCAAGACAGAGCTTAATAAGCTCATCGAAACCCTCACACAGCAGATGAAAGAGCTTTTTGTCCTAAAATTCGACGAGATCAACAAGCATTTCAAGGTGATATTCACGGAACTGTTCGGGGGCGGCAGCGGATATCTTGAGCTGACCGACAGAAACGACGTTCTGAACTGCGGCATAGAGATACACGCGCAGCCGCCAGGCAAGACAATCAAGAATATCGACCTTTTCAGCGGAGGCGAAAAGACGGTTATCGCGGTTGCGATATACTTTGCCATTATGAAGGTCAACCCATCGCCGTTCTGTATACTGGACGAGATAGACTCTGCGCTTGACGAGCGCAATGTAGACAACATCGCCGAATACTGCCGGAGAATGAGCGACAGCACGCAGTATATCATTATTACACACAGGCGGGGAACCATGGAGGTTGCCAACATGATATACGGCGTAACTATGCAGCAGGACGGAGTATCGAAGCTGTTGGAGCTGAAGATAGACGAGATCAGCGACAAGTTGGGCGTAAACTAAGAGCCGAAAAAACAGGAGGTAAGTAAAAATGTCAAAAGTAGTCATAATGGATCACCCGCTAATAAAGCACAAAATTTCACTTATGCGCGACGAGCGCACGGGGACGAAGGACTTCCGCGTGCTGGCGGAGGAAATAGCCATGCTGATGGGATATGAAGCTCTGCGCGACCTTCCGACGGAGCTTGTACCGGTAAAAAGTCCCGTCGCGGAATCCATGCAGCCCATGATCTGGGGCAAGAAGCTTGCCGTCGTGCCTATTCTCCGCGCCGGACTTGGAATGGTTAACGGCATACTGGCGCTTGTCCCCACTGCGAAAGTAGGACACATCGGACTCTATCGTGACGAGGTTACGCACGAGCCGCACGAATATTACTGCAAGCTGCCGGAGCATATCGACGAACGCCTTGTGATTCTTCCCGACCCGATGCTCGCCACAGGCGGCTCGGCGATTCAGGCTGTTGACTTCATCAAGGCAAAGGGCTGCCGGAATATCAAATTCATGTGCATAATCGCCGCGCCGGAGGGTCTGGAAGCCCTGAAAGCCGCTCACCCCGACATCGACATCTACGTCGGCAACCTCGACGATCATCTCAACGAGGACGCGTATATCGTCCCGGGACTCGGAGACGCGGGGGACAGGATCTTCGGTACGAAATGAAAATATTTGCAATGAGTAAATCACATGAGCCGTAAAGGAAAGGCAATTGCGCTGGCGGTGGCGATCGGGCAGATGATTGTCAGAATTGACGGTAAAAAGAATTTACCTTCAGGTGTATGAGGGGGAAGCGGTTTTATGATATACGGATTTTTTGGCGGAAAATTTCTGCCTTTGCACAGAGGACATTTGTATTGTATAGATACCGCTTCCAGACAGTGCGATTATGTGACTGTGATAATGTTTACGGGCGGAGATGATGAACTCAGAATATGCAGAGAACAGGACGATGAAATACTTGGCGTTGATTTCCGTATAAAACAGCTTGAACGCGTATGTTCGTTATATGATAATGTTGAATTTCACGTGGTGGACGTTACGAACCTGAAGCTGCCGGATGGCACAGAGGACTGGGATGCGGAAACGCCGCTGGTAAGACGTTATGTTCCAAAGATGGATTATGTATATTCGAGCGAACCGTCATACGGCGAGTATTTTGCAAGAGCGTATCCTGAAGCGGAGCATGTCATTGTAGACGCGCAGCGCGTTCATTATCCTATTAGCGGCACGCTCATACGTGCAATGAAAGAAATAAAGGAGCGGAAAAAATGGATGGTCTGAAAAAGATAGGCAGAGCGTTTCGCTCTCTGAAGTGGTATGAGATAATCATGTGTGTGATTATGCTTGCTATTTCGATTTATTATGCGGTTTTGCCACAGGAGGGTACTCCGCGTTGGCTTGCGATTATTAATTTTATTTCGGGGTTATGCGGCGTTATCTGCGTATTTTTCACAGCAAAAGCAAACCGCATGAATTTTCCGTTTGCCGTGATAAATACGACTGTATTTATCATCTATCTGGGCTATTTTGGGATTTGGGCGACATTCTGGTTGGAAACGCTGGTTTATTTCCCGATGAATATTATCTCGTGGATCAAATGGTATCAGCACAAAGATGAGGAAGACGCGCTTCTCGCAAAATCCAAAAAATTCAAGTGGTGGCAGCACCTTTTAGTAACATGTATCATTGCTTCTTTGACCGCAATTGTATATTTTACCTTGTCAACCGTTGCCGGAGATACCTGGATGAAATTTGCCGCTCAGTTCGGATGGAACATTACCGTCATGAAATGGCTGGATTCCGCCATTTTCGCGATAGGTATTGTGGCCGTTGTGCTTGAAGCGCTCAGATTCAAAGAACAGTATGTCTGGTGGCTTGTTACCGATGTGATAGCGGTGGCGCAATACGTTTTAAAGCGGGATCCGGTTTACACCACCAAGAAAGCGATTTATCTTGTGGAAGCGGTAATCGGCATGTCAAATTGGCACAGGCTGTCAAAGAAAAACGTCGCTAACGAATGATTTCACATCTTTACAAAAGATTTGAAATAACAGAGATTTCTTGTTTCAGGGAGGTTGTTTTATGCAGTTATTTAAGAAATGTTATGTCCGTAAACTGATCATTTCGGCACTGGCAGTTGCAATGACGGTTGCTTTTCCCGCGGGCGTCTCCGCGGCGAATGGCGGCGCGTCTGAATCCGCAAAAATTGTAAACGCGCAGACGGACAAGGGCGTGAAAGTGTACGGCGGCGACATCAAGGGAAAGACCATTCTTTTCAAAAACAACGCCGTCTACAACGGCAGCTTCAAGAGTGAGCTTTTAGATGAGGAACTGGTTTTCTATAACGCGATGTATGAGCATTGCATCACCAATCCGAGCAATTCGACACTGGAAATTGATTTGTCCGGCAAGGGCTATACCACCAGTGACAGAACAAAACTTGTCGATTTTATCAGGTCGGCGTTTTTCGCCTTTGCCTATGACCACCCCGAGGTATACTGGATAGACAGCTACAGCTATTCATACAGCTATTCATATTGGACGAGCGGCGGCAGAATATCAGAGATTGATATTACAATGGAGGAAGCCTATACAGGCGCTTTCAGCGAAAGAAGCATTGTCAGCAGAGGAATAACCGCAGCCGTCAACGAGATAACTTCATCAAGAGCTTCTTCGTCACGCTATGATACCTTAATGGCAATACACGACTATATCTGTGAGAATGCCGAGTATGACAATGACGTTATACAGGGCGGCGCCTATGAGGGGGATCACGCCGAGGATCAGACGGCTGCCCCGTTGTTCGGAGGCGGCAGCAGAGGTAAGAAATTTGTCTGTGAGGGATATTCCGAAGCGTTCAAGATTCTTTGCGACAGATTCGGTATTCCCTGCGTTCACGCTATAAGCGAAGACCACGCGTGGAATTACGTTCAGATGGAGAACGGCAAATGGTACGCGGTTGACGTCACATGGGATGACAATGATGACGACGATCCTTGTTACGATTATTTCCTCATAGGCAGCGACACCCAAGGATTCAACGGAATCCCCTTCAACGAGGATCATGTGGAATGCAACTATTATTTTGAGTCCGATACCATCAATCCCTTTGCATATCCTCCGCTTGAGAGAGAACGTTATATTCCCACTGAGCAGCCCGAGCTGACGCCTCTTGAAATTACGGTTCAGCCCCAGAGCAGTACGATAAATCTCGGCGATACCATAACGCTTTCCGTAACAGCGCAGGGCGACGATCTCAGCTACCAGTGGTATTACAAAAAGAAAGGCGCGACTTCATGGAGCGTCTGGAACGGCAGAACTAACGCCGCCGAAAGCGTAACTCCCAACGCCACATGGGACGGAATTCAGCTTTACTGCAAGGTCAGCGACATCTACGGCAGTACAGTCAATTCCAACGCAGCCACTATTACAGTGAAGCAGACTCTTAAAATCACCGTTCAGCCCCAGAGCCGTACAATCAACTTAGGCGATACCATAAAGATTTCGCTCACGGCGCAGGGCAACGGGCTTACGTATCAGTGGTACTACAAGAAAAAGGGCGCGACCTCATGGAGCGTCTGGAACAACAGAACCAAGGCGACCGAGAGCGTGACTCCCAACGCGACGTGGGACGGAATTCAGCTTTACTGCAAGGTAAAGGATTCGGCGGGCAATACCGCCAATTCCAACGCAGCAACTATTACTGTGAAGCAGGAGCTTAAAATCACCGTTCAGCCGCAGAGTAAGACGATTAATTTAGGCGATACCATGAAGATTTCGCTTACGGCGCAGGGAAACGGACTCACTTATCAGTGGTACTACAAGAAAAAAGGCGCGGCTTCATGGAGCGTCTGGAAGAACCGCACTCATGCTTCCGAAAGCGTAACGCCAAACGCGACATGGGACGGAATCCAGCTTTACTGCAAGGTAAAGGACTCGGCGGGCAATACCGTCAATTCCAGCACCGCAACCATCACCGTGAAGCAGGCTCTTAAAATCACCGTCCAGCCGCAGAGTAAGACGATCAATTTAGGCGATACAATGAAGATTTCGCTTACGGCGCAGGGAAACGGACTCACATATCAGTGGTACTACAAGAAAAAGGGTGCGACTTCATGGAGCCTGTGGAAAAATCACACTCACGCGTCCGAGAGCGTAACTCCCAACGCGACGTGGAACGGAATTCAGCTTTACTGTAAGGTAAAGGATTCCTCCGGAAATACCGTTAACTCAAATATAGCGGTTGTTACGATTAACGGCTGACGGCATGGATTCAAAATGAAATAAAAAAGATGAATAGTTGACCCGGAATATTCGTCCGGCTCGTTTTTCGGATTTTTCAATCTCAAAAACGGGTCGGGCGTTTTTTCTTTGCACAGCACTGTTTTTTGAATTTTGTATATTTTAGGAATTGTGCGAAAATTATTCAGTCATTTTACGTTAAAAAACAATGATTTTTCCAGTGTTTCAACGAGAAAAATGTATTAATTATTTCTGCATGATTCGATTCCTTAGTCAAAAAAAGTCTGCGAATATAAATGTCGCGGCAGTAAAAAATGCTTGCATTTTATTCATATTACAGATATAATTATAAAATAGGAATGCACTGAATGAAATGCTTTCCCCACAGAATACGGAGGAATGATGTGAATGGGATTTTTCAAGAGCCTGAAGGAAGGCTTAAAAAAGACCCGCGACGGAATTATGGGTCAGATAGACGCGCTGTTCAAGCGCTTTACGAAGGTTGACGAGGAGCTTTTCGAGGAGCTGGAGGAGCTGCTTATCGCCGCTGACGTGGGAATGCTCACATCGGAAAAAATATGCGATACCCTGCGCGACAAGGTAAAGAAAACAGGAACAAAGGACCCCAAGGAGGTTCGCGATCTCTTTGTGGAAACGATAGCGGAAATGCTCGACGGCGATATGTCGCTGAAGCTTGATACGAAGCCGTCGGTAATTCTCGTAATCGGCGTAAACGGAGTCGGCAAGACAACCACAATCGGCAAGCTCTGCTCGCTTTTCCGCAAGGACGGCAAAAAGTGCGTTATCGCGGCGGCTGACACATTCCGTGCCGCGGCGATAGAACAGCTTGAGGTGTGGGCGGAGCGTGCGAAGTGCGACATAGTAAAGCACACCGAGGGAAGCGATCCTGCTGCCGTGGTATTCGACGGCATAAGCGCGGCGAAGGCTCGCGGGGCTGATATTCTGATCTGCGACACCGCCGGCAGACTTCACAACAAGAAGCACCTTATGGACGAGCTTGCAAAGATCAATCGCGTCATAGACCGCGAAGCTCCCGACTGTGACAGGGAGGTTCTGCTTGTGCTGGACGCAACGACGGGACAGAATGCCATCAATCAGGCGCGTGCGTTCAGGGACGCCGCCGGACTGACTGGAATTATTCTCACCAAGCTTGACGGTACGGCACGCGGAGGCGTTGTGCTGGCAATCAAGGAGGAACTGGGCGTTCCCGTTAAATTCATCGGAGTTGGTGAAAAGATAGAAGACCTGCAGCCCTTCAACCCAAGGGCATTTGCCGCAGCACTTTTCGAGAATTCCGACAGAGTGGGCGATTTTGAGATAAATTTCGGCGAAGAACCCGAAACAGATGAAGAAGGTGAAGAGGAATGAATGTAGAAAAAACTACATTTGTCGTTGCAAGCCACAACGAGCATAAGCTGAAAGAATTCGCCCGCATACTCGAACCGCTGAATATTGTGATAGTAACCCCGTCGCAGTGCGGCGGCGAGGGGATAGAGCCGGTCGAGGACGGCAGTACATTCGAGGAAAACGCCGTAATCAAAGCGACCGAGTTTGCCCGCAGACTGAATATGCCGGCGCTCGCGGACGATTCGGGAATATGCGTGGACGCGCTGGACGGCGCGCCTGGAGTATATTCGGCGAGATATTCCGGCGGCGATGACGACGACAACAACGAATTTCTGCTCAAAAATTTAGAGGGCGTGCCGTTTGAAAAGCGCACGGCGCGGTACGTATGCGTAATATGCTGCGCATATCCTGACGGAAAATATTTCACAGTCCGTGGGGAGTGCGAGGGCAGGATTGGCTTTGAATACAGGGGAGAGAACGGCTTCGGCTACGATCCGCTATTCTATTTTGAGAGCGGAAAGACCTTCGCCGAGATATCCGGCGAGGAAAAGGACAGGCTCAGTCACCGCGGCAAGGCGCTCAGACTGCTTGCTGAAAGACTGAGCGAAAGACAGTGATTCTGATTTTTACGGGAGGCATTACGTCATGTATGAGAACTTGGTTGACTATTTAAAGGGCTATATCGAATTTGGATTTTTCTGGTACACTTTAGCTGGACTGCTGCTGTTCTTTTTATACTGCGCTATGAAGAATTATCTTGGTGACAAGCCCAGATGGGCAATGACGCTTATTCTTTTCGGCGGATATATAGTCACGCTTGGCGGCGTAATGCTCACTCCGTGGAAAGAGTCCGGCGGTCTTATATATCCTACCGAGTGGTTCAGCATGGAAAGCTGGCGCAGCGGAGCGTTTTTCACCCTTGCGACTTCTGACTGGAGCTTTGAATTGCTGCCGTCGGAGCCGTGGGAAGAAATTTTCACAGGCAAGCTTATAAGCGCCCTGCTGTTTGTTCCGTTCGGGTTTATTGTGCCCGCGCTGTGGAAGGACGTAAAGGTTAAGGTGCTTACCATAGGTCTTGTAGTTATTGTCGCCGTTGAATTTTTGCAGGTGATTGTCAACAGGACATTCGGACTTGCCGATCTTGTGATGGAATTCTTAGGCATAGCCGCCGGTTTTGTACTTTTCATGTTCCTTTTCCCGCTGCTGAAGCTTTGGCTCTACGGCGCGAAAAAGGAAGGCGGCAAAAAGAAAAAATAATTCAAATATACGGAGGAAGAGCTTAGATTATGTTAAACAGCAAGCAGAGGGCTTTTTTGCGTTCGCTTGCCGCAGATGCCGACACAATAGTGATGGTCGGCAAGGGCGGTCTGGCGGACAATATAGTGAAGCAGACAGAGGACGCGCTCACTGCGCGGGAGCTTGTCAAGGGCAAGGTGCTTGAGACGGCGCCGCTTGACGCGAGGGAATGCGCCGAACGCCTTGCAGCGGAAACGGATTCCGACGTGGTGCAGGTGATAGGGCGCAAATTCGTGCTTTTCCGCAGGAATAAGGAGAATCCCGTGATTGAGCTGCCAAAAGCGGGACGTAAATAATGAGAATCGGTTTTTTAGGCGGCACATTCAATCCTCCCCACAACGGACATCTCAATCTTGCGGCTCAATGGGCGAAGCGTCTGTCGCTCGACAGATTTTTGCTGACTCCCACAGGTACGCCACCGCACAAGAGGAATTCCGATGTGCCCGGCGGGACGCGTCTGGAAATGTGCCGTATAGCCGCAGCCGAAACCGGAGGAATGCTTGAGGCATACGATTTCGAGGTGCGCCGAAGTGGACAGAAGAGCTATTCAGTGATAACGCTTTCGGCGCTTCACGAGGAATACCCCGACAGCGAGATATACATGGTAATGGGCGCGGATATGTTTGTAACGCTGGAAAGCTGGTACGACTTTGAACGCCTGAAGACGCTTGCCACATTCTGCACAATGCCGCGTGACGGAATTACCTTCCGTCAGCTTGAAGCGCACAGACTTCACCTCAGGGAGCTGGGCTGCGCGGGACTTGTCGCCGATCTGCCGGAGATGGACATTTCGTCATCTGAGATACGGCGCAGGGTGTGCGTTGGAGAATCCATACACGGGCTTGTTCCCGACGGCGTTGAGGAATATATTTATTCCCGTCGGCTTTACAGCAAACAGAAATAACGAAAGGGCTGATCGCCTTGACTGACAAGGAAAGGGAATTTTATACACAGCACATACGGGAACGTCTCAGCGACTACCGGTTCAGACATTCGGTCAACGTCTCTAAGGAATCGGTTCGTCTCGCGGAAAGGTACGGCGGAGATGTTGAAAAAGCCGAGCTTGCCGGACTTCTTCACGATGTGATGAAGGACGCGGGCAAGAAGGAACAGCTTGATATCATCGAAAAATACGGCGTTAAGCTGAATGAGGTTGAACAGCAGGCGCCAAAGCTCTGGCACGCCATAGCGGGCGCGGTTTATGTCAAGAAGGTACTAAGGATAAGGGATAAGGATATTGTAAACGCGGTGCGCTATCACACCACGGCGAGGGCGGGAATGACGCTTCTCGAAAAAATAGTATTTATAGCCGATTACACGTCGGAGGATCGTGATTACAAGGGCGTTGAGAAGATGCGGAAGGCGTCCAACGTCAGCCTTGAATACGCGATGGAGGAAGCCCTTGCTTTTGACATAGAGGAGCGTGCGGATGAACATACCGCCATTCACCCCGATACGTTTGAAGCATACAATGAAATTATGCTCGGCAGGAATGAAAAAAAGAAATAACGAAACAGAATAAAGCTTTAATAATATAATTATCCAAGACACAGCCAAAAGGGAGGTTGTTTGTCCGATGCCTCGTGATAATGAAGATATTTTTCAGTACGATAATCTGTATGAAGGCATAAAGAGAAGCAACGGAGGTTCTTCCGGAACGGACGGTGAGAGTGCGCCGCTCGGCTCAGGCAGAAAGAGCGAATTTGCAATAGGCAAAAAAAAATCGCAGAGCGGCTCTTCGCCGCGTGAAATAAAAACCGGTCAAACGAAAAAAACGAATTCATCAGGCAAAACCAAAAAAAGCGTTTCGTCTGATTCAATAAAAAAGAAGAAAAGGAAGCCCCATGAGTTACCGTCGGCTCCTGTCCGCAGCAAGACGGCAGTAAAAAAGACGGGAGCAGTAAAAAAAGCTTCATCGAAGAATGCAGTCATTCCAAAGAAGAAGCCGGTGAAAAGGAAGAAGAGCATTCCAGCCGGAAGAAAATCGCCGGGAGAAGAACTGGCTTCATTTGCGTATCTCGGAGCAATGGCAGTCGGCGGCTGTGCAAATATGCTGTTCGGCACACGCCGCAAGAGAATTATCGCAGCCTCACTTCTGGGAATTGCGTTGATATTCTGCTGCGCTATGGGAATAAGGTCCATATACAAATCGAATACGCTGCTGTCTGACGACGGCAAGGAGCTTGATGATACGGCGATATACGAGCGCATTATAACGGAAGAGCAGAACAGGGAAAAGGTAACTTATTTCCTGATTGTCGGTGTTGACAAGAGCCAGATGCTCACGGACTGCATATGGGAAATGTGCTTTGACAACGAGACGCATAAGATGAACGTGCTTCAAATTCCCCGCGACACCTATGTGGGCGAGGACAGCAACGGTCTCGGCAAAATAAACGGAGTCTATAAAAGTCCGAAAACCGTGAAGTGGTGCGAAAACTGCAATAAAGAAATTTATGATGACGAAATAATCGCGGATAAACACACTGTATGCAACACAAAAATCTCAAGCAGAACTGAAAGCAATATCAACGCACTGATACGTGTTGTCAATTCGCGGCTGAGTCTGCCGGTTGACCACTATGTATTGTTTGACTTTGAGGGATTTGAAAAGGTTATCGACGCGTTGGGCGGAATTGATATCCTTTTGGAGGAAGAGATGAAGGTCTATCCGAACAAGAACGATTACATAGTTCTTCCCTCCGGACTTAATCATCTTGACGGTGAAACTGCGCTGAAATTCATGCGTAACCGCAAGATATACGCCGACGGCGACTTGGGCAGGGTCAAGGCGCAGCGCAGGATCATAAAGGCTATGCTCGAAAAGGTAGACGACATGACGTCAGTTGACTTGTTGAAGATTCTCAAGGCGTCTTACGGCAGCTTCAAAACCGACATGAGCCTTGAGGAAATAAGATCATTCATAGCGCCGGTCAAGAAATGCGGAGTCAACGGTCTTCATATGTTTGAACTGCCTGGAAACGATCACTGGGTCAAGGGACATCCGTCGTACTATGTTTGCGACGAACAGCAGACAGCGGAGGTCATAAACGCAAAAATGCTTCCCTACAGCCCGAAAATTACAGCATACAATATCAGCTTCCCCGAATTAGGGTACTGACAACTAAGGATTTACAAGGAGAAATTTCAATGGAATCAAAGGATCTGGCAATAAAGTGCGCCAAAATACTCAGCGACAAGATAGCGCGGGATCTTTCCGTGATATATGTCCGTGAGATAACATCGCTTGCCGACTATTTTGTTATAGCGACAGGAACCAGCTCCACCCATGTCAAGGCGCTTGCCGACGAGGTGGAATTCATACTCAAGCAGGAGGAAATTGTTCCCGATCACATCGAGGGACACGGCACGAATTCGTGGATAGTGATGGACTACGGCAGCGTCGTCGTGCATGTGTTCAGCGAAGAAGCGAGAGACTTCTACGATCTGGAAAGACTGTGGCAGGACGGCGAAAAGTTAGAGCTTGATTTTGACTGAGCCGTTTTATAATAATTTATGATGATTTCATTTGCCGAAAGAAAAAAATGGGTAAAATGAATAAAAAAATGACCCGAAAAAAGCAAACATTCTTGACATAGCCAAGCCATTGTGGTACAATAAAACAAACAAAATACAAGTAATCCGATGAGAGTGTGACAAGATGAATATTTCAAATCTATTTTCTCTTCTTTGCGGAATGGCGCTTTTTTTGTTCGGCATGTCGCTCATGGGCGACGGATTAAAACGAACGGCGGGCGGCAAATTTGAGCTGCTCCTTGCCAAGCTGACAGATACCCCGTTCAAGGGACTTCTGCTGGGAACCGGCGTTACGTCTATCATTCAGTCGTCGTCGGCGACCTCGGTAATGGCTGTAGGCTTTGTAAACTCCGGTATGATGAAATTCCGCAGGGCTATTCCGATAGTTCTGGGTGCTATTCTCGGTACGAGTATCACCGGCTGGGTGATATGTCTTTCCGAGATTGGCGGGGGCGACGGGTGGATATCGCTTTTTTCCACTGCCACGCTTACCGGCATAATTGCGCTTGTGGGCATTTTCATCAGAATGTTTAAGAAAAAGTACGACAATGTGGGCGACATAATGCTTGGTTTTGCCGTGCTTATGGTAGGTATGAGCAATATGAGCGGCGCTGTTGATCCGCTCAAGGAAAGTCCCGCGTTCATAGATATACTTACCATGTTTTCTGATCCCGTAATAGGCATACTGGTTGGAATAATCTTTACCGCCATTCTTCAGAGCGCTTCAGCATCCGTCGGCATTCTGCAGGCGCTTACAGTGACGGGCGCGATTGATTTCAATACGGCGCTGCCTATAATACTCGGAATTTCCATAGGCGCTGCGCTGCCTGTGCTGCTTTCGGCAATCAGCGCCAACACAAACGGCAGACGCACGGCATGGGTATATCTGATTATTTCAGTTTTAGGCGTTGTCGTGTGTGCGCCGATATTCTATCTGCTTGACGCGTTCCTGCATTTTTCATTTACAGGCATGACGATGAATACGGTTTCCATCGCGCTTGTGAATACCATATTCAGATTTTTCAATGTGGTTGTGCTGTACCCGTTTATCGCGCCCATTGACAAGATGACATGCACGATGATAAAGGACAAGCCGGATACGAGCGACGAAAGTCAGGAAATGGAGCCTATAGCGCTTGACGAGCGTTTCCTGCCATATCCTGCGCTGGCAATATCGCAGTCTCAGAAGGCAGTCTATGACATGGCGCTTGTAGCCCAGAAGAGCATTCACGCCTGCTTTGACCTTCTGAGAGATTATGACGAGGAAAAATTCCATAAGGTCGAGCGTTACGAGAAGCTTGGCGACCTTTACGAGGACAGCATAGGAACGTATCTCATGAAGCTTTCAAAGAGTGAGCTTACCAAGGAGCAGAGTTCCAACGTATTCAAATATCTGCACTCTCTTTCATATCTCGAAAGGCTTACCGACCACGCCATGATAATCGCGTATGTGGCGCAGGAAAAGAGTCAGAACGGCATTGTGTATTCGGAGGACGCGCAGGCGGATCTTGATCTGATGGAAAAAGCCGTGAACGAGATCGTAGGCATAACTGTGGACGACTTCATTCACAACCGCTGGCGTACCGACGGCAGGGTTTCGGCGCTTACCATGGTTATACGTTCGATGTGCAGCAAAGCCGAAGTGCGTCATGTAGAGCGTTTGCAGTCAGGCGTCTGCACTATCAAGCAGGGAACGGAATTCAATGAGCTTCTCACCAATTTTGAAAGAATAGCCGTTCACTGCTCCAAGGTGATATTTGCCATGATAGAGGCTCACGACGAGAGCTACAGCATTCACGTTGACAATTTAGGCGATGAGCTTAAAGCAAGTCTTACGGACGAGCTTGTTGAAGAATACCGCCAGAAGTACTCCATTAAAAAGACCGATAAGGCTTCGGCGCCGGAATTGCCCGAAGCGGCAGCAGTGCTTGTCTGATAATAAATCAACAGTTCTGTTACAGATATTCATGTAGCAATAGCATTGATAACGCGACAAAATACTCCCGTTTTATCTTTTATTACCTTAAAGATTAATTCGGGAGTTTATGTTTTTTTGTAAGAATATTATAAATTTATTGTGTACAGTTTTTAATAATGAAAAACAGGGTAAAATGTTTATTTGGCAGATTTTTTTATGCAGGGCAAATATTATGCTAATTCGGTTGCTTTTTTTTCGTTTATTAAGTAAAATAATATTAATGACAATGCCGGTTACTTTAAAATCAAGTCAAAGCGGCTGAGACTGAGAGGAGATAAAATGGTAGAAGGCAAAACGGTAAAGATAATTGTCGCTTCCCATAAGAAGTTCCGCATGCCGGAGGACGAGATGTATGTTCCTCTTCACGTTGGAGCGGAGGGAAAGACCGCCGAGGACGGAAGTCCTATCGATTTAGGATATGTCAAGGACAATACAGGCGACAATATTTCCGAAAAAAATGCGGGCTACTGTGAACTTACGGGTCTGTACTGGGCGTGGAAGAACTTAGACGCGGATTATATCGGTCTTGCGCATTACCGGAGGCATTTCAGCCTTCATAAGACCGACGACCCGTTTGACGGTGTGCTGAAATATGACGAATTGCTGCCGATGCTCGGGAGCAAGAGAATTTTTGTGCCCAAAAGAAGAAAATACTATATAGAAACGCTTTATACCCATTACAAGCACACTCATTATATCAGCCAGCTCGACGAGACACGAAGAATTATTACCGAAAAATACCCTGAATATATTCCCTCATTTGATAAAGTAGTAAAGCAGACGTGGGGATATATGTTCAATATGATGATAATGGACCGCGAGCTGGTGAATGAATATTGCGCGTGGCTCTTTGACATTCTTTTTGAGCTGGAGAAGCGCGTGAACGACGGCAGGGTAAAAATGCCGGAGCTTTCGTTCTTCCAGGCGAGATTTTACGGCAGGGTAAGCGAGATAATATTCAACGTCTGGCTTGACCACTGCTTGTGTACCGGAAAACTCAGTCAGAGCGAGATATTTGAGATTCCATGTCAGTTTATGGAAAAGGAGAACTGGGTTAAAAAGGGCAGCGGCTTTTTAATGGCGAAATTCTTCGGAAAGAGATACGAGGTTGAAAAAAAGCCGAAGAAACCCTGAGAAAAAATAACGTTTTTTTATAAATTTTTTTATTTTCGGAGGAAAATTATGGGCTTGCTTCAGTTATTCTCAACAGTCGATCAGTTCAAGCAGCAGCTCAATGTCGATGGAGCCGTCAGGTTGAGCGGCGATACCCTGAAAAAATACCAGCGTTGTCTTCTCGGCATAGCGGAGGACATTATTTCCGTTTGCGAGGAGGAGAACGTCACATATCATCTGACCGGCGGCAGCGCACTCGGAGCTGTAAGGCATCACGGCTTCATTCCGTGGGACGACGATATGGATATAGATATTCTCGGCAGTGATTTTGACAGATTTGAAAAGGCGTTTCTGGCGAAATTTTCAGATAAATACTGGTTCCACACCTATAAGAAGAAAAATTACGGAATACTTGTGAACCGTATAAGACTAAAAAACAGCGTTATCCGCACAAGAGAGGACGCGGAAAATGACGAGTGCGGATTTTATGTGGATATAATCCGCATAGAGAATACCTTTAACAATCCGGTTCTGCGGTTCATGCACGGCATGGACTGTATGGGAATGGGTTTTTTGCTGTCATGCAGGAATTATTATCATTACCGGAAAAAGGTGCTCGCGCTGGCGGGAGACAATAAAAAGCTTGCAGCCGTGCTGAAGACCAAGATATTCATAGGAAGGCTCATCAGCTTTCGTTCGCTCGACAAATGGGCTGCGAAGACGCAGCGCTGCTACAGCAGGTGCAAAAACAACAAATCCGTATATGTTTCAGTTCCTGCGGGAAGAAGGCATTATTTCGGAGAGATGTACAAACGCGCCGATTTTGCCGAACCGAGCAAGGTCAGCTTTGAGGGACATATGTGGAACGTTCCGCGGGACTATGACGCATATCTCAAAAATATGTACGGGGATTATATGAAGATACCTGAGAACGATCAGAGAGAAGAGCATGTAATACTTGAGATAAAATTCCCTGAGGATATGAAAAACGAATCCAACGATAACAGACAGGACGCGTGATTTGATGAAGAATATCGCCATATTTGACACCGCGCTCGGCACAAGCAACGTGGGGGACGAAATAATACTTGACGCGATCAACCGCAATATGAAAGACGTGTTTGACAGTCATTTTTCCCTTCGCCTTGCAACTCATGTCAACAACTTCTCCATGAAGCAGATTTTGCACAGGAATTCCAAGATAAGATATTTTCAGAATGCAGACTGGAAATTCATCTGCGGAACCAATCTCATAGCGCAGACGAGGTTCGGCAAGATCAATTCACAGTGGCAGCTTTATCCGTCGAATCTTTCGATTTACAAAAACTGCGTTCTTGTCGGCGCGGGAACGACGGAGCAGAGGGAAAGCCTCGACTTTTACGCAAAATATATTTACGGCAGGGTGCTTTCCAAGGAATATGTCCACAGCGTCCGCGACGAGCTGACAAAAAGAATAGTCGAATCGCTCGGCTGCAAGGCTGTCAATACGGGCTGTCCGACGCTCTGGGAGCTTACTCCCGAACACTGCGCGGGCATTCCGACTGGCAAGGCAGACAATTGTGTAATAAGCGTGAGCGGATACAGGAATCAGAGAGACGAAAAGCGCGATACCGTGATGCTGCGTATAGTAAAGCGCAATTACGGCAAGGTCTGGGCATGGATACAGACCACTGACGACGAGAAGTATCTCAGCGAGCTTGAAAAAACAATCGGCATGGAGCCTGTGACGCGGATATATTCACTGGGAAAATTCCGCGAGGTTCTGACGGGAAGCAATGTGGATTACATCGGCACGCGTCTTCACGGAGGGGTATTTGCCCTTCAGAATTACTGCCGGTCAATCGTAATCAGCATAGACCACAGGGCGGACGGATTCTATGAAACCAACAACCTGCCGATACTGCCCCGCAGGAATGTGGAGGGCGAGCTTGAGGACAGGATAAACAGCACTTTTTCCACTGATATCAGGATCAATTCCGAAGCTATAGCGGAATTTAAATCGCAGTTTACCGGGAGCGATAATTAATACTATGAATTTTAAGGAATTTAAGGAAAAATCAAAAAAAAGGCTGCTTGCGTATTGGTACAGAACAATGCGTAACAGCATTCCCATGGATAACAATACAGTTCTTTTTTTCACCTTTCAGGGCAAATACACCTGCAATCCCAAATACATCTGCCGCAGGCTTCACGAAGCCGCGCCGGAAATAAGGTGCGTATGGGTGGTAATGAGCGAAGATGAAAGGGCGGAATTTCCGGATTTCACCAGCACGGTTCTCTTTGGCTCTTCCGAGTATTACAGGGCGGTGTACGGCGCGAAGGTGCTTGTGGATAACGGATTCAATTTTGTCAAGCAGCCGGTCGAAAAGAAAAAGGGACAATATTACGTCGAGACAATGCACGGCTCGCTTGGCATAAAGCGAATAGACGCTTCATCCAATTCCAACAAAAAGCGCAACAAAATAGGCGTGCGCTGCGGCGAGATTTCGGATTACATCATTTCAAACAGCGATTTTGAGAACGACGTTTACAGAAGCTCATTCTGGGAAAAAACGCCCATACTCATGTACGGACACGCGAGGAACGATATCCTGATAAACGGCAGGGACGACGTTCCCGACGGCGATCTCAACGAAAAGGTGAGAAGCTTTTACGGATTGCCCCACGACGCAAAACTTGCCCTTTACGCGCCGACATTTGCGCGGGAGGCTTCAAAGGAATTCGAGGAATTCGACGCGGGATTGCTGAGGGACTGCCTGACGGAGCGTTTCGGCGGGAAATGGTACATTCTCAAACGGCTCCACCCGAGAGACGCGAGAAACCGCAAAGTCAGCGCGGACAGCGATTTCATTCTCGACGGCAATCTTTACACCGACATACAGGAATTGATGGTTGCCATAGACTTTGCAGTAACGGATTATTCGAGCTGGATTTTCGACTATGTTGTTACGAAAAAGCCCGGAATGATATATGCCCCCGACCTTGAGGAATATCAGAACAGCACCGGGTTCTATTATCCTATAACATCAGTTCCGTTCCCTCTTGCAACGGACAATTCCTCGGTGAGAGAGATAATAAGGGATTTTGACGAAGAAAAGTACGTCGATGACGTGGATAAATTCCTTGAGGGAAAGGGCTGTGTGGACGACGGCAGAGCTTCTGAGAGAGCCGCAAAGATGATAATTGATCTTACAAAGGACAGACTGCCGGAGATAAAATAGCTCCGCGGCGGATTATGAGGTGATGATTTGGATAAGGTTGCAAACAGCAAAAAGATATTGAGCGTTTCAATAGCAAGCTACAATGTGGAGAAATTTCTTGATCAAACCCTGGAATCGTGCCTTGTTCCGGAGATAATGGACAGGCTTGAGGTCATTATAGTCAATGACGGTTCAAAGGACGGTACGGCTGACGTTGCGAAAAAATACACGGAAAAATGGCCGGACACATTTATTCTGGTTGATAAGGAAAACGGAGGCTACGGCTCCACCGTCAACGCTGGAATAAAAACAGCGACTGGCAAGTACTTCCGTCTGCTCGATGGCGACGATTGGTTTGACAAGGACGGACTGAGGGAATTCATAGGTATCCTTGAGCAAGCTCAGGAGGATATGGTAATAGCCCGTTTCCGCAGGGTGTTCGAGTCGGACGGTCACACGGAGGAGCGCGACGAGGGCGAAAATGTTCCGTTTGTCACGGGAACATTTGACGAACTTCCCGACAAGGCGTGGTTTACAATGCACGCAATTACCTACCGCACGTCGCTGCTTAAAGAAAACAATGTTACAATTACAGAACACTGCTTCTATACCGATCAGGAATACGATCTGCTGCCGCTGAGATGGGTGAATACGGTGAGAATCGCTCCCGTGACCGTCTACTGTTACCGCATAGGCAGGGGCGAACAGAGCGTAAGTATAGCCGGACTGGAAAAGCATTACAATGAACAGACGATAGTGCTTAAAAAGCTTTACAATGTATATTCCGACGTTCATAAAAGACAGAACAAAAAGGACAATTATATCTACAAATACTTTGTCAAGCGCACACGCTTTCAGATAAGGACATATCTTGTAATTTCCAAGTCGGAGCAGCACAAAAAAGAGCTTGTTGATTTCATGAATTACCTGAAAGCGCAGCAGCCGGATATATACGGCGACCTGTTAAAACAGTCGAAGTTTGTCAAGCTGCTTGTGTGGAGCAATTTCGCGGCGTATGGCGCGCTTCATTTTCTTATGCTGAAAAAATACAGATATTGATTCAATGTGATAAGCCTCCTTAAAAGCCAGTACTTTAAGGAGGCTTAGCGAGGTTATACAGCTTTTTTGGAAAAGAGGTGAGTGTGTGAAAAGATTTGCGGCTCTGTTGATTCTTGCAGCTTTTTTGGGAATTATTTTACATGATATTCCTCAAGCAGCTGCGGCGGGAAACGATAATAAATCGGGAGTGACAATTTCAGCCGAAAGCTTCGGCGCGTGCGGCTATGACGAAGAGGACGACAGGCTGGCGATTCAGAATGCCCTGAATTATGCGCGTTACAACGCGACCGCGGAAAATCCTGTTACCGTAACGGTAGGGGACGGCACGTACCTTTTCAGCGACAGTCTGCTGATCTATTCGCACACACGCCTGATTCTCAGCGACGGGGCGGTGTTCGGTTTCTGGAATTCGCCCGAGGGAGTGATACTTCAGGGCGGACACGGAAAAAACGTCGGTTACGATAACCTTACCGATGTTGTGATAAGCGGAGGAACGTGGCGCGGGAACGCCGCGGCGACAGGCGCTCACACCGAGCTTATAGGATTCAAGTGCGCCAGCGACATAACGATAACAGGACTCAGAATGGAGGATTCCTCCGATCATTTCATAATGCTGACCGGAACGCGTGACGCGGTAGTGAGGAACTGTTCGTTCAGCGGTCACGTTTCACTCAGCTCCATAGATCAGTTTACCAAGGAAGCCGTGCATATAGACTTCCTTCCGATGAATGACGAAAAAATGTTCCCATCGAAGAATATCACTGTGGAGGATTGCGCGTTCGACAGGGTTTCAAGCGGCGTAGGCACGCATCACTACGGCTATGGCAGCTATGAAACGAATATCACGGTACGCAGGTGTACATTTACGGGTTTGCTTCACAACTGCATTAATTCATACAGCATAACGGGGCTTTCCGTGAATAACTGCAGGGCATTCGGCTGCGAATCGTTTCTATGGATGCGGTGTTCTCAGGGGAGCTTTGATTCGGACAGCATATCCGACTGCGGCTACAGGTGCTTTCTGGTGCAGGACGGCAGCTGCTTCAGGCTTACAAACAGCGTAATAAGGAATATCAACGGACCTGAGAATAAGCCGATAGCGGTTCTTGCCTCTGACTCGGCGGCGCTGCTGGAGGGAAACAGCATTTCAAACGTAAGCGGAGTAGCAGTCAGAGTCAAAAACAGCGACAGATTCTCTGTGATAAGACGAAATATTATTTCTGACGCGGAGGAGCAAGGGATATTTGTTTCGGATACTTCCGCGTTCATAGAGGACAATATCATATCCGATTGCAAGGGAATATGGGCTGACAATTGTAAAAGCGAAATAAGAAGCAACGTCGTCAGCAGATGCTATTACGGAATATCGGATCACACAGGGACATCTCATATATACAATAATACCGTCCGCGAAACGACAGGCTACGGAATAAAAATAACCGGAAGCGAAGAAAAAAACGGCAGCTCGGTTGTGGAGGGCAATTCCATAGCGCTGTGCGGCAAGGCGGCAATTCGTGTGGGAACCAACTGCTCCGGCTGCGTAATAAGGGATAACTGCGCGGGGCAGCCGTTTGAACTTTCCTACTCGAAATGGTCCGGCATAGAGATATACGGCAACGGCGAGAACCCGCCGCCGGATACGCCCTCAGTGCGGTATTCGGTTGACGGTAACGGAGCGACTCTTAAATGGGACAAGGTTAACGGTGCGGCGTATTACGTGGTATGTGAAGTGAGCGGTGACGACGATTCGCTTATCAGACTTGCCGCCACCGGAGAGAACAGCTATAGGCTGAATTATCCGGTGAAGGATGAAAAGCGCGTATTTCTTGTGTTGAGCGTGGGAGCGGACGGTTCGGAATGCTTTTACACGATACCCTCAAATTCCGTGAGGATAAGATACAGGGGAATGAAAAAAGAATTTAAGCCGTTTTCGGAATTAAGCAGAGACAGCGCGAAAAATCCCGTAATCATGCAGTCTGGGAATATTACGGTGACAGAGGACGGAATAGCTTCATTGGGAGTCGCGGCGGAGAAGGAATATCAGGAATACCGGTGGTATTTCAGAAAAAAAGGCTTTCTCGGCTGGTGCTTCTGGAAAGGTCACGCGTCGCCGTGGGAATCGGTGATAGCGGCCGCTTCATGGGACGGAGCTGAATTTTTGTCAGTTGTGAGCGACGGCGTGGATAAATATTCAGCCCTGCCTGTAACGATATCTGTCAACCGTCCGTTGAGAATCGTATCGGAACCTGCTGACGTCCGCGCTTTTGACGGGGACGAAGTAAAATTCCTGCTGAAGGCAGCCGGAAGCGCGAAAAGGCATTATCAGTGGTATTATAAAAAAGCCGGCGCCGCTGAATGGAGCGTATGGAAAGGGCACAATGAACCGTTGCTTGTCGCGGTTGCGAATGAATCGTGGCAGGATATGCAGGTCAAATGCATAGTGACTGACGACAACGGCGGCAAAGTTGAATCGAGAATATTGAGCGTCAGGATAATTCAGCCTGAGCAGGTCGCGGAAGAATATCCGGAGGAACAGGAGGCTTCCGACGAGTCGGTTGAAGAGGAATCCTGTTCCGGAGAATATAACAGCGAAGAACCCGAATCCAAATAAATAAATGTCAGGAAGAATCAAATGAAGAAACAGAAATCTCTCAAAAAGAATTTTATATACAATACATTTCTCACGATGTCAAACTTCATCTTTCCTCTTATAACATTTCCATATGTTTCCCGAATACTCATGCCGTCGGGAACCGGAAGGGTGTCGTTTGCAATGTCGCTAATATCATACTTTACCATGCTGTCGCAGCTTGGAATGCCTACTTACGGCATACGCACCTGCTCCAAGGTGAGAGGCAACCGTGAGAAGCTGACCCGCACGGCTCATGAGCTTCTGGCAATAAATCTTATTATGTGCGCGGTGTCATACACGCTGCTTGCCCTTGCCCTGATATTCGTCCCTGCGCTTCATGACGACAGGCTGCTGTATATCATTGTCAGCTCAACGATACTGCTGACTTCTATAGGCATGGAATGGCTTTATAAGGCTCTCGAACAGTACAGGTATATTGCTGTGCGTTCAATCGTATTCAAATTCATAGCTCTTGCCGCCATGTTCCTGCTGGTTCATACCCAAAAGGATTGTGTGATATATGGCGGAATAGCAATATTTGCTTCCTCGGCTTCAAATATATTTAATTTTATAAATGTCCATAAATATATTGACTTAAAACCGGTTGGCAATTACAATATAAAGAGACACTTAAAGCCTGTGGCAATATTCTTTGCCATGGCATGCGCGACGACCTTGTATACCCACATGGATACGCTCATGCTTGGTTTTATGCTGTCAAAGAATGAAGTAGGATATTATAACGCGGCTGTCAGAATCAAGGTTATCCTGGTGAGCATAGTGACGTCGCTGGGCGCGGTGCTTCTTCCGAGATCCTCATATCTTATTCAGAAGAAGCAGTGGAACAAGTTCCGCGTTGTCAGCAGAAAGGCGCTGGATTTTGTATTTATTCTTTCCTCCGGGCTGATGCTTTATTTCATTCTTTACGCGAGATTCGGTATAATGCTTCTTTCCGGCGGATATTACGAGCCTGCGATTGTACCGATGCAGATAATAATGCCCACGCTGCTTTTTATAGGAGTCACCAATGTTACAGGAATTCAGATAATGGTTCCGATGGGCAAGGAAAGATCAGTACTTATGTCGGAAATCGCGGGACTTGTCGTTAACCTTATAATCAATACCATGCTTATCCCGCGAATGGCTTCAACCGGAGCCGCTATAGGTACGCTCGCGGCAGAGTTTACAGTGCTTATGGTTCAGTATTTCGCGATGAGAGGCGAGATTTCACACGCGTTCCACGCAGTATCCTACTGGAAAATAATTCTCGGACTTGTCGCCGGAACAGTCTGCTCGTTCTGGATAGGATTCCTTGGTCTGAGTAACTTCCTGACGTTGGCGTTCACCTCCATTGCGTTTTTCGGAGCATACGCGGCAGTTCTTCTTTTCACGCGTGAATGGCTGGCTTGCGATCTGATGAATCAGTTTGTCAAGAAGTTCAATAGAATGGTCGGAAAATCAGAAAAGAGAGCGTGAACATTATAGTTTGAGAGGAGTGATCCGATGCAGGAAAAAAAGCTTATGATAAATGTATCTGTTCCTGTTGTAGCGGTCTACATTCTGGCGGTTACGTTTGTTTTTGAAATGCGTTCTGTCTGGACGACTATACCGAGATTCGGAATGATCAACAATCTGCTTCTGCTATCTCTTGTCGTCGGCACATTGCTCTATGTGCTTTCGAGAAAAAACTATCACGGACATTTTCTGAACGGAATAATTACTACAGTCGGTTTAGCAGGATATTTTTTTATTTATTATTTTTATGATCAGTATATATACGGATATTCTTCCGAGCTTCTTCTCAAAATCATACTCAGGCTGTGCTGTATATGTCTGCTTTGCTTTGCCATGAGGGAAGAGCATAAACAGAAGCTGTTTGAGACTGTAGAAAATATAGTGCTGATTATTGCCTCGGTTTCGCTATTTTTCTGGATATTCGGATCATTGCTTGGTGTACTCAATCCCAGCGGTATCGAATACACCACATGGATAGTAGACGGCAGGGAAACCGCCATAAACAAGTATTACAACCTGTATTTTGAGACCCAGACACAGAATTTTTTTGGCGCGAAGATAATGCGTAACAGCGCGATATTCACCGAAGGTCCGATGTGCAGCTTTATGTTCTGCTATGCGATATTTATTGAACTTTTCAAGAAGAAGCACAGCGATTACAAAAAGATCATACTGCTGTCAATTGCCGTATTATCCACTTTTTCCACAACGGGATATGTTATTGTCATAGCGGCGCTTTTCATAAAGTATATGCTGACCCGCACTCACAATAAGCTGGAGTTTATACTGAGAATTGTGTTGATCCCAGTGGTACTGATAGCGGTTGTGATTGTTTTTGAATATCTTCTGGAAAGCAAGCTGGAAACAACGTCCGGCTCGACGCGTATAGATGACTTTGTAGCCGGATTATGCGCGTGGCGGGATCAACCGCTGATGGGCAACGGATTCAACAATTCAACGTCCATAATTCAGTATATGAGTACAAACCGCATGAACAACACGGGACTTTCCAATTCTCTTGTACAGATGCTTGCCTATGGCGGGTTGTATATTATTGTGCCGTATGTGGGCGCGTCGGCTTACGGAATATACAAGATAGCAAGAAGACGCGATTGGAATGAATTCGCGTTTGTGATTATGTTTATTATAATGTTCATCTTTACGATTACGTCATTCCAAATGCTGTCGATGTTTTCTTTCTTATCTATCATATGAAAATATCGTCATTATAAAGAAATACCGGAGGTTAATTATGAATAATACCAGCGGAAAAAAATACGATTATCTTGTGGTAGGTTCCGGACTTTACGGAGCGGTATTTGCACATGAAGCCAAGGCGCACGGAAAATCTGTCCTTATCGTTGACAAGCGCCCGAATATCGCCGGAAATGTATACACTGAGAATACAGAGGGCATAAACGTGCATGTTTACGGCGCGCATATTTTCCATACCAACGACAAGAGGGTATGGGAATACATAACGCGCTTTGCCGAGTTCAACCGCTTTACCAATTCTCCGGTAGCCAATTACAAGGGCGAGCTTTACTCGCTGCCGTTCAACATGTACACGTTCAACAAGATGTGGGGCGTGGTTACGCCGGAGGAAGCTGAGGCAAAGATCAACGAGCAGCGCGGCGAGATAACAGGCGTTCCCAAGAACCTTGAAGAACAGGCGATATCGCTTGTGGGGCGCGACATATTTGAAAAGCTCATTAAGGGCTACACGGAAAAGCAGTGGGGAAGGGACTGCAGCGAGCTGCCGGCGTTTATCATCAAGCGTCTGCCGTTCCGGCTTACATTTGACAACAACTATTTCAACGCGCTCTATCAGGGAATTCCGGTTGGCGGTTATACCAAGATGGTAGAGAATCTCATAGACGGCATTGAGGTCAGGCTTAACACGGATTATCTTGAGAACAAGGCGGAGCTTGACGCGCTTGCGGACAAGGTAATATATACTGGTCCGATAGACGCGTATTTCGGATATAAGCTTGGATATCTTGAGTACCGCAGCGTCCGCTTTGAGACTGAACTGCTTGATAAGCCGAATTTCCAAGGCAATGCCGCCGTAAATTACACCGACCGCGAAACTCCGTGGACAAGGATCATCGAGCACAAATGGTTTGAATTCGGCAAGGACGCGCAGGGCAACGACCTGCCAAAGACTGTAATAAGCCGCGAATACAGCTCTGAATGGAAGCCTGGCGACGAGCCGTATTATCCGGTAAACGATGAGAAGAACGGAAAGCTTTATGAGCAATACAGGCAGCTTGCGGAAAAAGAGAGCGGCGTTATATTCGGCGGCAGGCTGGGTCAGTATAAGTATTACGACATGGATCAGGTTATAGCCGCGGCGCTTGACTGCTGCGACAGAGAGCTTGTCTGAGGAGAATAACGACATGACGGATATGAAAAAATTTGAAGGAAAAAATATACTTATAACCGGAGCGACGGGACTTATCGGACGCACGCTTATCAAGAAAATATTCGACTGGAACGAGAAAGCATCCGAGCCTATCGGCGTTACGGCGATGGTACGCAGCGATAAGAAGGCTCAGGCTGTTCTGGGCGGATATATTGACAGGGGACTGAAAATCATCACAGCCGACGTGAGAAGCGTCAGACCGGAGAACGTGGGAGCGGATTACATAATTCACGCCGCGAGCCAGACCTCCAGCAAGGCGTTCATTGAAACGCCTGTGGAAACCGTGATGACAGCCGTTGAAGGCACTGTGAACATGCTTGAGTTTGCGCGTGCGAACAATGCAAAGGGATTTGTTTACCTGTCGAGCATGGAGGTCTATGGAACCCCGTCCACCGATGAGAAGATAGACGAAAAGCATTCCACAAATCTCGATACTATGTCGGTGCGTACATGCTATCCGGAGAGCAAGAGAATGTGCGAGAGTCTTTGCGCCTCATACGCGTCGGAATACGGAGTTCCGGCAATGGTAGTGCGTCTCACGCAGACCTTCGGTCCGGGGGTCGAATACAATGACGGCAGGGTGTTTGCGGAATTTGCGCGCTGTGCCATCGAGGGCAGGAACATAATTCTCAACACAAAAGGCGAAACAAAGCGGAATTACCTCTATACTGAGGACGCTGCCGACGCGATATTCACCGTGCTTGCCAACGGTACGGCAGGCGAGGCTTACAACGCCGCAAACGAGGACACCTACTGTTCGATATACGAAATGGCATGCCTTGTGGCTGAGGAATGCGCGGGGGGCAGGATAGAAGTCGAAATAAGGGAACGTCCCGACGCGGCGAAGCTTGGCTACGCGCCCACGCTTCACATGAATCTGGACACATCAAAGCTGCGTTCGCTCGGCTGGCAGCCTGTCACAGGTCTTGCCGACATGTACCGGAACATGATAGAATCCATCTCAAAATAAAAAAGAACAGTGTGCTTCTGACTGATATTTCAGTACGGCACACTGTTTTTTTTTATCATTCCGGAGTGGCGGCGCACAGCCTGTTTACGGCACTGTTGTGACGATACCACACAGTACGTTCCGAAAGGAACATCTTTTCGCTTATTTCGGCGAATGTTTTGCCCTCGATGTAATGCATAAATAGCACGGCGCGTTCCTCGCTGTCGCTTATACTGTCGATCATTTCTGCAATACGGCTTTCCGCGTCTGAGGCTTCAATGATTCTTGAGGTGTAGTGTTCGACCAGACAATTCATGGACTCTACAGCCTGTTCAACCTTGTCGGCTATATCGCCCGACCTGACATTTGCGCCGCCCATTACGACCGATTGGACGTCGTACATGCCGTCGCGTTTTTCTATGATTCTCCGGCGGATACGCTCACATTCAACATGCAGGCTTCTGTATTGCTTCAAAATCCTGATTATTTCCTGTCTTTCCATTTTGTCCGCTCCTTTCCGCGTCACGCTTTATGCTGAATACAATTGCTCTGAGCTTTCTGAGAACCTTGAGCTTTTTGGCGCATGTGCTGCACATGCTGCTTTGATTCCTTACCGTGGAGCCGCAGTAGATACAATGCTTAATTTTTGCCATAGTTGTTCCTCCTTGTTCTACGTTATGTTGAAATAATTTTTTTCTTCAGAAGAATGCTCACAGGCATGTCCGGAAAGACGCTGTGAAGTCTGAGCAGCTCGTTCCATCTGAATTCGATGTTCCCTCTGAGTCGTCTGCCGAGCGAAGAACGGCTTATTCCAAGCGTTCCGGCGAGCTGCTTTTGCGTTATGCCTCTGTCGGACATGGCGGCGGCGAGATTCGGGAAAAGTGTGAAAGTATCATTTTGCATATGGGGCGGATCCTCCTTTTTACTATATAATTCCTCTAAAAGAATTTGTAAATTCATTATAATACCTTTAATTGAATTTGTCAAGTACTTTTTTAAAAAAATTTCCGCAAAGGGAATTATTGCGGCTTGACATGAATGACAATATATGATAGTATAAAAACAAAGGAATATGTGAGGATCGGTGATTATCATGACATTTAACGAGTATATCAACAGACGCAGGAAAGAACTGAATATGACTGTCGATGAACTGGTTGAACGTTCAGGGCTGCCTAAGGGCACTGTGAGCAAGATTACAGCCGGTATCAATACGAATCCCAAGCTTACGACTATAGAAGCCATTTGCAGAGCGCTGATGATTTCCGTTGACGATGCTATGGGACTTGCACCCGCCGCTTCTGTATTCTCGATGAACGAGATAGATCATATAAACAAATACCGTTCTCTCGACAAGCACGGCAGAAAGGCTATCGACTCAATTCTGGATATTGAATATGAGCGCTGCAATCCGGTGCGGAGAGTGATAATGCGTCCTTACTATTCTGTTTCCGTGTCCGCGGGATTCGGCAATCCGCTTGACGAGGCTCCGGAGGAGGAAATTGAGATACCCGATACGCCGGAGAACCGCAAGGGCGACTATGTGGTGAGAGTCAGCGGCAACTCGATGTTTCCGGTATATCAGAACGGCGATCTTGTTCTTGTGGAAAAGAATGCGAGGGTTGACGAGGGCGACATAGGCATATTTGTGCTAAACGGCGAAAGCTTTATCAAGAAGCAGGGGGTAGACGAGCTGATATCAATTAATCCCGAATATCCGCCAAAGCCCTACAGCTCAAACGACAGCATTCTCTGCTGCGGAAAGGTGCTTTGCAAGCTGTAATATTTTACAAGATAATATACGCCCGGGGCATCGTGACAATTCCGCGGTGTACTCCGGGCGTTTTGCTGTAAAGCAACGATAACGAAGGCGGTAATTTGAATTGAACGGAAATATACAGAAAGTCAATTATTATCTTGAATGTGAGAAAGAAATAAAGCGCAACGCGGGACGGCTGCCGGGACTGCTGCTTCATAGCTGCTGTGCGCCGTGCAGCAGTTCGGTGCTGGAATTTTTATCGCAATATTTTGATATAACGCTCTTTTATTACAATCCCAATATAACTCCGGAGACGGAATACCGGAAGAGAGTCGCGGAGCTTTACAGGCTGATCGACGAAGCGGAATATCCGAATGCCGTTTCGATAAAGGAGGGGCGTTACGACAGCGCGGAATTCTTTGATATTGCCCGCGGGCTGGAGGAGCTTCCCGAGGGAGGAGAACGGTGCTTCAGGTGTTACCGTCTGCGTCTTGAGGAATCAGCTAAGGCGGCTCTTGAGGGCGGATATGAATATTTCACCACAACGCTCAGCGTCAGTCCGCACAAGAACGCCGCGAAGCTGAATGAGATAGGAATGGAGCTTGCGGAAAAATACGGGGTAAAGTATCTGCCGTCCGATTTCAAGAAGAAGGACGGATACCGTCGTTCCATAGAGCTTTCGGCAAAATACGGGCTTTACAGACAGAATTACTGCGGGTGCGTTTTTTCAAAACGCTAAAGCTAAAAAAACAGAAAGCCCGCATCGTCCAACAAGCGAGCGTGCAAGAATCGGGCTTCCCGTCTGCATTCGCCAACACCTGTGTACATTTTGGCGCGGTTTCTTTTTCTTTTCATAAATATTCATTTACGGAATCATGATAAACTCAGGGAGAAGTTGTGAAATGAACATTCAGATATTCGGTAAGGCAAAATGCTTTGATACAAAAAAAGCCGAGAGGTACTTCAAGGAACGCGGTATAAAATATCAGTTCATAGATATAGCGCGCTATGGAATGAGCCGCGGCGAATACGTCAGCGTCAAGAGCGCGGTTGGCGGCATGAGAAATCTTATTGATGAAAAATCAAAGGCTTATGAGCGCAATTACTGCGCCTATCTTGCCGATGAAGCCGCCGTAGAGCAGAAGCTTCTGGATAATCCCGAAATGTTCCGCACGCCTATAGTCCGCAACGGCAAAAAAGCTACCGTGGGCTATTGTCCGGAAGTTTGGAAAACATGGGAATAATTCCATTTGTGTTAAATATAATTTGAAATCAATACGGGGTGTTGGCATTGAATCGCTTGAAAAAAATTATCGAAAAATACCGCCGTCTGCCCAAGCTTGCCAAGTACCGCTATGCGGCGTATTATGAAAGTCTGTCGGTGTCGGATCGCACGATTCTTATAGAGTGCTTCAACGGCGACGGCATTACAGGCAATCCCTATTGGCTGCTGAAGGAAATATGCGCCGATGAACGTCTGAGGGATTATAAAATATACGTTGCCGCAAATCCGAAATATCTTGCCTCGGTCCGCGGAATACTCAAAAATCAAGGCATGAACAGCGCTGAGGCTGTCGCAAAATACGATAAGCTTTATCTGAAGCTTCTTGCCTCGGCAAAGTATCTTATCACGGATGTTTCACTGCCGTTATTCTTCATAAAGAAGCCGGGGCAGGTGCTCCTGAATACGTGGCACGGCACGCCGCTCAAAGGTCTGGGACGTTCCATAAGGGATAATCCGCATACGATAGGCAATGTGCAGAAGGTATTCCTTATGTCGGATTATCTGCTATATCCTAACCGCTTCACATTTGACAGGATACGTGAGGATTACATGATAGCGCCGTACTTCAAAGGGAAATACGTGCTTTGCGGCTATCCGCGCAACGACGTTCTTTTTGACGGCAGCGCCGCCGATTCCGTCAGAAGCGGACTCGGACTTGCCGACAGGAGAATTGCGGTCTATATGCCTACATACCGCGACTGTGCCGACGATGAGGAAAGGGCTTATCATGACAGAATGCTCTGCGACGCGCTCAGCGCGCTTGACAATTCAGCCGACGCAAATCTTGTGGTGATAGCAAAGCTTCATCATCTTGCTGCGGGAAGCATTGATTTTTCCGCATACAAGCGGGTGATTCCATTTCCCGAGGGTTACGAGACATACGAGGTTCTCGCCGCCGCGGACTGCCTTATTACCGATTATTCGAGCGTTATGTTTGATTATGCCGACACCGGACGCAAGGTAGTTCTTTATGCCTATGACAGTGAAAATTATCAGAATACCCGCAGTATGTACTTCCCGATAGAGGAGCTGCCGTTTCCGGTGGCAACCGGACCGGAAGCCCTTGCGCGTGAGGTCTGCGACGAAAAATACGAGCCGTATGGCGAACGCATGAGAAAATTCACTGAATACGACTGTCCGGATTCATCAAGGAAAATTGTTGATATGCTGTTTTTCGGAAAAAAGGGGGACGGCATGGAAATAATCGACGGAGCTGAGTATCACAACGGCAATCCGAATATTCTTATATACGCCGGAACATTCATCAAGAACGGCATAACCACCGCGCTGACCGGAATTCTTGAAAACACGGACACATCGGAGTACAACTATCTGCTGACCTTTTATCAGAAGCTCGCGGGAGAGAATAAATCGTTTCTCAACCGTCTCGGAAGCGACGTGGGTTACATAGGAATGCCTGAAGGCAAGCCCATCACATATTTTGAAGCGATATGTCAATACCTGTATTTTCACTTCAACATCAATCTGGGATTCACAAGAAACGCTGTCAGGAGAATATCAGGACGCGACGCGCTGCGCTGTTTTTACGGCATTGAATTCCGCGCGGTGATACATTACACAGGGTACGAAAAGAATGTCATTCACCTCTTCAACGCCATGAATTCCCGCCGGATAATATACGTTCACAACGATATGCTGCGCGAGACAAGCTCAAAGGGCAATATTCACAGGCTTTCGATAATGACTGCCTATGAGCAGTTCGATAAAATCGCCGCCGTGCGTGAATCCATGCGTCCTGAGATAAGCAGCTACATTTCGGCGGATTCCACCGACCGGATAGCGGTAGCGCACAATCTCAACAACATAGGATATATCAAGAGCCGTGCGGCGGAGCGCCTTGAATTTGACGCGGACACTTTCTGCAATATGGAACCGGAAAGAATCAGGGAAATTCTCGACGATCCGGACGCGGTAAAATTCATAGATATAGCCAGATTTTCGCCGGAAAAGGGACTCGACAGACTTGTAGATGCGTTTGTGCGATATCAGAGAACCAGTCCGGACGCGTATCTATTCATTGTAGGCGGATATGGAACGGCGTTTGAATCTCTCCGGCTGCAAATTGAAAATTGCGGCTGCGGGAATATCATTCTGATAAGATCAATAAGCAATCCTTATCCTTTGCTGAACGGTTGTGATATGTTCATTCTATCGTCGAGATACGAGGGACTTCCCATGACCATAATGGAGGCGTTGATATTAGGCAAGCCCGTTGTTTCGACAGACATTCCGGGACCTGCCGAATTCCTGCGTGAAACGGGCTGCGGACTGCTTGTGGAGGATTCGACGGAGGGAGTGCTTGACGGTCTGAACGCGTATAATGACGGACGTCTTGGCAAGCTGAAGAAATTCGACGCGGAGGAATTCAACCGAAAAGCGATTCAGGAATTTTACGATCTTATAAAATAGAATTTTTATAAAAAAATTGTGTGGCTGCTGGGTTTTTATAATTCCGGCAGCCTTTTTGTCATGTGAATGTCAGGAGTATCATATATTCTAAGGAGCGGCAGATGAAAATTCAGAAGAAAAAGGATAGCGCAGCGCATAAATAGCGAGCGATTTTTCTTCGGGCGAGTGTGGGAGCCCCGTCTGCATTCGCCTGACCCCGTTGTGTTTTGGGGCGCGGGAGTCGGGAGTTCCGTCTGCATTCGCCTGACACCGTTGTGTTTTGGGGCGCGGGAATCGGTAATCCCGTCTGCATTCGCCTGACCCCGTTGTGTTTTGGGGCGCGGGAATCGGGAGTTCCGTCTGCATTCGCCTGACCCCGTTGTGTTTTGGGGCGCGGGAGTCGGGAGCCCCGTCTGCATTCGCCTGACCCCGATTCACGTTTTGGCTCGTTTCGCTCGCTCGGCTTCGCCTCGCTCGTGGGACGCTGCCCCACGCCCCGCTGGTGGCGCTGCCCCCAGACCCCTGCCAGGGAGCCTTGCCCCCTGGACCCCACGCTCGCATTCGCTCGCTTGTTGGGCGCTTCGCGCTTTCTTTTCTTTTTTTCCTTTTTTCTTTTTTTCTTATATTCTTTTATTCTTTTATTCTTTCTTTTGCTTTTCCCGAATTTTCATCTACGCAAGTATTTCTGAGGGGAATGATCCTTTTTTATGAAAAACAGTCTTGGCAGTATTTTCAGAGGACTTGCACTTATGATCCTTGGCATTCTGATAATCAATACGTCGGCAGGCTGCGCGGCTGACAAACGCCACAGAAATCCCAATATCACCGATGAGGGCGAAAAAGTGGTCTACAGCGATACGCAATACCGAATGGTTCAGGGAAAAGCCGTTCGCAGACAGTCACCGGTAAAGGGCAGGGAATATGTGTTCGTCCCTCTGACACTCAAAAACGACGGCGGCGTGAGTATTATATTCAGCACGCGTGTCTGTGTAACGGCATATGCTCTCCCGTCGTGCGAGAGCTGCCCGCATTCCCACGAAGCCGTGATGTACGGCAAGGAGAATATCGAAGGCTTCAGACTCTTTGACGGCGTGATATATTCCGGACGTGAAACAGCCGGCTGGCTCGCTTTTGACCTTCCCGAAGGCTCGCAGTCTGTACATGTGGACTTCTCTACAGGAATAAATGAAGGCGAATGTATGTCATTCGATTGCAAAATATGAATAAAATTAGACATAAATAAGAAAATATATAAAATAATATAAATAATAAAAAAAAAATTATTGAAATTCCCAAAGCTGTGTGTTATAATGTTCAACAAGCCACGTGTGAGATTTCAGAAGAATTATATTTATATTTACTGACGTTTTTGTATGTTGCAGGCTGTAGATTCTACAGCGTTTGATTCAGCGTATTTTTTTAATTAAATAACCAAAAATTAGAAAGAGGTAGTTCAAATTGAAACAGTATCCCGCAGACAAGATCAAAAACATTGTCGTCACAGGCCACGGCAACTCAGGTAAGACTTCGCTGGTGGAGGATGGGCAAGACAGCCGACGGCACCGCCGTCTGCGACTTTGACCCTGAGGAAATAAAGCGCAAGTGTTCCGTATCGGTAGCCGTCGCGCCCGTTGAATGGAAGAATGTAAAGTTTAATATGATCGACGTTCCCGGTCTTTTCGACTTCGAGGGTGCGGTCGCCGAGGGTTTCCGTGCCGCGGAATGCGCTCTTATCAATATTTCCGGCAAGTCCGGCGTAGCTGTCGGTTCGGAAAAGGCATATGCCAGAGCCACAAAGTCCGGCATGGCAAAGGTCATTTTTGTAAACAAGCTCAATTCCGAGAGCGCTGATTTCTACAAGGTCTTTGAACAGCTCAAGACGGCTTTCGGTCCCACCGTCAGCCCTATTGTCGTTCCCCACATGAACGGTCATCAGGTTGACTGCTATATCAATCTTCTTGAATATAAGGCATACCGTTACAGCGGAACCAAGGCGGAGGAGGTTCCCATGCCCGATATGGGTCACCGTCTCGAAGGTCTGCGTACAGCGATCAGCGAGGCAATCGCCGAGACTGACGACGAGCTTATGGAAAAATACTTCTCCGGCGAGGAATTCACTCCGGAGGAATATATACTCGGTCTTACCCAGGGCGTCCGCGCAGGTACGATAACTCCCGTATACTGCGGCGCTTCCCAGACCGGCGAGGGCATAGATCAGCTTATGAACGGCATGAGCTGGCTGGTTCCCTCAGCGGCGGATTCCGAGCCTGAAATCGGAACGGACGCCAACGGCTCTCCCGTGGAGCTTACCGTAAGCGACAGCGCTCTTCCGGCTGCGATAATCTTCAAGACCGTCGCCGACCCGTTTGTGGGCAAGCTCTCATATTTCAAGGTAGTCACCGGCAAGATTTCACCCGACAGCATGCTTCTGAATATGCGTACTGGCAGCACTGACAAGATCGGCAAGCTCTTTACCGTATGCGGCAAGAAGCAGTCCGACACGCCATATGTAGGCGCGGGCGATATAGGAGCTGTTGCGAAGCTCACAGGCGCGGTCACAGGCGATACGCTCTGCGCTCCCGCCCGTCCCGTCACGCTCGAGGGCGTTGACTATCCCGCACCGTCGCTTTCGATGGCTGTAATTCCTGTCAATAAGGGCGACGAGGAAAAGATCGCGCAGGGCATGATCCGTCTTACGGAAGAAGATCCCTCGATGCATTTCGGCACAAATACCGAAACAAATCAGATGATCGTCAGCGGTCAGGGCGAACAGCATATTGACGTTATAATTTCCAAGCTCAAGAATAAATTCGGCACAGACGCAAAGGTTGAGAAGCCGCGCATTGCCTACCGTGAAACAATACGCGGAAGGATCGAGATTCAGGGACGCTACAAGAAGCAGTCCGGCGGTCACGGTCAGTTCGGCGACGTATGGATCCGCTTTGAGCCGAGCGAGGCAGAGGGTCTGGAATTCGCGGAAGAGGTTGTCGGCGGCGCTGTTCCCAAGAACTTCTTCCCCGCGGTCGAAAAAGGACTTCTCGACTGCATGAAGACCGGTTCTCTTGCCGGTTATCCGATGGTCGGCGTTAAGGCGACTCTTTACGACGGCTCGTATCACCCTGTCGATTCGTCCGAAATGTCATTCAAGACTGCCGCTTCCCTTGCATTCAAGAACGGCATTCCCAAGGCAAGTCCTGTACTGCTCGAACCCGTCGGTGAGCTTCACGCTTATGTTCCGGGCGACAACATGGGCGACGTTATGGGCGAGCTTAACAAGCGCCGCGGCAGAGTTATGGGTATGAACGCGGCTCACGACGGTCTGCAGGAGCTTATCGCCGAGGTTCCCATGGGCGAGATGTACGACTTCGCCACCTATATGCGCCAGACCACACGCGGCAGAGGCTACTTCACATTTGAATTCGTCCGTTATGAGGAAGCGCCGTTCTCCGTTCTTCAGGAGCTTCAGAAAGCGGCGGAGTAATTCTCGCTTTGAAGTGCGCCATGCGCTGAAATAATAAAAATTCCGCCCCGATCGGCGTTCCAGTTGTGGAATTACCGGTCGGGGCGGTTTTGTGATGTGTAGTTGAAAATGTTTTGAAAAAAATACGGTGCGGTTTTATTATGTTCTTATTCGGCTGTATCAGCGGGGGCAGCTTCGGGAGCAGCTTCAACGGCGGAGGCGGTCTGGGATTTGCCCTCGGACATTTCCGCGCCGAGCTTGCAGATAAGCGACACGATGATAAACACGATTCCAAGACCTATAGACGAGTTTTCAAAATCCAGCTTGTCAAGACCTTCGATTGAATTTGAAAGTATTGTCACAACCGCGCCGCAAATTATGGAAGTTCCGAGATTCACGGCGACGTGGATTATGCCGAGCCTCATAAGCTCATTTGCTCCGCGCATGGTGAAGGGAGTGCCGTCCTCCAGCTCATGCTTGAAGTAATTCTGTGCGAATTTTGAAACCACCGCTCCGGCAACGCAGAATGCCGCGGCGACAGCCATTATCGTTATGAGCATGGGCAGGCTCATTTGGGAAATATACTCGTTTGCCGACTTATCGCCTGTGGTTACAACCGCGTTCTGCGAAAGGCTGATGGCTTTATCGCCGTAAACTGCAACGAGTCCGATGCCTACCGCGCAGGATATCGCGCCTATCATACAGCATATAAACGCGATAGTGCTGAGTATCTTGCCGATTTTTGAGATAGTCTGGATGGCTTTAAGTGTTTTCATTTATAATTCCTCCGAAATATTTTTTTCGCGCTCAGGCGGTTGGTTATTCGTTTATGAACGCCTCAAGCTCATCAGCGTTCTGAAGACCTACGCGTTTTGATACAGGTTTTCCGCTCCGGAAGAGAATCAGGGTGGGAATGCTCGTAATGCCGAAGCTCGCGGCAAGCGGCATTTGCTGGTCAACGTTGACCTTGCCTACCTTAACGTCGTCATGCTCCTCCGCGAAATCGGCGAGTATAGGCGACTGCATTCTGCACGGACCGCACCATTCCGCCCAGAAGTCGAGCAGTACGGGCTTGTCGGATTTAAGCACCTCAGTCTCAAAATTCTCCGCTGTAACGGTTATTTCTCTCATTGCAAAAACCTCCTTTTTTAATAATTATTATACACCGTATGCACGGATTTATCAAGAGCAATGATGTGATTGACAAAAGAATTTACAATTAAATCCGCGTGAAATTTGGCCGTATAATTTACAATTATTTACAAGTTTTTATATTTGCTTGACAATGATAATCAATAGTAATATACTTGACTTAACGGTGCGAAGATGATGTTTTTATGTGGTTTTACAGAGTCTCTCACACCGAAATAAATAAAATTATGTGAAAGCTGAAAATCTATAAAAAGAGGTAATGATTATGTCAAAACGCACAAAAATACTGGCTGCAGCTGCGGCAATCGCACTGCTTGTATTCACGTTAAGCACGACTGTCATGTCGGTGGTAATGCTTGTAAACCAGAGCAACGTAAATAGGATGATCGCCGTTTACACGGGACAGCTTCAGGATCCCGAACAGGAGGACGACGTTGTGATCGGCATGCATTACACCATCAAGTCCACCACGCATATTTCTGACGCTTATAAATCGGGCGACACGTCGAAGCTTAACGACCGCGACAAGGAGACTCTCGACATGGCTAAGGCTGTTATCGAGGAGATTATCAAGGACGACATGACCGAGTTTGAGAAGGAAGAGGCGGTCTATAAATACCTTACCAAGGGAATGAAGGCGACGACAAGCATACTGACCGTAATTGCCGACACAAGCGGCGATTACGACAATCCCCATGACGTGCTTAAAAACCACAGCGCGGTCTGCGTGGGTTACGCCACTACATTCAGACTTTTCATGCAGATGCTCGGCATAGAGTGCAGAGTGGTGCATAACACTTCACTGGGTCATTCGTGGGATCTTGTCAAGCTGGACGATGGCTGCTGGTATCACACTGACTGCTACATGGATAACGAAAGCGCCAATTACAGAAACTTCAATATGGACGACGTCGCGTGCCGCAATTCCGGTCACGAATGGAACACAGGCTACTTTGAGCCGGCGACGGGCAAGAAGTACAACTACACTCTTATGACATGCAAGAAGATAAAGAATATCTATGCTATTCCCAAGGCGGTAATGGAAGCCCTCAAGGAGAAAAAGCAGACATTCAGCTTTTCATTCAATGAAAAAATAAAGCCGGATGATGAAAAGCTTGCGAAGTATATGGTAGAGCAGCTCGAATCCGAAATGAGCAACAGCGAAAAGCTGTACATATCCTCCCAGTGGATCATTAACGACGATGGCGAATACATTCTTTGTTACTATCTGACCTATAACGGTGATTCCGCTGACGAGCTTACCGAGAAACAGAGAAATAAGATCGACAGCAAGATAAGTCAGGTTCTTAATCAGTACAAATATTATGAAAATTACGGCTACGACTACTGAGCCGTAAAATCCGGGTGAAGGAGCGGTCAGATTATGAAAGCAATCAGGAAAATCACCGCGGTCATTCTGTCGGCGGTCATGCTTTGCGGAATACTCTCAGCCTGCGGGGACGATGCGGAAGAGATAAGCATGTACGACCTGAATCAGGCGCTTGTGGGATTCACGGGAGATCCTGACAGCATGAAGTACGCGAGCAGCAGCGACTCCAATCCCGAGGAGCTTCTCTCGCATGTTTCCAACATTGAATACAGCAAGGTCAAGGCGTTCTTCATCACATACGCTACCAATGGGACCGGCAACGCCGATGAGATAGTCGCTATTCAGGTCAAGAAGAAATCCGACCTCAATCAGGCAGCCGACTCGCTCAGATCACATTTAGAAACGCGCAAGACGCTCTATGCCGCCTATGACAAAAGCCAGCTCCCAAAGCTGGAAAAGGCTAAGGTATTCACTCGCGGCACGCTTGCCATACTTATGGTATCCGACAATTCGGACAAGATGGAAGCGGCGTTCTATGGTTTCTTCAAAGACAAATAAAACCGGAGGGAATGCTCTATGGTATTCAGCAGCGCCGTATTTCTGCTGATATTCCTGCCGGTTGTGCTGCTTCTTTATTACGCTGTTCCGGAGAGGGTGAGAAATCCCCTGTTGCTTGCGGCGAGTCTGATTTTCTATGCGTGGGGCGAGCCTGTATATATACTCATAATGCTGTTTTCGACGGTGTTCGATTACTGCAACGGGCTGATGCTGGAAAGACTCGACCAAAAGGGAAAGCCGGAGCTGCGCGGGTGGGTGCTTGCGCTTTCACTCACAGGGAATCTCGGTATGCTTGGATTTTTCAAGTATACCGATTTTCTGATAAGCAGCGTAAACGCCATCACAGGGCAGGAATTTGACCTTATCGGCATAGCTCTGCCGATAGGAATTTCTTTTTACACATTTCAGACCTTATCCTATACTATCGACGTTTACAGGCGTGAAATTCCGGTGCAGCACAATATCGTGAGCTTCGGAATGTATGTCTGCATGTTCCCGCAGCTCATAGCGGGGCCAATCGTCAAATACCGCGATATCGCAAGGCAGATAGACCGCCGCACACTCGGAGCCGACCCCATATGCGCCGGAATATTCCGTTTTACGCTCGGACTTGGCAAGAAAGTGCTGCTCGCAAATTCATTCGGCGCGATATGGGACGAAATTTCGCTTCAGCGCGGAAACGCCTCTGTCACGGCAATAATCGGCGCAGCAGCCTATATGCTGCAAATCTATTTTGATTTTTCCGGCTATTCCGATATGGCGATAGGCATAGGAAAAATGTTAGGCTTTGATTTTCTTGAGAATTTCAATTATCCATATGAATCAAAAAGTGTCACCGAATTCTGGCGGAGATGGCACATTTCGCTCGGCTCGTGGTTCAGGGAATACCTTTACATTCCGCTCGGCGGCAACCGCAGGGGACTTCCGAGGCAAATGCTCAATCTGTTTATTGTCTGGGGACTTACCGGACTCTGGCACGGCGCGGGCTGGAATTTCGTCATATGGGGACTGTACTTCTTCCTGCTGTTGGCGGCGGAAAAGCTGTTCCTGCTCGACCTGCTCCGGAAGGCTCCGGCGGTGGTGGGACATATATACACCCTGCTTTCGGTGCTTATATCGTGGGTTATATTCGCCTGTGACGATATAGGGAAGGCGTGGGAATACATTCTCTCAATGTTCGGCGCGAACGGCTTTGCAGACGCGTCTTCAGCGTATTATCTCAGAGAGAATTTACTCATTATTCTCGCCGGAGGAATCCTGTCAGTCAGCTTTGTCAGGAGATACGCCGCAAGGAAGATCAATTCACTTCAAAGCGAAAGCCTGCGCTTTGGCATAAAGACCGCCGTCGGCGCGGGACTCTATCTGTTTTCGCTGCTGATGGTGATAGAAAGCTCCTACAATCCTTTCCTGTATTTCAGGTTTTGATTTTATTGAATTATGAATATTTTTGACAGAATAAAGAATACATTAAAAATACCGGATAAAATAAATTCAAGGCAGATATGCGTTGTTGTGTTCGTCGCCTTTCCGCTTGCGATTCTTGCGGCGATAATCATAAAGCCGGACAATCCGGTTTCCGTCAACGAGAACCGGACGCTCAAAACCGGCGGAGACATAAGATGGGAGATTTTCGACGGCGGATTTCAGGAGGATCTGGAGAACTGCCTTTCCGACCAGTTTCCGCTGAGGGATAATCTGAAAAGCGCCGAAACGGGAATCAGACTGCGTTTGGGTTCGGGCTGCATAGGCGGCACGTATGTGGGGAGCGACGGGCGTCTCTTCCAGAGGCTTCTGGAAAGCGATGTTGACGTGGACAAATGCGTGAGATACGCCGCTAAGATAAACCGTATAGCCGAACAGACCGGAATTGAAACATATGTCATGTATGTGCCGTCGGCAGGAATTTCGCTCAGGGAAAGCATGCCTTACGGCGCGCCTATGTACGATTATGACGCTTTGTTTTCGGCTCTGAAAAGGGAACTGAAATCGGCTCATGTGATAGACCTTAGCGAAGCGCTCTTCGGCAGACCGGAATATTATTATGCCACCGACCATCACTGGACGGCAGCGGGCGCCGCGGCTGCCTATCACGAATGGATCGCCGCGCACGGGGACGAGCCGACGGACGAAAAAGCGCCGGAGATAATCACCGTCAGCAGTAATTTTCGTGGAACGCTCTGGTCAAGGGTTCCGAATGCCGCGATACGGGGCGAGCCGCTGTGGGCTTTCAGAGTGAACGACGATGTAATAGTCGAAGCGGACGGCATGGAAATAAGTCTCTACGATTATTCGGCTCTGCAAACAAAGGACAAATACAATTTCTTTGAGGGCGGAAACCACGGGATTCTGACTTTGACCAATCCCAATGTAAAAAACGGCAGGACGCTGATGATACTCAAGGATTCATTTGCAAACAGCTTTTTGCCGTGCATTGCCGGAGATTACTCGAAGATAATCATGGTTGACGAGCGATACGCATTCATAGACGCGGGACAGCTTGCCGTCGATACCGGCGCGGACGAGATTGCCGTGATAAGGGAAATAATTTCCGTAGGCTGAAAGAACATGTTAAAGTAAAGCGTAAGCCTGAGCGGAATTGTTTCCGTAATTTTTCAAAAATAATACCGTTCCCTTTTGTGGCAAACACACACAGAGAGAACGGTATTTTTTATTGCACCAAAATAATAAAATTCACAGCCGCCACCAGTTCAGAAGCGTGCCGACGAGGAATAAGCCCGCGCAAATCAGGAGCAGCGTCACCATTGCGATAGTACGAACGTCAAGCCCCTTTTGCTCGTGCCGGTAACAGAGCCTTCCGGCTGAAATGCCGCGGTTGTCCCTATTGTCGGACGGCCGCGTTTCTCCGACGGCGCAGCCGCATACCGCGCAGAATCTGTCGCCTTCGGAAAGCCTGCCGCCGCAGTGCATGCAGAAGTTGGGGATTTTCTTTTCGGCGGTGGACACGCCGCATACCGCGCAGAATTTATCGTCCGGTCCGATTTCCGCGCCGCAGTTTTTGCAGGTCATAGCAGGTCACTTCCTTAATGCATTCCGCTTTACTTAAATGTTCGCGCTTATTGCGGTTCATGCAAAGCGTTGCGATGTCGTATGTGTATTATACCATGAAATGACGGCAAATGCAAGCGATATGAAATAATAATTGGAATTGATAAAAATTATCAAAAAATTCACCTATATAAAAGATATGAGGTTTGCAATTTCAAGAAGAATATGTTATAATAAAAGATACTCAGTAATTTTTGACAGGCGGGTGTATGTGAAAAATGGGAGAAATGTCGCCCATGATGAAGCAATATCTTGAAATAAAGGCGCAGAATCCCGACGCGCTTCTTTTTTTCAGGCTCGGAGATTTTTACGAGCTGTTTTTTGACGACGCAAAGCTGGTGTCCAAGGAGCTTGACCTTACGCTGACAGGCAAAATATGCGGTATGGAGGAACGCGCCCCGATGTGCGGCGTTCCGTTTCACGCCTATGAGTCCTACGCGGCCCGGCTGGTGGAAAAGGGCTACAAGGTAGCCATATGCGAACAGCTTGAAGACCCCGCGACAGCCAAGGGGCTTGTAAAGCGCGGAATTATAAGGATAATCACAGCCGGAACCATCATCGAGAATTCCATGCTCGACGAGGGACGGAATAATTATATCGCATCGGTCTGCTGTGCCGAGGGAGTGACGGGACTCTGTGTCGCCGACGTTTCGACAGGCGAGCTGAATGTCACCCAGATAAGCGGCGCTTCATCGTTCCAGAAGCTTTGCGGGGAGCTTAGTAAGTTCGACCCGCACGAAATACTCATCAATCCGTCGGCGCTGAGTATAGGAGGACTTGATAAATTCATCAAAAGCCGTCTGAAAGCCTCCGTCGAGCTGCTCGACGATGAGAAATTCGATTATCAGAACGCGCTGGCGGCAGTAAGCGTACAGTTCGACCCAAAGGAAACGGAGCGTTCTGGAATATTCAATTATCCGCCAACGGTTATGGCACTCGGCGCGCTCATCGACTACATTTATTCCACCCGTATGGCAGGCGAAGCGGCGGAGGAAAATGACGGCAGGACGATAAAAATAGAATGCTTCGACCGCATAAATTATTATGTTGGCGATATCTTTATGAATATCGACGCTTCCACGCGCAGGAATCTGGAACTCACCGAGACAATGCGCACCAAGGAAAAAAAAGGCTCGCTGCTGTGGGTTCTTGACAGGACAAAGACGCCGATGGGCAAGCGCATGATCCGCAATGTCATCGAGCGTCCGCTTGTGAATCCCGTTTCCATTCAGGCGCGTCAGAACGCCGTGGACGAGCTTTGCGGGGATTCTGTTCTCAGGGACGATATAATTCAGGCGTTGAGGGGAATAAGCGACATAGAACGCCTTATGACCCGCATAGCGTACGGCACGGCGAATGCCCGTGAGATACGCGCCCTTGCCTATGCCGCCGAATCGCTTCCGACGGTGCGGGAGCTTCTGCGCGCAATGAAGTCGGGCGAGCTGAGGGACATTTATTCCTCTATCGACACGTTGAGCGACGTCCGCGAGCTTGTGGAGCATGCGATTGTTGACGAGCCTCCGCTTACCGTGCGAGAGGGCGGCATGATAAAGCCCGGCTACTGCAAGGATCTGGACACGCTCAACGGCGACATGAGCGGCGGCAAGGATTTCATTGCCTCCATTGAGGAAAAGGAACGCGAGAAAACCGGAATCCAAAGGCTGAAAGTCGGCTACAACCGCGTTTTCGGATATTACATAGAGGTTTCCAACGCTTCAAAGGACTTAGTGCCAAAGGAATATATACGCAAGCAGACTCTTGCCAACTGCGAGAGGTACATCACCGAAGAGCTGAAGGAAATGGAGGGCAGGGTTCTCGGCGCACGCGACAGAATCGTAAAGCTCGAATACGAACTCTTTGAGGAAATACGCAGGAAGGTAGCCGCGTGTCAGAACCGCGTTCAGCGGACAGCCGACGCGATTGCGCGTCTTGACGTCTGGTGTTCCTTTGCCGAGACTGCCGTGCGAAATAATTACACCCGACCGCTTGTCAACACATCGGGGAGGATAATTCTCAAGGACAGCCGTCACCCCGTTGTGGAAGCGGTATCAGACGAGCAGTTTGTCCCCAACGACGTGTATCTCGACAACAACGAGAACCGCGTGGCTATAATTACAGGTCCGAATATGGCGGGCAAATCTACATATATGCGTCAGGTGGCAATCATAACCTTAATGGCTCAGTGCGGCAGCTTTGTGCCGGTTTCCAGCGCGGAAATAGGCGTTGTGGACAGCATATTCACCCGCGTGGGCGCGTCGGACGACCTCGCTTCGGGACAGTCAACGTTCATGGTCGAGATGAACGAGGTGGCGTATATTCTGGAAAACGCCACGGCGGACAGCCTTCTTGTACTCGATGAAATAGGGCGCGGGCTCGGCGCAAAGGCGCTTTTTGCCACTCATTACCATGAGCTTACCGAGCTGGAAAATTCACTCAAGGGCGTCAGGAATTACTCTGTCGCCGTAAAGAAGCGCGGAGACGATATCACATTCCTCCGCAGAATCGTGAGCGGCGGCGCGGATCAGAGCTACGGCATAGAGGTTGCGAAGCTCGCCGGCATTCCCGACAGCGTTGTAAAGCGTGCGCGGCAGATTCTGAAGCAATTGGAGAGCGGCAAGCCCGAAGCGGTGAAAAGGAAATCCGGAACCGAGCAGACGGCTATTTCATTCACGCCGCCTGGGGAAGCGGAAGCCGTATTCCGCCTGAAAAACATCGACATAAACAACCTCACGCCCATGCAGGCATTCCAAACGCTGTCGGAACTGGCGGAGCTGGTGAAATAGCGTTCGCGGCTTTGCTTTGCCGGATGAAGAATGAAGAATGAAGAAGTGAGTCAATATAAAAAACATACAGTATTACGATATAGGGCTGAATCTGTTCTGCAGGCAGTTCCGCGAGCCGGAGAGGATTCTGAACGACGCTCTCAGCGAGGGAGTTATGTGCATTATCACCGGCTCGGATATG
>ONCX01000027.1 GCA_900316455.1 uncultured Eubacteriales bacterium
GAAGCGGCGCGGAGCAATACGATAAGGCTTACTACGTCAGGGAATACAGAGGAGATATGCGGAGCAATCTTTCCGTATTCCCCGATACGGTGGAAAACGGGCGCGTCATTTTCTTCAGATCCGCCCTGTCCGTGAGCCTTTTTGACACCGACGGCTATATACTGCTCGAATACCGCTGCGACGCGGATCAGATCGCCGCGGAGGAGGAACGTTTAGGGGCGATTTCATTCACGATACGCGGAGTCGGGGGACAGACGTTCACCAATAATGTGATGTATGATGAAAATTCCTATAATTATCCGGCATACGTCGCCACCGACGGCTTCAAACACACCTACGAGTATGCGCTTATTGACCGTGACGGCGGCAGGATAGTCTATATTTTCGCAACCTATGTCATGCCGGATAAATTCAGGTATAAGGATTATCTGAAAAAAGACCCGTCGGATTATAAAAAGGATCCTCTGAAAGCTTTTTCAGTCTACAATCACACATTTGACGGCGGAAAATCATGGGATGAATTTTTTTAAAACTAAATTTCTTCATTTAACATAGAACCGGCGGAGTATGCCTTGAAAAGGTCTGTTTCTGCCGGCTTTTTTATTACCTGTTTTTAAAAATTTAAAAAAATTCATAAAAAATCATAAAAAATGCAAAAAAATTAATAAATACAGTTGACATTTGCAAGAAAAAGCTGTATCATATACACCAATGGTTGTTAATTCGGTTATAGTGCGGTTAGCCTCCGCATTATATATTGTCCCTCCGGCGTTGCTGACCGGCCGGACGAAAAAAATGAATTGGAGGAATAAAAATGAAAAATTCCAAGGCTAAAAAAATACTTGCTCTTGTTCTCGCGGCTGCTATGTTCGTCTCGACACTCGCGGCTTGCGGCAAGGACGACGAGGCTGAGGCGCTGGTCGATGAAATCCAGACAAAGGACTACGAAGAGCAGTCGTCAACCCTCTATGAGTCTACGCTTGGCGATTTCCTTTCAATCTATCAGGACGCATCCAAGGAAAAGATCGACATCAGCCAGAGATATGCCAAAATGGCTATCGCAGAGGCAAAGCTCATGGAAGCGGCAGTTATGTTCCCGACTATTTCCAGAGGCGGCATTTACGCAGTGAGCCGTGTGGCTCCCTACAGCATTACCCCCTGTCTCTGGGGCAATGACGTGGATAGATTCCATCAGGCAATTGTCTGCACCGATTTCATAACCAAGGAAGACAGAGACGCTCTGAAGAAGATCTATGCCGAGAAGGTTGGCACAGGCACATATGAGCAGACTGCCAAGGATTATCTCACCGAGAAGGGCTACACTCTCAAGGATGAGTACGGCTATGCTTACACTTCCGACCCCAAGACATGGGACGCTCTCGCAACCTCCCGTCAGGCGGATACCAGAGCCATTGTCAACACATACGACGGTCTGTATGAGTATGACGGCGAAAATATTCTCCAGCCCGCTCTGGCAGAGAGCCATGAGGTTTCCGAGGACGGTCTGACCCACACCTTCAAGATCAAGTCCGGTCTTGTCTGGACCGACTCTCAGGGACGTGAGTTTGCCGACGTCAAGGCTGACGACTTCGTTGCAGGTATGCAGCATCTTATGGACACCAAGGGCGGTCTTGAGTCTCTCGTTCAGGGCATAATCGTCGGCGCTGACGATTACATCACCGGCAAGACCACAGACTTTACTCAGGTTGGCGTGAAGGCTACCGATGACACCACTCTGGTTTACACACTGGTTGAGCCCTGCCCCTATTTCATGACCATGCTGTGCTACAGCATTTTCGCTCCCATGAGCAGAGAGTACTATACCTCTCAGGGCGGTAAGTTCGGCGAGGAATATGACAACTCCGCCGAGACATACAAGTACGGCACCGACGCCGACCACATCGCCTACTGCGGTCCCTACCTCGTTACCGGCGCTACTCCCGAAAACTCCATCACCTTCAAGGCAAGCGATTCCTACTGGAATAAGGACAACATCAACATCAAGACCATCACATGGCTCTACAACGATAGCTCCGACGCCACAAAGGCATACAAGGACGCCGTTGCCGGCACTATCGTCGGCGCCAACCTGAACTCTTCCTCTCTGGAGCTTGCCAAGGCAGACGGCAACTTTGAAAAGTTTGGTTTCACCTCCGCTACCGACGCAACCTCTTTCATGGGCTTCCTCAATATCAACCGCGCCTCTTACGCCAATGTTGCTGACGAAACTACAACTGTTTCCTCCTTTGGCGATAATGACAAGGTTCGCACCAACATAGCTATGAGAAATGTTCACTTCCGCAGAGCGCTTTGCATGAGCCTTGACAGAGGCGCATACAATGCTCAGGAAGTCGGCGAGGATCTGAAGTTCACAAGCGTTATCAACTCCTACACCCCCGGTACTTTCGTAAAGCTGCCTGAGGACACCACAGTTTCCATCAACGGCGAAGACAAGACCTTCAAGGCAGGCACTTTCTACGGCGAGATCATGCAGGCTCAGATCGACGCTGACGGCGTTGCTCTGAAGGTATGGGATCCCAACGGCGACGGCGGAATCGGCTCCAGCGCTGGCTTTGACGGCTGGTACAATCCTACCGAGGCAGTCAAGGAGCTTGACAAGGCAATCGAAGAACTCGCAAAGGAAAAGGTTACAATCGATGAGAAGAACCCGATCCAGATCGACCTGCCCTGTCTCTCCAGCAATGAAGTTTACACCAACAAGGCTACAGCTCTCAAGCAGTCCGTTGAGGCTTCGCTTGGCGGCAAGGTCGTTGTAAACCTCACAGATTGCTCAGACGCTGACGCATATTACAATGCCGGCTACTACACCGATTCCGGTAAGGAAGCCAACTACACCATCTACGATGTATCCGGCTGGGGTCCTGACTACGGTGATCCCGCAACCTACCTCGATACATTCCTGCCTGATTACGCGGGCTACATGATCAAGTGCATCGGTATCTATTAATCGTTCGCTCGGTCAGGTCTGCTGATTGCGTAATCAATAAGTAAACCCTAAATTCAGCATTAATAATTTATTTTGACGGAGAAGGATGGGTCATATTTGTTCTACACATATGGTCCATCCTTCTTACAATAATAATGGCAGAGTGAATAATTATGACAAAATATGTTTTTAGGCGCCTCCTTCATGGATTGATATCCATAGTAATAGTGGTAGCGATTATCATGATAATGATTTACACATTGATGAACAGGAATCTGATATTTGCTGCCGACCCGCTTTTCACCAAGACCGCAAACAATCAGAGAATTGCGTACAAATATCAGAAATGGGAAGAATTCGGTTATCTGGACTATGTGACTTATGCCGACTATCTGCTTGAGCTGAGGAGTTCGGGCGAAATAGATGAAAAGACGAGGGCTGAAGCTGTCAAGCTCGGCAGAAAGGCGCTTAATGACAGCAGTATGGTCAAGGAATATGTGAAGAAATTTGAGGAAGCATATTCCGCTAAGGGCTACACTGTCACTCGCCTGGACGCCATGATGCTCGGCAGAAAGTACGCTGCCGGCGGTAAGGAGCAGCTTTTTGCCGTAAAGGACAGACCCATTCTGGAAAGACTGTGGAGTTATCTCAAAAATATTTTTGGGGTCGATAATATTCACAAAGTAGAGGACGAGGCTGTCGGAGAAAGATACATCGAATTCACATGGTACGATCCTGCTTACGGCGGAGATGTTTTTTCTCCCGCAATTATGGGAAACGGCACAAAGCACAAGTATCTGCTCTATTTTGATAACGAATTCCCTTATATCCACCAGAATCTGCTTACGATCAGTCTCGGAACATCTTATTCCGTCAATCAGGGACTCGATGTGTTTGACACAATGAACCGTTCGCAGGGTTCGTATGTTCTGGGAACTGTAATCTATCCTACGGGACATGTAGAGACGTCGGCTGACGACCTCCACACCGCTACATATGTTCAGGGTTCACGCCAGAGCAGCGCGGTCTACAAGACGCGTTTTACCGACAACTACACCAACGTAATGACCCATAAATCCAATATGTCAAAGGTCGGCTTTTCTTTTGTCATAGGCATCATAGCTACCGCGCTTGCGTATATGCTGGGACTTCCTCTTGGCGTTATGATGGCGAGAAGAAAAGACAAGTTAGTTGATAAAATCGGCAAGATGTATATTATCTTTATTTCAGCCGTACCGTCGCTCGCCTATATCTTCCTTTTCAAGGCAATAGGCGGCAAGCTCGGTCTTCCCACCACATTTGAGATGGAGAAGGCAAACTATCTCATGTATGTGCTTCCTATCGTTTCTCTTGCGCTTCCGTCCGTTGCCGGTCTGATGAACTGGCTGCGCCGCTTCATGATCGACCAGATGAATTCCGATTATGTCAAGTTTGCGCGTTCGGGAGGTCTTTCGGAGGACGAGATTTTCTCCAAGCACATACTTAAAAACGCGATGATTCCCATTGTTCACGGTATACCAGGCTCCATTTTAGGCGCGGTTGTCGGCGCTATCATCACGGAGCGCGTCTACGTTGTACCTGGCGCGGGCAATCTCTTAACCAAGGCAATCAATTTCTACGATAACGGCGTTATAGTTGGCGTTGCTCTCTTTTACGCTGTAATATCGGTAGTTTCCATAATACTCGGCGACGTACTCATGGCGGTTGTCGATCCGAGAATCTCATTCAACAGCAAAGCGAGGTAAGGCATGATGAAGGATCAGTTCAACAATTCCAATACGCAAGAGCTTGTTGCTCTGGACGATCTGGGTCTTTCCGAGAAGGAGCTTTTTACGCCGGTGTCGCACGACGACCTTGAATCGGAAAAAATCACCGCTCCCCGCTATTCCTACTGGAGTTCGGTTTTCAGAGTGTTCTTTAAGAAGAAAATCAATATCTTCATGCTTTCGCTGCTTGCTATCATCATCATATTTTCCTACGTCTATCCGCTCTTTTCCGGATACGACCGTTTCGCAAATATCCTGAACGGCGCGTCCAAGCATCTTTCGCCTTCGCTGGCTCTGGAAAGAATGGGTCAGAATATCCATTGGATCCTCGGCTCCGGCGCGAGCGGCGAGTCCACCTTCGACGCTGTTTGGAACGGCGCGAGAATTTCCATTTCACTTGCACTGATCTGCGCCGCCATCAATATGACGATAGGCGTTCTGGTCGGCGCGGTCTGGGGCTTCTCCAAGAAAGTCGATCTCATTATGAACGAGGTCTACAACATTATTGCCAACATTCCTTACATTCTTCTTATTTCGGTATTGATTCTTATTTTCTCAGCGAGCTTCTGGACTATGGTTTTTGCTCTGACCGTAACCGGCTGGCTTGCCATTGCCTATTTTATCCGCACGCAGGTCATAATTATCCGCGACAGAGAGTACAATCTTGCCTCCCGTTGTCTCGGCACGCCTATTACAAGAATCGCCGTCAAGAACATACTTCCCTTTATGACTTCGGTTATCGTCACTCTTCTCGCCATTGAAATACCCACCTATATTTCGTATGAGGTCTTCCTCTCCTATATCGGCATGGGTCTGAGCGAAATGTCCCTCGGCAAGATGATCTACGCCGCCGAGCCTGCCATGCTCACTCCGGGCTGGGAATTTGAATTCTGGAGCCCTGTGGCTATCGCGTCGATAATCACGATCGTTCTTTATGTCGTCGGTCAGAACCTCGGCGACGCTTCTGATCCGAGAACACATGTGTAAGGGAGGAACGCACAATGGCAGACAATAAGGTACTGTTATCCGTCAAGGATTTAGTGGTGAAATTCCACGTGCGCGGCAGGACACTGACCGCTATCCGCGGCATTTCGCTGGATATTTACGAAAACGAATCAATAGCCATCGTGGGCGAATCCGGCTCCGGCAAGTCGGTATTTACCAAGACCTTCGCCGGTATGCTCGACAGCAACGGATTTATTGACAATGGCAGTCTTATCTTCAACGACGATGAGCTGAACGACACATATGTTACTCTTACGGACGATTTCAACAAGTCCATAGAGGAATATCACACAAAGCTCAACGAATATTCCAAGCTGGAAAACGGCAGCGAGACATACCGCAGAATCCAGAAGCTTGAATCCGCGAAAAAAGCCCATGGCAATCTGAGCGATGAGCAGGAGCTGGATTTTGAAAATCGTATGCAGGATCTCAAATTCGAGCGCACCGAGCTTTTCAACCTCAAGCAGACCTTTGACCCGAAAAACGAGCAGGACAAGATCAAGGAAACCGCCCAGAAGATTACTGAAATGGACGAAAAGATCAAGGCTCTCGAGGTCGAGAAGAAAAAGGCTGTAAGCGAGCAGAAGCGGAAAGCCGCGAACGATTCCGAATTCAATCACAAATACAAGAGCAGCCTTTCGCAGCTCAATTCAAAATACGAGCAGGAGATTGCAAAGGAGATTTCTCCCGAACAGGATCAGCGCAATCTGATGATTGCCAAGGAAATTGTCCTTTCCACCGCGAGAATGTCTCCCGCAACGCGCAAAAGACAGGCAAATAAGCTCCTTGCCGCCATCAAAGAGGCAATGAAGTTAGGCGTGGATCTCAGCAGCGATTCCGAGCGCAGCGCGGTGTTTGAGAACGTCACATTCCTTGTGAGATACCTCGACGAAACGCCCGAAAAGCTCCACGGCACAGGTATGCTCAATCTCGCCAATCTGAAATCGTCAAAGGACTGGATGCACATTCGCGGCAGCAGAATCGCCACGGTGTTCCAGGATCCGATGACTTCGCTCAATCCGATCATCACAATCGGCAAGCAGATCACCTCAATCATCATGAAGCACCAGAACGTCTCCGAGCTGGAGGCGAGAGCGCGTGCCATGAAGCTCATGAAGAAGGTCGGCATACCCAACGCGGAGAACCGTTTCGACGACTATCCGTTCCAATATTCCGGCGGTATGAGACAGAGAATCGTCATAGCGATTGCCCTCTCCTGCCAGCCCAAAATACTTATCTGCGACGAGCCGACCACGGCGCTCGACGTTACCATTCAGGCGCAGATTCTCAAGCTGCTCAAAGACCTGCAGAAGGAATTCAACTACACTATCGTATTCATCACCCATGACCTCGGCGTTGTGGCGAACATCGCCGACCGCGTCGCCGTGCTGTATGCAGGTCAGATAGTGGAGCTTGGCAAGGTGGACGAAGTATTCTACGACCCGCGCCACCCGTACACATGGGCGCTGCTGTCGTCGCTTCCCCAGCTCGCGCAGAGGAATACGGTGCTGTATTCCATCACCGGCACGCCCCCTTCCCTTTACAACAAGATCGTGGGCGACCCATTTGCCCCCAGAAATCCCTATTGCATGAAAATAGATACCCTCAAAGAGCCGCCCATGTTCCAGGTGACGGAAACGCACTTTGCCAAGACATGGCTGCTTGACCCGAGATCGCCTCATGTCGAAAAGCCGGAGGCAATTCAGGGTATTCACGAGAAGCTCATGAAAGCTTTCAATATATAGGAGTGTCTGCTGTGAAACAAGAAACAAAAGAAAAAAAGAAACCGACCGAAACCGTTGCGACGCTTCCGGAGCACGGTCCGCTCGATGAAAACGGCAGAGAGATACTTCTGTCAGTCAGAAACGTGGATATTACCTTCGGCAAGGGTGACAATGCCGTAAAAGCCGTCAAAAACGCCTCCTTCGATATCCGCAAGGGCGAGACCTTCTCGCTTGTCGGCGAATCCGGCTCAGGCAAGACCACCATCGGCAGAGCCGTAATTCGCGTAAATCCCTGCGCCGGCGGCGAGATTCTTTACAAGGGCGTGCGTATTTCAGGCAAAATTCCGCGCAGTCTCGACCGCGAGGTAATCAGAAATATTCAGATGGTGTTCCAGGATCCCGCCGCTTCACTCAACGAGCGCGCCACCGTCGATTATATCATCTCCGAGGGTCTTTACAACTTCAATCTCTTTGAGAATGAAGCCGACCGAGTTCAGAAGGTCGAGAATATGATTACGGAAGTCGGTCTGCTTCCGGAGCATCTCACCCGCTACCCGCATGAATTTTCCGGCGGACAGCGCCAGAGAATCGGTCTTGCCCGCGCCATGGTCATGGAGCCGGAGCTTGTCATTGCCGACGAGCCGATTTCCGCGCTCGACGTTTCCATTCGCGCACAGGTGCTCAACCTGATGAAGAAATTCCAGCAGGAGAGAGGTACGTCCTATCTCTTTATCGCGCATGACCTTTCGATTGTCCGCTTCATTTCAGACCGAATCGCCGTTATCTACAAGGGCGACATTGTGGAAATTGCCGATGCGGAGGAGCTTTTCGATTTCCCGCTCCACCCCTACACCCGTTCGCTGATTTCGGCTATCCCGATTCCGGACCCGAAGCTCGAAAAGAACAAGAAGCTCTTCACCTACGATCCGTCCGTACACGATTATTCCAAGGAGAAGCCGGAGCTTGTCGAGATAGGCAACAACCATTTTGTCTACGGCAGTCCCACCGAAATCGCCGAGTACAAGCGGATACGTGAGGAAGGCGTTTCCATCAAGCCCGTCACTATCCTCACCGATGAGGAAAAGGCGGCGCTCGACGCGGAAGCCCAGCCCACCGGCGACGTCATCAACGAGGCTATTCTCAACAAGCCGCTGCATGACACCGGAAGCCTGTGGTATACGATCGCTTCATTCTTCCTGCCGATAATAGGCATTATCGCCGGTCTGATATTCAAGAAGAAGAATCACATAAGCAACTTCAAGGCGTGCTTAAAGGGCGCTTTGATAGGCATAGGCGTGTTTGTGTTTATCGTGGCGCTCTTCCTGCTCATGCTCTGGAGCGCGACGCTCTGACGCCATGGGATTTTTCAGCAGCGGAAGAGGTTTTTTCTCCGAACCGCGCATTACGCGCATTGATCTGCCGGAGGAAAGCCCGAAAAGTTTTAAAATCAAGGCGGCAGCGGCAATTATGCTGGCTGCCGCCGGTGTTTTGGCGCTGGTCTGGGCGGTCAACGGTCTGCTCACGAAGGAACCGGGCTGGACTGAAATTCAGGCGGACAGTTCGGGTGAACCGACATGTGCCGGAGACTTTGTGCTTTGTTACAACGCGGGCGCGGACGGAAGCTCCCCCACAACGCAGATCAAGTCGCTGACCGTGTTGTATAATGACGCGGCTGTTCATGCCGAAAAGCTGTTTTCAGCGACCGCTTCCGACGGGAATGTTCGCGGACTGAGCCTTCTGAATTCAAATGTCAACAAGCCGGTTGCGCTCGATAAGGAGGCATATGACGCGCTTTTGCTTCTGAGTGAATTCAAAAGCCGCGAGATATTCCTCGCTCCGGTCTATGAACAGTACAATACGCTTTTCTTCTGCGCGACGGACGAGGAGGCGGAATCCATCGATCCCGCCGTAAATGAGCAGCAGCGTGAGCTTATGGCGGAAATGGCGGCTTTCGCGTCGGACCCCGAACACATCGACATTATTCTGGAGGACGGAAACAGCGCCGTTCTCCGGATTTCGGACGAATATCTCGGATACGCCCGAAAAAACGGCATAGAGAAATTTGTCGATCTCTACTGGATGAAAAACGCCTTTACAGCCGACTACATCGCCGACAGACTCTCGGCGGAGGGCTTTGCAGACGGATATCTGACCTGCGGCGACGGATTCACAAGAAGTCTCGGTGGAAGCGGCATTTCGCTGAGTTCCACGGTCTACGACCGCGTGGGGAAGAATATCTATAAGGCAGCCTCGCTTGGATTCGGTCAGGTGAAGAGCGTCGTGGTGTTTCACGACTATCCCGCGAGCAGGAACAACGACACTTTTTATTATCAGTATTCCGACGGGCGCATGGTTACGCCATACATCGCGGTTCAGGACGGACTGTGCAGGACTTCTGTGAGCAATCTGACTGTATGCTCTGACGTCCGCGGCTGCGCGGAGGCAATGCTTGCCGCCAAGAGCGCGTATATTTCCGGAAAGCTCCCGACGGCAAAGCTGAAAAAGAAGCTCGGCGAATCATGCGCTTTTGCTTATTCGCAGGACGGCGCCGTGTTTTACAGTTCGGAAAAAATCATGATCGGCGATCTGCTGAATGACGGAACCGTAGCTTACACGGCGCGGATTATTGAAGACAAAAAGGAAAAAAAATAAATCGCAAGCGGAACGGGCGTCTTTTTAATTTCGCAAAAGGACGACCGTTTTTCAATGAGGTGTGAATCCGAAAATGAATTATCAGGATATCAATTCGTCCACAATTGACAGATGGATAAGTGAGGGCTGGGAATGGGGCATTCCTATTGACCACGATACCTTTGAAGCCGCGAAGAGGGGCGACTGGAGCGTAAAGCTGACTCCTGTAAAATGCGTGCCGCGTGAATGGTTCGGCGTGATGAAAGGGAAGAGGATTCTCGGTCTGGCAAGCGGCGGGGGGCAGCAGATGCCTGTATTCGCGGCATTAGGCGCGGAATGCGCAGTGCTTGACTATTCAGAGAAGCAATTGAAGAGCGAAATGCTTGTGGCGGAGCGTGAGGGGTATTCCATTGAGATTGTCAGAGCCGACATGACGAAGCCCTTCCCTTTTGCGGACAGCAGCTTTGACATTATATTTCACCCCGTTTCCAACTGCTATGTGGAAGAGGTGGAGCCAATATGGAAGGAATGCTTCAGGGTTCTGAAATCAGGCGGAGTGCTTCTGGCGGGATTGGACAACGGCATAAATTATCTTTTCGCCGACGAGGACGAGACAACAGTTGTGAATTCCCTGCCTTTCAATCCCCTGAAAAATCCTGAATACATGCGGCAGCTTGAGGAAACCGACAGCGGAGTGCAGTTTTCGCACACGCTGGAGGAACAGATCGGCGGTCAGCTCAGGGCTGGATTCTGTCTTACGGATATCTATGAGGATACAAACGGCGAGGGCAGACTGCATGAACTCAACATTCCATCATTTATAGCTACAAGAGCTGTCAAACCGATGTAGCTGACAGAAATATCAGTCCCGTGTGGTTTTCTCTGCGCAGGGCTGATTTTTTATGCCATCAATTAACATATTTGTATAAAAAACTGAAATTCTTTTAGTGCATTGTAGACTTGAATAATGGGGCGTTTTGAGGTATAATTAACGAATGAACCAATGTCATTTTTAGATTTTACGGCGATGAAAGCAAGGTGCATATTATGCAGGACATGGTCGAAAGAATAGTCGAAATGGATAAACGCGCCCGTGAGCTGACCGACGAGGCAAAACGTCTGAGGGTCGGTTCCGAGGACAGAATAAGAGCCAAAAAGGAGGAGCTTCGCAGGGGTTACCGCGACAGGGCGGAGGAAAGAGTGGAGCTTATCAAGAAGGCGGAGGCGAGAAACGCCGAGGCTGAACTGAAAGCCATACTCGAACGCCAGAAGGAAACCCGCAGGCAGCTCGACGCTATATATGCCGATAAGGGCGACGAATGGGTGGCAAGGATAGTCGCCAGAGCCACGGGAGATGATAAATAATGTCACAGGCCTCCAATGTGCTTCTCACCAAGAGCCGCGCCATGTACGGCAAGCGGCTGACGGGGCAGAATGTCAGCGACCTGCTGGGCTGTCAGACCGTCACCGAGGTGGCGGCATATCTCAAGAACAACACCCACTACGCCTACGCGCTGCGGAATATCGACGATTCCAATGTTCACCGCGGACAGCTTGAAGCGGCTCTCGACGAGCTTATGCAGAGAGAGCTTACCGCGCTTTCCAAGTACCGCGTTGACGCGGGCGAATACATGCGCTCATTCATGGTATACAATACGCAGATAAGAGAGATACTGAAATTTCTGCGTCTGATGTCGGCGGGACGTGCGGGAGAATATGTCTTCGCCATGCCTAAGTATTTTGTCAAGCGCGACGGTCTTGACCCTATCAAGATGGCGGGAGCCAAGAATTACGATGAATTCCTGAGAGCCATGTCAGGCACGGTGTTCTATAAGATACTTCGCGGCATTTCCGTCGGCGAGGACGGCACTATTGACTACACAATGATCGAGCACGCGCTCTATTCGCACCTTTTCAGCTACGCGGAGTCAGTTATAAGAAAGAATTTCCACGGCGCTGCGAAGGAGGATCTTCTGGGGCTTCTGGGTACGCGCAGCGAGCTTGCGAGCTTTCTTAACATTTACCGCTTCAAGAAGTACTACAAGGCGTGCGGGGACGATCTGGCGCGGTCGCTGGTTTTCGACTTCAATTACAAGATATCAAAGCGCACGTTCGACAAAATGCTGAATGCCGAAAGCGCCGAAGAGGTTCTGGATATTTTCCGCTCCGAGACCTTTTACGGCAGGGAGCTGGGCGAAATCGACGAGGAATATATAGATCAGGTGGTAAACCGGTTGAGCTACAAGCGCGTGCGTCATCTTATGAGGTTCTCCACCGACCCGACAGTAGCGGTGTTCTCGTATATCCTGCTTTCGGGCATAGAGCGCAAGGATATAGTCACAATTATAGAGGGAGTCAGGTACAGGGTTTCACCTGACGTTATAGCTTCAATGATAACTGTTTCGTGATTTATTCATTGTTACGTTATATATAAATACAAGAAGGATCGAAAGTTTTAAGGAGTATAGACATGGCTGTAATGAAAATGAAGCTTCTGAGCATTATCGGAAGCATAGATCAGCTCGACGCCGTTCTTGACGCCTGCTGTTCCTCGGAAAATTTTCACTTAGATCAGGCGATGAGCTTCTTCAAGGACAAATCCGAGTTTGTTTCGCTGAATGACGAAAATCCCTACACATTCTATCTCAATAAATTAGGCGACGCCGTAAAGCTGGCAAGGCTTGAGGCTGCGCCTGTTGAGGACTCAGATCTGCTGATGGGCTGGGACGAGATAAAGGATTATGTGGAAAGCACCTCCTCAAAGCTCGCTGAATATCAGGAGGAAAAATTCAGTCTGACTCAGGAAATAGAGAACGTCACTCATTCCATGGAGCAGTTCAAGCACTTCCAGGGTTTCGACATGAAGCTCGACGAGATATTCAAGTGCGAATTCATCAAGGTGCGCTTCGGCAGACTGCCAAAGGAAAGCTTTGAAAAGCTCAGTATGTACAGCGACAATCCCTATATTGTCACATTCCCCTGCACAAGCGACGATAAATACGTCTGGGGCGTTTACATGGCGCCGATTGACAACATAAATGAGGTTGACAGGATTTTCCAGAGCCTTTACTGGGAACGCCTGAAGATTCCGGACGCTGTCGGCACGCCGGAGGAGGCTTACAATACCCTCGCGGAGCAGCTGAAGGCTCTTAACGAGAGACTTGCCGACGTGAAAAAGAAGATGGACGAATTCTGGCAAAAGGAGGAGGTGCGCTGCTGCAAGGTACTCAGCTACCTTGAACGCCACAAGAACAATTTTGACCTGCGGCGGTACACGGCAAAATATCAGCACAGCAGGATATTCTTCCTCGCGGGCTGGGTTCCGGCCGAGAACGAGAAGGAATTCACCGGACGGCTTGAAAAGCTGGGCGGCATAGAATACAAGTTTGAAAACGCGAGCGACGAGCCGGCGCAGACTCCGCCTGTAAAGCTCAAAAACGCCGGAATATTCAAGCCGTTTGAATTCTTTGTCAAAATGTACGGGCTTCCGAATTATGACGAGATGGATCCTACCCCGTTTGTGGCGATAACATACTTCATTCTTTTCGGCATAATGTTTGCCGATGTGGGACAGGGACTATGCCTGTCGCTTGTCACATGGATCTTCATGTGGAAGATGAAGAAGATGGAGCTGGGCAAATGCGTTGCCATGTGCGGCATTTCGTCGGCGATATTCGGAGTGCTGTTCGGCTCGGTGTTCGGGTTTGAGGAGCTGCTCAATCCTTTCTGGGGCTGGGTTCATGAAAAAATCGGAATCCCGCTTATGGAGGGCAAGCTGCTCGATGTGAACGAAATAAGTACCGAGCTTATATATGCCGCTATAGGAATAGGCGTGGTGCTTGTGCTGATCGCCATTCTGCTGAATATTTACACTAAATTCAAGCAGCACAAATACGGCAACGCCCTATTCAGTCAGAACGGCATAGCGGGGTTTCTCTTCTACGGAGGAACGGTGTTCGGTCTGCTCGCGCAGATATTCCTGAATATTCCGGTTCTCACTCCGGCATACGTCATATGTCTTATCGTCATTCCCGCAATACTGATATTCCTCAACGAACCGCTCAGTGAGCTTATCGAGGGCAAAAAGGACTGGTTCCCCGAGAGCATCGGCGACTTCCTCATGCAGAATGTCTTTGAAATGCTGGAGGTAGTGCTGTCGTATGTTTCCAATACGGTCAGCTTCCTGAGAGTGGGCGCGTTCATTCTGGTACACGCCGGAATGATGACGGTTGTATTCACTCTCGCCAATATGACGAGCGGCTTCGGATACTGGTTCACTGTGATTCTCGGCAACATCATCATTATGGCTCTCGAGGGTCTTTTGGTAGGCATTCAGGCACTGCGTCTGGAATTCTACGAGATGTTCAGCCGTTTCTTCACCGGAGAGGGAAGACCCTTCAGGTCGGCTTCGGCTATGGCTGAGGAGCTTAAAAAATAAAACTCTTTATATAAATCCGCAATCCCGCGGGTTCACAATATTCTTTATTCCAAGAAAATTAAACGGAGGAAATCAAAATGAACGTACTTGTCTATTCAATTCCTGTTATCGCGGTATTCGCGGCCGCGTATGCTTCGGTCAGATTCTTCAGGAAAAACGGCAGCGGAGCAAAGGCTCTCAGAATCAATTTCGCTGTGGTCGCGCTGGTGTTTGTGGTCTGCATGTCCGGCGCTATGACGGCAATGGCTTCCGGCGACGACGCGGCGGCTCCGGTTACAACGACGGCAGCTTCCGAAACAGCTGAAACAGCCGAAACAGCCGAAACAGCCTCGTCCTCAACCGAGACGGCTTCCAGCATGGGTCTGGCTGTGGGTCTTGGTCTGCTTGCCGCGGCTCTTTCAACAAGCATCAGCGGCATAGGCGGCGGTATTGCAGTCGCTGCCGGCGCTCCGGCTGCTATCGGCGCGACGAGCGAGGATCCCAAGGCATTCGGTAAGGCGCTTATCTTCGTCGCTCTGGGCGAATCCATCGCGCTTTACGGTCTTGTTATCGCTATCATGATACTCAACAAGCTCCCGAATATCACCGAGGCTGCCGCGCTTATTCCCAAGACTGCCGGTATCATTCTCGGATAATTCCGGACGGAAAGGACTGGGCTTCCTTTGAAATTCTACTTAATCAGCGACAATATAGACACCGCGACGGGTCTGCGGCTTGCGGGCATCGAGGGAACTGTCGTGCATGAGGATTGGGAGGTTGAGCATGCGCTCAGAAGCGCGATGGCTGACGAGTCAGTGGGAATAATTCTCATGACCGAGCGGCTTGTTTCGCTGTGTCCCGACCTTGTGTATGACCTCAAGCTTACGGTTTCCCGCCCGCTGATAGTGGAAATTCCAGACAGGCACGGCAACGGACGCGCCAAGGATTCCATTTCCCGCTATGTCCGTGAGGCAATCGGCGTGAAAATCTGATTTTTCTTAATTTTTATTCTTTTACCCTAAGGGTGAAATATCGAAAGGGTGTAGTTTTCACTATGTTGACACAGGAAGAAAAACTCAGCAAATTCATGCTGGCTATCAACGAATACGCGCAGGAGCAGCATGACAAGATCATGCGCGAGGTGGAGGCGCAGAATGCCGTCGAGCTGGAAAAGGCGGAGAAGGAATTCCGCGAGGAAAGCTATAAGACCATTCAGCGGAGGACAGGCGAAGTGCGCAGCATGATAAGCCGCGAGCTTGCCGAAAAGGAGAGCGCGGGGAAAAAGGCGCTCTTAGCCCGCAGAAATGAGATTGAAAAAGAGGTATTTGAAAGAGCCGCCGCCAAGCTCGAGGAATTCACAAAGACCGACGCGTACAAGACATATCTCCGCAGAGCCGCGATTGAAGCTAAAAAGGCGTTTATCAGGTGCGGCGAGGAGCATATGGCTTCCACTGTCATTTATATACGCGACAGGGACAAGAAATGTTCCCCGCTTATCAAAACGGCGTTCGGCGACTGTACGGTAAAGGTCGATCCCGATATTATTTTAGGCGGACTGCGCGCGGAAAATACCGAGATAGGAAGAGTGCTTGACGTGACTCTCGATGTTACATTGGAGCAGCAGCACGAGTGGTTTGCGGAGAATTCCGGCTTGACTATAGCATAATTATTTTTTTGGAGGTGATGCCCTTATGGAAAAGTCCTATAAAATCTACGGCATCAATGGCCCTGTGGTGACCATTAAGGGTAAGACCGATCTGACAATGATGGAAATGGTGTATGTCGGCGAGCAGCGTCTTGCGGGCGAGGTCATCGGCATTTCCAGTGAATATACGACAATTCAGGTCTATGAGGAAACAACCGGTCTTATGCCCGACGCACCGGTTTTTTCCACCGGTGGTCTGCTTTCCGCGACCCTCGGACCGGGCATTCTCGACAATATCTTCGACGGCATAGAACGTCCGCTTAAAGAAATCGAAAAGCATTCGGGCAGCGCGTTTATTGACCGCGGCGCAAGCGTACCATCGCTCGATACCGAGCGTGAATGGGACGTGACGATCCGCGTCGGGGTCGGAGACAGACTGGAGGGCGGCATGATCTATGCCACCTGTCCCGAAACGTCCATCATAGAACACCGCTGCCTTGTGCGTCCCGACATTTCCGGCGTTGTGGAAAGCGTCGTTCCTGACGGGAAATATAAAATCAACGATACCGTTGTCACATTAAAGGACGACGACGGTAAAATACACGAACTGACTCTGTGTCAGAAATGGCCTATCCGCCATCCGCGCCCGATCAACGAGCGCCTTTACGCCAATATCCCGCTGATTACCGGACAGCGCGTTATCGACGCGCTCTTTCCTATTGCCAAGGGTGGTACGGCTGCCATTCCGGGCGGATTCGGAACGGGCAAGACCATGACCCAGCACCAGCTCGCCAAGTGGTGCGACGCGGATATTATCGTATACGTCGGCTGCGGCGAACGCGGGAATGAAATGAGTCAGGTGCTTGAGGAATTTTCTTCGCTTATCGACCCGAAATCCAACCGTCCCATGACCGACAGAACATGCCTTATCGCCAATACGTCAAATATGCCTGTCGCTGCGCGTGAGGCTTCCATATATACCGGAATAACGCTCGCCGAGTATTACCGCGACATGGGCTATCATGTGGCGATTATGGCGGATTCGACCTCACGCTGGGCTGAGGCACTGCGCGAGATCAGCGGACGTTTGGAGGAAATGCCCGCCGAAGAGGGATTTCCCGCATATCTGCCGTCGCGCCTTTCGGAATTCTATGAGCGTGCGGGGCTTGTGGAATCGCTTTGCGGCAGACAGGGTTCGGTCACGATAATCGGGGCTGTTTCACCGCAGGGTTCCGACTTCTCTGAGCCTGTCACCCAGAATACCAAGAGGTTCACGCGCTGCTTCTGGGCGCTGGACAAATCCCTCGCCTATGCCAGACATTATCCCGCAATAAACTGGCTCGACAGCTACAGCGAATACGCGGGGGACCTGGAAAAATGGTACTGCGATAACGTCGGCGAGGATTTCATGAAGTGCCGCGAGCGTTTTGCCGCGCTGCTTCAGGAGGAAGCGAGCCTCATGGAAATCGTAAAGCTCATAGGCTCCGACGTGCTTCCCGACGACCAGAAGCTCATTATCGAAATAACCAAGGCTATCCGCGTCGGATTCCTTCAGCAGAACGCGTTCCACAAGGACGATACCTATGTGCCGCTTTCCAAGCAGCTGAAAATGATGCGGGCTACGCTTCATCTTTATGACGTGGCTGCTTACGCGGTCGCGCAGGGCGTGCCGCTTTCCAAGATAACAGACAGCGGACTCTTTGACAAGATAGTACGCATAAAATACGACGTTCCCAACGACAGGGAAGAGCTGCTCGACGGCTATACCAGAGAGATCGACGACGTGATAAATACGTTCACGGTTTCATGATCATATCAGGAGGGGAAGTAACAGAATGGTTTTTGAATATATCGGAGTCAAGGAGATCAACGGTTCGCTGATCGTGCTCGACGACGTGGACTGCCCTTCATATGAGGAAATAGTCGAGATACGCCTTGACGACGGAAGCGTGCGCCACGGCAGAATCGTCACCATAGAGGGAGGCAAGGCGGTAATCCAGGTCTTTGAGGGTACGAGGGGAATCTCCCTGAACAACACGCGCACCCGTTTAAAGGGCAGACCTATGGAGCTTGACCTTTCTCCGGAAATTCAGGGAAGAATATTCAGCGGCGTGGGAACGCCTATTGACGGTCTTGGCAGAATTTATCCCGAAAAGCGTATGAACGTCAACGGCACGCCGATAAATCCCGTGTCGAGAGTCTACCCGCAGAACTACATCTGTACGGGAATTTCATCCATAGATACGCTGATTACGCTTATCAGAGGTCAGAAGCTGCCTATATTCAGCGGCTCCGGAATGAAGCACAACGAACTTGCGGCTCAGATCGTGCGTCAGGCTAAGATCGCAAACGATGAGGACGCGAAATTCTGTATTGTTTTCGCGGCTATGGGCGTAAAGAATGACGTCGCCGATTACTTCCGGCGTTCCTTTGAGGAATCGGGAGTGCTTCAGCGCGTGACAATGTTCCTCAATCTTGCCAATGACCCTATCATCGAGAGAATCCTCACCCCAAGATGTGCGCTGACCGCCGCGGAATACCTTGCTTTTGAACACGATATGCACGTGCTTGTAATAATGACAGACATGACCTCATACGCGGAGGCGTGCCGTGAATTTTCATCTTCCAAGGGCGAGATTCCTGGCAGAAAGGGCTATCCGGGATATCTGTATTCCGATTTAGCGTCGCTGTATGAGCGTGCCGGAATGATAAAGGGGCATAAAGGCTCGGTTACGCAGATACCGATTCTCACTATGCCTAATGACGATATTACTCACCCTGTTCCGGATTTGACAGGATATATCACAGAGGGACAGATCGTGCTTGACCGCGCTCTGGACGGTTCGGGAATATATCCTCCGGTGTCCATACTGCCGTCGCTTTCGCGTCTGATGAAGGACGGCATAGGCGAGGGCTTTACAAGGGCGGATCATGCCGCCTTGTCGAATCAGCTTTTCGCTTCATACGCGAAGGTGCAGGATGCGCGTTCACTGGCGTCTGTCATAGGCGAGGAGGAGCTTTCGGAGAGCGATAAGAAGCTGCTGGAATTCGGCAAGAGGTTTGAGAATACATTTATCAGACAGAGCGAGAATGAAGCGCGTTCGATGGAGCAGAGTCTTACTTTAGGGTGGGAGCTGCTGAGTGAGCTGCCGAGGGAAGAGCTTGACAGAGTGGATAACGAGACGTTAGAGAAGTTTTATCACGCGCCGAAGAAAGATTAAAAGAAAATAAAAGAAAATAAAAGAAAATAAAAGAAAATAGAAGAAAATAGAAAAAAGAAAAAAGAAAAGAAAGCGCGAAGCGCCCAACTAGCGAGCGAATGCGAGCGTGGGAGTCGAGGGGGTCTGGACCTCCTCGCGGGTGCAGGGCAGAGCCCTGCTGGGAGTGTGAGGGCAAAGCCCTCACGAGCGAGGCGAAGCCGAGCGAGCAAGACGCGCCAATCCATACAACGAGGAAAGGCGAATACAAAAGGAGTACCCGCCAAAAGCAAGACGCGCCAATCCATACAACGAGGAAAGGCGAATCGCCAATTCATACAACGAGGAAAGGCGAATACAAAAGGAGTACCCGCCAAAAGCAAGAAACAAGGCAAGAAAGGAGTGAGGTCATTTGGCTGTAAACGCAGTCCCCACCAAGGGCAATCTTATTGCAACAAAAAAATCGCTGGAGCTTGCCAGAGTGGGTTATGACCTGCTCGACCGCAAGCGCAATATTTTAGTGCGTGAAATGATGACAATGATGGATCGCGCCGCGACAATTCAGAGCGAGATCGACACAAATTATTCCGAGGCGTATATAGCGCTGCAAAGAGCGAATATTGTATTCGGACTTTGCGAGCCGCTTGCGGAGGCTGTGCCTGTGGACGACGGACTTACCATAGACTACCGTTCGGTAATGGGCGTGGAAATTCCGACTGTGCGTCTGGAGGAACGTCCGCTGACGATACCGTTCGGTATGTACACGTCGAATTCAATGATAGACCGCGCATATCTGAAATTTCAGGAGGTCAAGCGTCTCACGGCTGTGCTGGCGGAGGTGGAGAATTGCGTCTACCGTCTCGCTGACGCAATCAAGAAAACCCAGAAGCGTGCGAACGCCCTGAAGAACATCATGATTCCCAAGTTCGAGGCTACAGTGAAATATATCACCGACGCGCTCGACGAAAAGGACAGAGAGGAATTCAGCCGTCTCAAGGTAATCAAGGCGCAAAAAAACGCAAAGAAGTAATCTTTTGCCTGCAATATCGCATTCTGATTATATCATGCTTTGGAAATATTAATATACGTATTCACAATTCAGAGCGGAACCGATTTATATCGGTTCCGCTTTTTGTGATGGATTGATATGCAAGTTGTAGAAAAAAATAAGGCAATTATTCCCTGAATTCATGCAGAAATTAGTTAAAAATATCTATATACCCCTCGCGCTTTTTACAGAAATATGTTATAATAATGTGTAAGATGTGAGTTTTGTCTTTTAAGGAATATAACCAATTCATCACATACTTAACAAACTATTGTGAATGGAGGAATGATGCATGAATTCAGGTAACAGATCAAAGCGCGTCTCTTTAAATCGACGCGGGGGAATTGCCGGATTTTTTTGGGGAAATCTGAGCAAAAGCAGGCGTCTGACCGGAATTGCTTTCGCGATGCTTCTGCTTGCGTCAGCTGTGGCGGCTGTTTTATATATTAATTTCGGCGACAGTCTTGCGGCGGTCAAGGCAGAGGTTACTTCCGGTCAGGGCGACCGCATGAAAAAATCAGGAGAATTTGTTGAAAATAACATCAGCCAAGAAGCGATCGTCAAAAGAGCATCTGAAACGCTTAGCTTTAAGGCT
>ONCX01000015.1 GCA_900316455.1 uncultured Eubacteriales bacterium
CCTCCATAGTTGGTGCGGATAACAGGACTTGAACCTGCATGAACTTGCATTCACTAGAACCTGAATCTAGCGCGTCTGCCAATTCCGCCATATCCGCATGGTAAACCGATAATCCGGTTAGCAAGAATTATATTATCATAACTCACGCGCTTTGTCAAGCGGTTTTTTGAATTTGTGCAATATTTTTTTATTTTATTTATTGACATTGAAGTGTTTATAATTCATTATATATGTGTATGATTTTTCTGTTGATCTTATGATCTTCTTCAAAGGAGAATATAAATAATATGCCTGTACTCAATATAGTGCTTGTCGAACCCGAAATCCCGCAGAACACGGGAAATATTGCCCGAACCTGCGCCGCGACAGGCGCACGGCTTCATCTGGTCGAGCCTATGGGGTTCACGCCGGACGACAAAAAGCTCAAGCGCGCCGGTCTTGATTACTGGAATCTGCTCGATATCACATATTACAGCTCTCTGAGCGATTTCTTTGAAAAAAATACCGACGGCAGCTTCTATTATTTTACAACAAAAGCCCTGCGCGCTCATTCCGATATACAATATCCGGACAACGCTTATCTCGTTTTCGGCAAGGAAACCGCCGGACTTCCCGAATCTCTGCTGTACGCAAATCCCGAACGCTGCGTCCGCCTGCCAATGCGCGGCGAGGCGCGCAGCCTGAATTTGTCCAACGCCGTTGCGGTGGGAGTCTATGAGGCTCTGCGTCAATGGGGTTATCCGGAGCTTCAGAATCAGGGCAGACTGAGGGAGTACGACTGGAATCAGAGCGTTTCAATGTGATATCCATTATTATTTCCGCAAGGGAGGCGCTTTGATTGAAAAGAATAGCACGTATCGTATTTATAATAATGCTGATGCTGTCCGCAGCCGTTACGTTTGTGTATATCGGCACAATTAAGGGAGATGACCCTGCAAAGCGCGATTCCGTGATTAACGGAAAGACCGACGCGGACGCGGACCGAAAAAAGCTCGTAATAACCGGAGGTAATTTAGCACTCCAGACAGGACAGTCACATCAATGCGCCGCTGAATTTGAAAACGGCGAATCCGCGAAGGGCGTTCAGTGGAGCAGCACTGACGAGAATATTGCAAAAATCGACGCTGACGGCAGAGTTACCGGAATAAAAGCCGGAAAGGCAGAACTGTGGGCTGTTTTGGGAAGAAATCTGAAGGCGCGTGTGACGGTATCGGTATATGACGATATACGCGCCGCTGCCCGTAATTCCATAATCTCTCTGGCAGCCGACGGGACGGAGGACTCATTGAAGCTCGTAGAATCCTTGACAAGGGAGCTTTCCGAAGCTATGGACGGAGAATCCGTAAATATCGCCAAGGTAATGAAGGCTCTTACTGACTTCAAAAAGCTCGGGGCTTCCGGTGACGGCGACGCCGGACAGCTATGGGAATCGCTCGGTAAGGCGGCGGACGACGCCGGAATGACATTTGAACCTCAGATCCTGAAGCGTGCGGCTCTTTCGGCATTCTGTCACGGTGAAAGGGCGTCGTCTGACCTTACGTTATCATTTGCCGGCGACTGCACATTCGCTTACTTCAACGAAAGCGACAGACGTGGCGGGTTCCCGTCGGTTTACCGCAACTCAGGAAGCGTAACCTATCCTTTCGACCTGACCCGCTGCGTATTCGGCGCGGACGATATCTCCATGATAAATTTCGAGGGAGCGCTTACGGATTCACGCAGTCATAAGCAGAAGCAGTTTTACTTCCGCGGCGAGCCTTCCTATATCAATATACTCACAGGCTCATCTGTCGAGGCGGTCACGCTTGAAAACAACCATTCCTTTGATTATTTTGACACGGGCTTTAACGATACAACTGATATCATGCGTGAAGCGGGAATAAAATACAGCACTTACGACTATCCCGCGATAACCGACAGCAGCTTCTGCCGTGCGGTTATGCTGTCGCTCAGTATTGTAGGCGTGGGATATACGGATGAATTCCGCGAACATACCGAATACCTTATAAACAGGTATAAGTCAGACGATACTCTTATAGTCGTGAACGTACACTGGGGCAATGAGAACGACGACATTCCGGAAAAGTACCAGATTGAAGCGGCTCACGCCATGATCGACGCGGGCGCGGATCTTGTAATAGGTCATCACCCGCATGTGCTGCAGGGCATAGAGCTTTACAACGGACATTATATCGTCTACAGCCTCGGCAATTTCAGCTTTGGCGGCAATTCTTCCGCTTCAAGCCCGTACACCGTAATATTCCGCGTTTCTTATGAAAGAACCGGTTCCGGCGAGCTTAAACTAAAAAAAGCTTCAATAGTTCCATGTTTCACAACGTCTTCGGGAAATTCAGTAAACAATTATCAGCCTGTCCCGCTCTTCGGCAGCGACGGAGAGGCAGCCGTCAAACGTCTGCTAAGACTCAGCTCGCATCTCGGCGGCGGGGTGGAATCGCTGAACTGGAGCATGATCCCTTGAATCAGAACAGACTGGTCTTGTTAAAAAAAGACGTGATCAGTCTGTTTTTTTTATTCTTTTGACAGTTGAAAAATCCGCGATATGTTGGTATAATCATATCTGTACAATTATACAATCATGATTTGGAAGGAAGACAACAGCAAAATGTTTTTTGAAAATGAAGAAACGGAAATCAAAGACGAAACAACCGATATTCTGAGCGATGAGCCTGAAACCGTCGCCGACGACTCCGACAAGGCTGACGAAACGGCGGAAGATTTTTCTCCGAACGAGGAAAACGAGTCCGTGTCGGAAATCCAGCCGGAAGCGGAATTATTGGACGAGCCTGCCGAAAACGAAGAGGATTCTGAATATGATCCCGATGTTGTCGTGGAGGATACGGGCGACTTCAGGAGCGAGATAGTCATATACCAGACGGACGACGGCTCGGTTGCTCTGGACGTTCCGCTGGAGAACGAAACAGTATGGCTCACGCAAAAGCAGATGCAGGAGCTTTTTGGCAGGGATATTTCCGGCATTTCCCGTCACATCTCAAATGTATTCAAGGACGGCGAGGTGGAAAAGGAGGGCAACGTCCATTATGTCCGCTCGGAGCGCACAGGAAAGCCGATAGCTTATTACAGTCTGGACGTTATAATTCCCGTCGGCTACCGCGTCAGGTCAAAGCGTGCCGTGGAATTCCGCAAGTGGGCGAGCAAGGTGCTCAAGCAGTACATTCTGAAGGGCTACGCCGCCAACGAACAGCGCATGAAACAGCTCGGCGAGGTCATCAAGATTATGAAGCGCACCGGAAACGCCCTTGAAGCGCGGCAGATACTCGACGTTGTGGAAAGCTTCTCCACCGCTCTCGACCTGCTGGACGACTACGACCACCAGTGCATTCCCAAGCCCAAGGGAAACGAGGCTACCTATGTCCTCTCATATGAGGAATGCCGCGAGCTTATCGACGGCATGAAGTTCTCGGCGGACAGCGATCTCTTCGGCAATGAAAAGGACGACAGCTTCAAGGCGAGCATTGCAGCTATCTATCAGACATTCTTCGGCGAGGACGTCTATCCCTCGCTTGAGGAAAAGGCGGCGAACCTGCTCTATTTCGTCACCAAGAATCACTCGTTCTCGGACGGCAACAAGCGTATAGCCGCCGCAGTATTCCTATACTTCCTCGACAAAAACGGTATTCTCTTCAACGACGAGGGCGACAAGATAATCGCTGACTACACTCTCGTCGCTATCACGCTTATGATCGCGGAATCCCGTGCCGAGGAAAAGGAAGCAATGGTAAGCCTTATCATGAATTTCCTCAATTGGTAACGCCGTGAAAGCCGTGAAAAAGGATAATTCAAGCCGTGCCGGAAAAAACGGCGAATTTCTGGAATGTGAAAGAAAATGGGTCTACTTTTGCCTGATTGCCGCCGCCGGCTGGTTCGGAGCATACACCTTTCTTTTCCGCGGCGGCGTTTTCTGCAACGCACAGACGGCAAACATAGTGCTTTTTGCGATGGCTGTCGGAAAGGGCGACGTCAAAGGCGCTCTTTATCTGCTCATTCCCATAAGCGCGTATTTTGCGGGAGCATTCTTTTCGGAATACATGGGCAAATCGGTCAAGCGTCTGCACTTCCTGCGCTGGGACACAATTCTGGTGGGTGCGGAGACAATCGCCGTGGTAATCATAGGACTGCTTCCAAAAAGCGTGCCGGATCAGGTCTGCCAGATAGCGCTGAATTTCATATGCTCCATGCAGTTCAACACCTTCCGGCAGTCGGAGGGCACTCCCTCCGCCACCACATTCGTCACCAATCACATCAGGCAGGTAGGCTCGAATCTTGCCGGGTATATCCGCCACAGGGACGCCGTTTCAGCCGGAAAAGTCAGAACGCACGGGGCGATGATCTTCTTCTTTTTCGCCGGAGGAGCAGCCGGAACGGTCTGCGGCGGAATAGCGGGTCTGCCGTCGCTCTGCGGCTCGGCGCTGATACTTCTCGCGGTTTTTATCCGCCTTGCCTACGCCGACCGTTCTTACGAAAGAAATATGCTCGAGCGCGTTCCGAGGGGACACTGAGTGAAGTAAAGGAGAATGAAACAATGGCTTCGACAAAGGGATATCTTGATTTTGTGCTTGACCAGTTGAGCGGACTTGAAGAAATATCCTACCGTCCCATGATGGGGGAATACATTCTTTACTACAGAGGTAAAATATTCGGCGGCATTTACGACGACAGATTCCTCGTAAAGAACGTCCGTGCGGCTGAAAGACTTATGCCGGACGCTTCACTTGAGCTTCCGTATGAGGGCGCAAAGGAAATGCGCTCCGTGACGGACATAGACGACAGGGAATTGCTGAACCGTCTTGTGACTGAAATGTACGACGAACTGCCGGAACGCAAGAAGGGGAAACGGGCGTAATATACGAAAAAAATCTCCGCAAAAACGACGCTTTTAATTCTTGAAAAAGGAGCTGACGAGCAAAATGAGACTTCTCGTAGCTGAGGACGAAAGATCGCTTTCAAAGGCGCTGACCGTCATTCTTGAAAAAAACAAATACTCCGTTGACGCGGCATATGACGGAGAGGAGGCGCTCGATTATCTGTCTGTCGGACAATACGACGGGTTGATACTTGACATAATGATGCCGAAAATGGACGGCATAACCGTGCTGAAAAAGCTTCGCGCCAAAGGGAACAATATTCCTGTGCTGATGCTCACGGCGAAGTCGGAAATAGACGACCGCGTAACGGGTCTTGACTGCGGCGCAAACGATTATCTCACAAAGCCCTTTGACACCAAGGAGCTTCTCGCACGCATACGCGCCATGACAAGGGGACGTTCCGGCGCTCAAAGCTCTGTCATGACTATGGGAAACATTTCACTTGACCGCACTACCTATGAATTATCCTCGCCGAGCGGAAGCTTCCGTCTGGCAAACAAGGAGTTTCAGGTGATGGAGCTGCTCATGAGCAATCCTAAGCAGCTCATTCCCACTGAGCTTATGATGGAAAAAATATGGGGATTCGACAGCGATTCCGAAATAAGCGTAGTATGGGCGTACATCTCTTACCTCCGCAAAAAGCTGACCGTCATTGGAGATGGTGGAATGATAAAGAAGCTGCGCCATAAATTCATAGCCGTATCGGTGCTGTCGGTTTTTCTGGTGCTTCTTGTTATTATGGGCGCCATCAACATTCTGAATTACAGACGTATGGTTGACGACAGCGACAAGGTTCTGAATGTGCTTGCCGAGAACAACGGCGAATTTCCTAAGCGTGACAGCGGTTTCAAGCACAGGGAAACACGCGGCGACTGGTTCTTCAACGAGCTGTCTTCCGATAAATCGCCGGAGCTTCCTTATGAATCGAGATATTTCACCGTGCGATTGAGTCCGGAGGGAAGCGTGACCTCGGTGGATACCGGCAGGATCGCCGCAGTCGATACCGACGCCGCGAGGGAATATGCCGAGGAGCTTTGGGCTGTTCAGGAATGCAGCGGTTTTGTCTCGAATTACAGATATTTAAAAAAGGACGACTGCGGCGACACGGTGATAATTTTTCTTGACTGCCGCAGCCGAATGGATTCGTTCCGGTCGTTTCTTGTCTACAGCGTGGCAGTTTCGCTGGCGGGAATGATAGCCGTTGCGGGACTTGTGGTGCTTCTTTCCAGAATGGTTATGAAGCCCGTGCAGGAGAGCTACGAAAAACAGAAATCCTTTATAACCGACGCTGGTCACGAGATAAAAACTCCCCTCACTATAATCGACGCGGACGCGACAATTCTGGAAATGGAATGCGGCGAGGACAACGAGTGGATAAATGATATACGCTCACAGGTTAGCCGGCTTTCGTCGCTCACAAAGGACCTCATCTATCTTTCGCGCATGGAGGAGGAAAAGCCTCAGGTGCATATGATAGACTTTCCGCTTTCCGACGTTATCAGCGAAACGGCGCAGTCGTTCCAGTCGCTCGCAAAGGTCAGGCAGAAGGATTTCATTATTGAGGTGGAGCCGATGCTGAGTATTTGCGGCGACGAAAAGGCTATAACTCAGCTTGTCTCGATACTTCTTGACAACGCCCTCAAATATTCCGACGAGCAGGGAACCATTTCGCTCAAAGCGTACTCAAAGGGCAGAAATGTATTTATTGAGGTGTTCAATACAGCCGAGAGCGTGGATACGTCCGAGCTTGGCAGGCTGTTCGACAGATTTTACCGCGCAGACAAATCGAGAAATTCGCAGACCGGCGGCTACGGTATCGGACTTTCGATAGCAAAGGCTGTTGTTGAAGCGCACAGAGGGAAAATTTCCGCGTCGAGCGCCGACGGAAAATCACTTACCGTCACGGCAATTCTGCCGCGGTAAATGAAATTTAAGAGTTACTTCTCATTTACATAAGGAGCGAATGAAATGAGCTGGACGGAAAAATACCGCAAGGCGTTTGTATTAAGCTATGACGACGGAGTGCGTCAGGACATACGGCTTGTGGAAATGCTCAACAAATACGGGCTAAAATGCACGTTCAATCTGAATTCCGGACTGATGGATCCGCCGTATAAGTGGGAAGCAGACGGTGTCGTCATAGAGCGGATGCCGTCCCGGAACCTGCGTGAGCTTTACGCAGGACATGAAATAGCTTCCCACACTCTCAGTCACCCTGACCTGACACAGCTTGACGACGCGGAAATATACCGCGAGGTCAGCGGCGACGTTTCCGCGCTTGAAAAAATATCCGGACATAAGATAACGGGCTTTGCGTACCCTTTCGGCAGCACTGACACGCGTGTGAAAGCAATTCTGAAAACCTGCGGAATAACAAACGCGAGAGGCGTGCGCTCCACCCATTCGTTTGAACCGCCCGCGGATATGCTGGACATTTCGCCGACATGCCGTCACAAGGAGGACGAAATATTCGACCTTGCGGATGAATTCATCGGAATGAATCCGGAACGCCCGAAAATATTCCTGCTGTGGGGACACAGCTATGAATTCGATATGCAGCGCGGCTGGGAACGCTTCGAGCGGTTCTGCAACCTGATATCCGGTCATGACGATATATTTTACGGAACAATGTCACAGATATTCATTGAGGGGAGGTGAAATTATGGATATAAACCTTCAGAACGCGATTGAAAAGCTCAAGGGCGCGGCGGGTACTATCAAAAGCAAGGAGGACGCCATCGAATTCCTTGTCAGAGAAACCAAGCTGCCAAGAGCCGAATGCGAAAAGGCGTTTGACGCAATAGCGAAGATGGATTTCAAGGAACTCGCGGGCAAGCTTCCGGCAGGAATTGCCGATAAGATTCCCTCGGACATAACAAAAAAATTCGGATTCTAAGCGATCATTCGTCAAATTTCGCGCTGTTTTTCATTGCACATGAGTTATCCTTTTATCAAGAGATAGCTTGTGTGCAATTTTTTTTGCGCGGAAAGGACTGCAATATTTATGTCAGTGGTTTTTGAAAAAAAGGACGATGCGCTGGTTGCGCTGCTTTCCGGTGAGATCGATCACCATACGGCAACGGAATTCAGGGAGAGCATTGACTGTGAATTTGAAATGCTCCGTCCGGCTCTGCTTGTGCTGGATTTCGGCGGGATAGGATTCATGGATTCCTCCGGAATAGGTCTTATCATGGGCAGATACCGCAAGGCGGCGGAATGCGGCTGCCGCATACGTGTAGTAAACGCGCCGCCCATGATAGAGAGAATGATGAAGCTCGCGGGTCTTGGCAGACTTGATGTGTTCTGAAATAGATAACTTTTTGTATAATTTACAGATAATTTTAATTTAATTAACAGATGATTATTATTTGATGAAAAAGTGAGGATAAAATAAATGATAAAAGCTAAAGCAAAAAATGAGATGAAGCTGGTAATTCCCAGTAATTCGTCAAACGAGAGCTTTGCCCGCTCCGCCGTCGCCGCGTTCATGGCGCAGCTGGATCCCACCATAGAGGAAATGACCGACGTAAAAACGGCAATTTCCGAGGCAGTAACCAACTGCATAGTACATGCTTACCGCGACACAATCGGCAACATATGGATAGAAGCAAAGATTTACGACGACGGCAGAATATGGATATCCGTAAAGGACAAGGGCTGCGGCATTCCGGACATTGCCAGAGCGCGTGAGCCGCTTTTCACCACTGGAGGCAGTGAACGCGCCGGACTGGGCTTCGCTGTCATGGAGAGCTTCACTGATAAGCTGCGTGTCCGCTCCGCCGTTGGCAAGGGTACGACCGTCACCATGGAAAAGCGCATAGCGCAGAGATACCGTCATGACGGTTGAACAGAACAGGCTGGTAACCGAGAACTTAGGTCTGGTTCACGCCTGTGCGCGACGTTACATGGGGCGCGGTATAGACTACGACGACCTCTATCAATCGGGCTGCGAGGGACTTGTCAAGGCTGCGGCGGGATATGACAGCAGCCGGAGCGTGAGATTCTCAACATACGCGGTTCCGGCGATACTCGGCGAAATACGGCGGCTCTTCCGCGACGGCGGAACGATAAGGGTGTGCCGCAGTCTGCGGGACCTTGGATTGAAGATACGCAGAGCCGAAGCGGAATTTGCCGGCGCGGAGGGCAGGGATCCCACAGTCGGAGAGCTTGCCGAAAGGTTAGGAGTGGAGCCGGAGAGCATAGCCGAAGCTATCGACGCTTCCCGACCGGTGCTTTCGCTCACAGCGGAGCGCGACGGCGAGGAATACGAGGAGGACGTTCCCTCCGAATGCTTTGACGAAGCTCTTGTCGATCTGGTCGCGCTCAGGGAGACAATTTCAACGCTCGGGGAAACCGACCGCAAAATAATCAGCATGCGGTATTTCGGCGGAAAAACCCAGTCATTTGTCGCCAGAACGCTCGGACTGACGCAGGTTCAGGTGTCAAGACGGGAGCGAAGAATAATTAACAGCATAAGGGAAAAGCTTATTATGTGATAAAAAAAGCGAATTGCAATCGTTTTGTGTATAAATCATGTAGATAAATTGTTAATTATTTGTTTTAACTCGTTTTTCCTTATTTTGGGGACAAAAATCTATTGCAAATTTTTATTTTATGTAGTATAATAATCATGGGTTAGTGATGCGTTCAACGTCACTGAAAAGGGGCAAATACCGCGTATTGTAGCCCCCTCCCTGCACTCGGAGATCAGTCCTACGGTCTCCGGTGGATCACAGGATTACATAGGATAAAAGCAAAAATCTTATGCGTTGCCGTTTTAGATTAATGATAAAGCGGCAGTGGGAAAATTCAATTTTTTTTTCGAGGTGATATGAAGTGCCGCGTATAATCAACGGTGAAAAAAACAATATCGTAGGAGAAAATATCCGTATACTCAGAGTTACACGCAGAATGAGCCAGCAGGATCTAGCGGACAAGCTTGACGAGAAGGGCGTATATGTTTGCAGAGGATCTATTTCCAGAATCGAAGACGGTCTGCGTACCGTAACCGATATCGAGCTTAAAGGCTTTTCCGAGGTTTTCAATGTTACTGTCAACGATCTGTTTGTTGAGCGTGACGTCTTTGGCGAGCAGGTAAAATAAATTTAAACTTGAAGCTATTTTGGTGATGGAATGGCAAATGGGTTAAGTTTGAATTTTGTGTGATTTAACGTGTAGGATACTTTTGCTGATTCATTATAAAAATATGCGGTGCAATGCCCGATAACACGGTTTTTTACCGTGTGCCGGGCATTTTTATTTTGTGCGGGAATAATTAAGAAAATCTAAAGAATACCGTAAAACTATTGAATTGGCAAAAAATATATGATATCATAAAGACGATCACATACAGCAGCGCAGAAAGCGGTTACTTCGCCAGTCACGCGAGAGGTGCGGGTTCGAGTCCCGTCGGTTCGCATGAACCGTAGCTCAATTGGCAGAGCTCTTTTTGTACCGCCTTCGACTATTCTCTGTGTGTGGTCGCAAATTTCCGATAATTCCACACAGCAGTGCAGAACGCGGATACTTCGTATTTCATAGATGCAAAAAGAACCGCTTTCGACTATTCTCTGTGTGGTTTTGTTTTTTTAAAAAAAGGAGCTGAGATTTATGGCTAAATTCAACGAGAAAAACACAAAAAAAATTATGAACCGCGGCGGATTCCCCGCTTATGTCATGGGACTCAGGGAACATCTCGTTACCTCCGTACTCACCACGCTTTTCGGCGAGCCTAAATTCTACGGCTCCACCGACGGAGACATTCTGCGCTTGGCGACTACCTGCGCGAAGATCGACCCTGATTTTCTCTGCCGTCTCACCTGCTATGCCCGCAACGAAAATAACCTCCGCTCAGTCAGCCATATTCTGTGCTGCGTGATAGCGCACGAGGCTCACGAATATACCCGCGTGACGGTACGCAATATAGTCATACGCCCCGACGACATGACCGAGATACTGGCGTGCTATAAGAAAATGTACGGCAAGCCCTTCCCCAACGCGCTCAAGCGTGAGCTTGCCAACGTCATTCAGGGTTTTGACGAATATCAGCTCGCCAAGTATGACCGCGGCGGAGAAATCCGGCTCCGCGACGTACTGAGGATTACCCACCCCGTTCCAAAGGACGCGCAGACAGAAGCGCTGTTCGGAAAGCTGCTCGGCGGCACGCTTGAAACTCCCTACACATGGGAAACCGAGCTTTCCGCCAAGGGCAACAAAAAGGAGGTCTGGAACGAGCTTATTTCCTCCGGCAAGGTAGGCTACATGGCGCTTCTGCGAAACCTGCGGAACATCATAAGAAGCGGCGCGGATCTGAAACCGGTTCTGAACGTTCTCTCGGACCCCGAACGCGTAAAGAAAAGCCGTCAGCTTCCGTTCCGCTTCTACAGCGCGTATCTCACGCTGCAAAGCCAGAACATAATGTCCGCCGACGTCCACCGCGCTCTTGAAACGGCGATTGAGGCGTCTGTCGCAAATATGGAGATAATACCCGGCAGAACGCTTATCGCAATCGACGTATCAGGCTCCATGGGCAGCCGTATTTCAAAAAACAGCGAGGTGAGATGCTGCGACGTGGCTTCGCTCTTAGGCGCGCTTGCGAGCCGTATCTGCGAGGACGCGGAGGTCTGCTACTTTGACGCGGCGGGTTCATACTCCCCGAACGGCAGAAAGGGATACACCGTAAAACGCTACGGCAAATTCGACTCCATTCTCGAAATATGCAGCGGCAGCAGATTCTACGGCGGCGGCACGCAGATGGATCTTCCCATGATCTACGCGCTCGAGGAGGACGGCAGCAGGGACATAAAGCCGTTCGACCGCGTTATATATTTCAGCGACGACGAATGCAACAGCTACAGCAGAGGTCTTGAACGGACGGTTCAGGGATTGGCTGACAAATACCGCGCAGAATACAACAAGGACTTCTGGGTACACGGCGTTGACATGCAGGGCTACGGTTCGCAGCAGTTCTGCGGCAGCCAATTCAACCTGATAGCCGGCTGGAGCGACAGCGTACTTCCGTTCATCAATCTTGCCGAAAGAGGCATAGGCAGTCTTGTGAGCGAAATTGCGAAATACGAAATAAAATAATATAAAACTGCCGGTCTGATTCACGCAACGCCAGAATCAGACCGGTATTTTTTACACTTTTTTCACAAAAGATAAGGCAATGATGTGATATAATTAGGTATAAAATAAGAAAGAGGAGATGTCCGCTTGAAAATTCTTCATACCTCCGACTGGCATCTTGGAAAGATAGTCATGGCGCAGTCAATGCTCGACGATCAGAAATATTTTATCAGGAACGCGTTCCTTAATGCGCTCGATGAATACAGACCTGACGTAATTGTGCTGGCAGGGGATATCTTTGATCGCGGAGTCGCTCCGGTTCCGGCTATCGCGCTGTTTGAGGAAACGCTCTACAGCGTCGCCGAGAGGGGAATCCCCCTTATAGCGATATCCGGCAATCACGACAGCCCCGAAAGGCTCATTCCCGCGGCAAGACTTCTGCGCTCCTCCGGAATATACCTCGCCAATTCAATAGGCGACATTGCCGAGCCTGTGGACATAACCGCCTCCGACGGCAGCCGCGCAAGGTTTTTCTGTCTGCCGTATTTCGACATTTCCACGGCAAAGCGCTTTACCGGAAACGACGAAATCAAAAATATAAATGAAGCTTACAGATTGCTGACAGAATATGCCGCGGATAAGCTTTCGCCCGAATTCCCGAATATTCTCGTAACCCACTGCACGGTTGCCGGCGCGATTACATGCGACAGCGAAAGCGCAATTTCAGTCGGCGGGGCGCAGCAGGTTTCGTCCGATATCTTCGGGGCTTTTGACCTCGCCTGTTTAGGACACATTCATTCCCCGCAGCGAGCGGGCGGATGTGCGCGCTACAGCGGTTCTCCGCTCAGATATTCGTTCGACAGGAACGAGCGCGACAAGAAAATGCTGCTTTATGACGTCTCCGATTCTGTGAATGTCACCGAGATTCCGATATCCCCTCTGCGGGAGATGCGTGTTGTAAAGGGCAGCTTTGAGGAACTTATGGACGTGCCTGACAACTGCACCGACGACTACATATACGCCGTCGTGGACGACGATCATCTCATATACGAGCCGATGTCGCGGCTCAGAATCAAATATCCCAATCTGCTCTATCTGGAACAGCTCCACCTTACCCGCACAGTGCAAGCCGCCGGCGACGGCAGCGATACAAGGCGCGGGATAATATCGGATTCCATCAGCGACGAGGAAATATTCATGTCGTTCCTGCGCGACATATGCGGAGTCGAGCCGACGGAGGACGAGATATCGTTCTTCAGCGAAATTAATAAAAGAACAGGAGACGATGAAAATTGAAGCCGGTTTATCTCAGAATGACGGCATTCGCCTCTTACAGCGGCACAGCCGAGGTTGATTTTACCAAGCTATATGAGGACGGTATATTCCTCATCACCGGCAAGACCGGCGGCGGCAAGACGACGATTCTCGACGCGATATGCGCGTCGCTTTACGGCAAGGCGACCGGCAGCGTTCGCGGCGACGACTGGAGACAGCTCAGATGCACCGACGCTCCCGACAGCCGCGACACCGAGCTGGAATACGTTTTTTCTGTCGGAAATATAAAATACAGATTCTATCGGCGCTGGCACATGCCGAATTCCAAAAAGGGCGAACGCCGTCTGGACGACAAGGAGAATGTCTGTTCCCGCATGACCGCCGGTTCGGACGAATGGGAATGCATATCCACAGGCAGTTCCAAGGCGCTCAGGGAAGCCGCCGAGAGCATACTCAGCCTGACTCACGACCAGTTTGTCAAGCTGATAATGCTGCCTCAGGGAGAATTCAGAGAACTGCTTATCGCAAACGACGAAAAAAAGACGGAGATATTCAAGAAGCTCTTCGATACGGAGCGTTGGGAGATAATTACCGAGCGGATAAAGCAGGAGGCAAAGACGATTGGCGAAAGCTGCGCCGAACAGAGGAATATCCGCCGTCTTGCGCTTGAACAAGCCAAGTGCGCTTCGCCCGACGAGCTTGAACTCAGGATAAATGAAATTACCGGCTCGCTTGCGTCGCTCGCTGAAAAAGCGAAGCGGAACGAAATGGAAACAAGGCAAAGCGCGGAGGCTCTTCAGAATGGAGAAACGCTCTCAAAGATATTCATGGAACTGGACGCACGCCGCACCGAGCTGAAAGAGCTTGATTCCATGACGGAGCAATACGGTAAGCTGAGGGAAAAGCTTGCCCACAGCCGAAGACTGCGCGGCGTTCTCCCTGAATACGGCATGATGAACGCGGCAATCAGCGAGTATGAGCGAGCCGGCGCAGCTCTTGAAAAATCCGTAAAGGACAAGTCGGAAGCCGACTCAAGGCTCCTATCGGCAACGGAAAAATACGCCGGAATTCCGGAGCTTGAAAAACGCGCCGACAGTCTTAAAAGCAAATCCGCCAACCTCGGCGAGCTTGCAAAGGACAGCGCAAAGCACGCTCAGGCAAAAAGCAGCCTGAAAGAACACACATCTCAGTTAACAGCCGCGCAAAATGATCTTAAAAAGCTGGAAGACGAAAAGAAGAACCTCGAAGAAAGCATAAAGAACGGCGAAGAATATCTCCGGCAGTTCATAGAAGCGTCGGAAGCGCTTCCCACAGCCGTTCAGGAATACGAGCAAATAAAAAACGCTCTCTCAATTGCGAAGGATTATGAGAAAAAAAGCGCTGCGCTGTCGGAAGTCAAAAAGAAAATTTCCGCCACGGAGACCGAAATAAGCCGCGGGGAAACGGAGCTTGCCTCACAGAAAAAATCAGTCGAGGTCATGGAACAGGCTATCCGCCGCGATATGGCATATTCGCTCGCCAGCGGACTTGCAGACGGCGCGCCCTGTCCGGTTTGCGGAGCCATGCACCACCCAAGCCCTGCCCAGCCGTCCGCTTCAACTCCGACGGCGGAGCAGCTCGACACATGCAGGGCGCTTGCCGACCGCACTTCCGCGGAGCTTGAATCGCTTCGGAAGGAGCATTCCGGACTGATCGCGGAGCAGGGTATTCTTCTTAGGGATATTTCCGCGATATCCGAAAAGGCAGGTACGGAAAAAATAAAAAGCCCGTCCGCGCTTCAAACGGAAGCGGAAGCGGCTAAGGGCAGAAAAGCGAGGCTTGAAAATCAGGCGAAAAAAGTCGGTCCGGCGAGGTCAAAAATCGAAGAATACAACCGTAAGCTTAGCGCCAAAAGCGCCGACATAAAAAACGCCGAAACACATATAAACAATCTCTCCATTCAGATAAATACGGACAATCAGACACTCGCTCAACTTGACGGACGTCTGCATTCACACAGCATAGCAAGCTTTGAGGAATTGAAAGGCATACTCGGACAGACCGCCGCCGATCTGAAAAAGACGGAGGGCGAAATAAAAAGAATAACCGACGCCTTCAACAGCGCGAAAAATTCCGCCGACAGTGCCGGAGTTCTGCTGGAGAATGCCCGCGAAAGCGTAAAACGGGCGGAATACGACCGAAGCGCACGAACCGCCGAATTTACGGCAAGATGCGTACAGCTTGGCATTCCTGAGGACAGCGACTTCAAAAACGGCATTCTAAGCGAAAAGGACGAATCGGAATTCGAGGGGAAACTGAAGGAATACGACGACAAACTTGAATTCGCCCGCCGGAGAAGCGCGGAGCTTGCCGCCGAAACCGCGGACAAGGCACGTCCCGACATGGAAGCGCTCAGATCCGCGAACAAATCCGCGCTTGACGCGGGACGCGAAATCGCAAGGCAAAAAGGCGAATGCGATTCCATACTCGGCTCGCTGAAAAACTGCCGCGAAACCGTCAAAAAAGCCGACAACGCGCTTGAAACGCTGGAAAGAAAATACGGCACGGCACAGCGGATATGCAGTCTGCTTTCCAACAAAAACGCCGCCAAAACCTCCATTCACCGGTACGTCATAGGCATAAAGATGGACGAAATCATCATTCAGGCTAACCAGTATTTAAAAAGGCTTACCAGAGGGCAGTACGCAATGAGGCGCATCGAGGGCGGAGCCGATAAAATCAATCACGCGCTCGACATCGAAATTATAGACGGCAGCGCGGGCGGCATACGTCCGGTCTCCACGCTTTCCGGCGGAGAGATGTTCCTTGCGTCGCTGGCGCTGGCGTTCGGTCTGTCGGAAACCGTGCAGAGCTTTGCCGGAGGAATCCACCTCGATTCGCTCTTTATTGACGAGGGCTTCGGGTCGCTGGACAGCGAAACGCTCGACACAGCAATGGAAGCCATCACCCGCGTGCGTGACAACAGGCTTTTAGGGATAATCTCACACGTTACCGAGCTTCAGGAGCGCATTCCATGCGGCATAGAGGTCGTAAAGAATCGTGACGGTTCGTCTTTAAGAATAAGAAAATGAGCATTGAACGTATTCCCGCGTCGAAGCCGCTTCACAATTCCAATACGTCCGGCATATACTGCTAATGAAAGCGCTGTTGCGAAAAACCGCTTTCTGACAGGAGGTATGAATATGAATGAAAGCAGACGCGGCAATATCGACATGGGCTGTAAGCCTGTGGCAGTCGATATCGAACGCCTTACAAAAAACAATCAGAATTACAGGACAGCTCTCTGGACAGGAGAATATTTGCAGGTGACGCTCATGTGCATTCCCGTCGGCGGCGATATCGGGGCGGAGGTACACTGCGACACAGATCAGTTTTTGTGCGTGGAGAGCGGCTGCGCTCTCGCCGTTACAGGTCAATGCAGAAATCAGATGAACTGCAGCCGCAAGGTGACAAATTCGGTCTACGCACCGCCGCACCATCCTTTCGGCACAGTGCAACGCACCAAAAAAGACGCTCAGTGCGCCGGAAGATAATTCCGTTAAGTGCGCGGATATCGTAAAGGAATATCGTCAGTCTTTAACCAACAAAAAAACAGCGGTCGGAATCAGACATGCAAATGTCCAAAACAACCGCTGTTTTTATTTTTCTTAAATCATGACTTGAAATAATAATTACGCCGCCGGAGCAAGCTCTTCCTCCTGCGCTATCTGCGTCTTTTGAACCCTTTCTCCGTAAATCGTAGTAAATTCGTCCTTCATCGAAACCGTTTCAAATCCCCACTTTTTGCATTCCTCAGCGAACTTCGCCGCCTTTTCGGTGTCGCCATAATCGCGTTCCGTATCGTCGCAGAGAAGCATGTATCCCCTGCCGCCGTTGCGGACAGCGTACTCAGCCATCGCAAAATCGCCGGAGCTGTTGCCGAAAGCCAGTAACGGCGGAATCCCGATCTGATTGACAATGCTCGCAACCTTGCCCATCTTGAGGTTCTTGAATGTCATATCGCCGCCGATGAGTATTTCATCTTCAGCGGTCAGGTTGTAGCTGCGCGCAGCCTTGTCGCCCTGACCCGTGGCAACAAGCGAAATCGTACTGCCGATAACGCGGTACGGCGGAATCCAGTCGCCGAGAGAATCCTTCCAAAGCTCGCGGAGCAGGTTTGTTTCCGCGCCGCTGACAATATACACGGCAAAGTCATGCGCCACAAGGTACTTGACAAGCGAAACCATCGGTCTGTAATATCCTTCGCCATATGTCATTCCCTCAAATCCCACTGCCGGCTCGGACATGAATTTGCGTATATAGCTTCTGTATTCCTCAACCGTGAAGCCCTTGAATGATTCCGTTGTGATCTGACCTGTGGATCTTGGAGAATCCGGCTCGGGCTGACCGCTGAGAAGCGCTGTTTCAAGCTCCTGTGCAAATTTCTTATCCTCCGCGGCAGCTTCATAGGTATCGTCATGCAGCAGTCTGTGCATCATAAGACACTGATCGAAATATGTCGGGAAAAGCTCGCCGAAAAGCGTTCCGTCCGAATCGAAAACGGCAATCCTCTCCTCCGGCGGCACATAGCTTGCGGAGTTTTCATCGCATACGGAACTGACAAATTCCATAATTGACTGCATCGCGGGCGAATCGTCAGTCCAGTATGGAATCCCGTCGTTATCGCCCGAAGCGGGCTTCGCGCAGGCCGTAGTCAGCAGGATTACCGCCGACAACAGCAAAGCTGTAATTTTTTTCATCTTGGTCTGCTCCTTTGTGATTAGATTAGATACGGTTTTTAATAAACGCTCTCATATCGACTCAGAATGTCACGGTCACATAGCTGTAGCCTTCCTCCGCCGTGAATTCATGCTCCGCCGCAACGTTGCTGTCAAGACCGACTGTGACCTTGTAGCCCCTGCCCTTTGCGTCCTTCAGCTCGGTATAATCATTCGCAAAGCTCTTGTAGCCATCGGGCTGCAGCTTAGCGACAATGTTCATAATTGAATTATAGGTAAGTTCAGTGTTCGATTTCCCGTACTCACCGACAATCAGCTCAAATTTGCCCCTGTTCCCGAACATAGCCGCTGTGATCCTGCCGGAATTGATATAGCCGTTTTTGTATTCGTCAGTAAGCGCATCCGTATATTCCAGCGCTTTTTCATTGACGAACATCTTATCAAGCTCTTTCATTTCCCATTTTTTCGCCGCGTAAATCCTGAAATCCAGATTCTCGAAATCCGTAACAAGATATTTGTTCTTCGCGCCGATAAAATCAAGACCGGCGATATATCCGTTCATCAGAGTGCTGTTCATGCCGTAATAATCGGCAACCGCGTTCCTGATATTCATAAACACGGCATATCCCGAATACTCCTCGCCGTTTGATGGCTTATATGTGATATAATCGCCCTCATGAGTGAATACATACTCGCCGTTTATGCCTTCGTCGCCCTTGGCTTTTATGACAATGCTTTTGCCGTCAAGCTTCTCACCGAACGTCGTGCCGGTGAATTGGGCTTTCCACTCGGCGTAATCCTCATTTGCCGTCAGCTTTTCATAGTATTCCCTCCATGAGAGAATCGCCGCGCAGGAAATACAGGAAGTCGCACGCCGCAAGCGACGTCAGCATCGCACACGCTGCAACCGCCGCTATAACCGCTTTAATTGTTTTCCTCATATATCACCATCTCCTAAAATAATTATTTGCGCCTATGATTATAATACCACAATTGCAACGAAAATCAAGTATTTTTTATAAAAATTGACAATACCGATTTTCAATGATATTATATTATCTGATGGAAAGGAGCCTGATAATTATGAAAATGAAAATTCTCATCACCGGAGGAACAACGTTCGTCAGCAGATACGCCGCGGAATACTTCACCGCAAACGGCGGCGACGTGACCGTGCTGAACCGCGGCAGCAGGAAGCAGGCTGACGGCGTGACTCATATATGCCGCGACCGCACGCGGCTTGGCGATATCCTGCGCGGAATGCGCTTCGATGTGATTCTGGACGTCACAGCCTATACCGAGGAACACGTCAGGACGCTGATTGAATCCGGCGTTTGCTTTGACGAATATATTTTCATAAGCTCCAGCGCGGTCTATCCCGAAACCAATCCCCAGCCGTTCACCGAGGAGCAGGAATGCGGCAGAAATTCAATATGGGGCGATTACGGCACGAACAAGCTCGCCGCCGAGCGTTATCTTAGAGAGCGGGCGCCGCAGGCTTATATACTCCGTCCGCCTTATTTTTACGGGATACACGAGAACATCTACCGCGAGGGCTTTGTCTTCGACTGCGCCATGCGGGACAGACCCTTCTTCATTCCTGGCGACGGCGGCATGAAGCTGCAGTTCTTCAACGTCCGCGACCTCTGCCGCTTTATCGGGATAATTCTCGAAAAACGCCCCGAAAACCGCGTATTCAACGTAGGCAACAGCGAAGCAGTCACCGTAAGGGAATGGGCGGAGCTTTGCTATTACGCCGCCGGAAAGAAGCCGCGCTTCATCGGCGTTGACAAGGCGGTTCCCCAGCGGAATTACTTCCCGTTTCACGATTACGAATACATGCTCGACGTAAGCCGACAGTCCGGACTTATGCCCGACACAGTGCCTCTGGCGCAGGGCTTGAAAGAGGAATTCGCGTGGTACAGGGAAAATCCCGACAGCGTTTATTTCAAAAAGCCGTATATGGAATATATCGACAGCAATCTTTAAGAATAAAAACGCCCGACAGGGACGCGGTATGCTTTCAATGCATACGCAGCCCTGTCGGGCATTGATTTTTTTATTATTTTATCAGAAGAATCCGCCGCCGAACATCGGAGCAAAGACAAGCGCAACTATTGTCATGAGCTTGATGAGAATATTGATGGAAGGACCGGCGGTGTCCTTGAAGGGATCGCCTACGGTGTCGCCGACGACAGCTGCCTTGTGGGATTCGCTGCCCTTGCCGTCCTCTCCGCCGCCTTCGATGAACTTCTTTGCGTTGTCCCACGCGCCGCCGGAATTCGACATGAATATCGCAAGCAGCACGCCTGTCACCAGCGCACCGGCGAGCATTCCGCCGAGAGCCTCGGTGCCGAGCAGGAATCCGACGACAAGCGGGCAGATTATCGCGATAATGCCCGGAATAAGCATCTGCTTGAGCGCGGCGTGGGTGGAAATGCTGACGCAGGTCTTGTAATCGGGATTCTGAGTGCCCTCAAGAAGTCCCGGCATTTCGCGGAACTGTCTGCGGACCTCCTCTATCATCTCGTTTGCAGCCTTGGAAACGCTGTCCATTGTGAGCGACGAGAAGAGGAACGGCAGCATGCCGCCGATGAGCAGACCTACTATAACCTTCGGGTCAAGAATATTGATAGCGCCGAGAACAGGCTTTGTGGCGTGGGCATAGGATACGAACAGAGCCAGAGCCGTCAGAGCCGCCGAGCCTATGGCAAAGCCCTTGCCGATTGCCGCGGTGGTATTGCCGACGGAATCAAGGCTGTCGGTTATCTCCCTTACGGATTCGTCAAGACCGCTCATTTCGGCAATGCCTCCGGCGTTGTCGGCTATGGGACCGTAGGCGTCAACCGCGACAGTGATTCCCGTCGTGGAGAGCATACCGACGGCAGCGAGCGCAATGCCGTAAAGTCCGTTGTAACCGCCTCCGCAGGAACGGTAAGCCGCAAGCACGCCTATGCCTATCAGGATTATCGGGAAAAGCGTGGACTGCATTCCGACGGCGATACCGCTTATTATCGTTGTAGCGGGACCGGTCTTGGACTGATCTGCGATCTTGCGGACGAAAAGGAACTGATCCGATGTGTAGATTTCCGTGATTGTGCCGATAAGAAGTCCCACCACAAGACCCGCGATAACGGGAATGCAGTATCTCATGCTTCCCATCATCGAACGGCTGAGAAGAATCGAAGCGACTATCACAGCGCCCGAAGCGACATATGTTCCGATATTGAGAGCCGTCTGTGGATTGCCGCCCTCCTTGCCGCGAACAAAGAAGGTTCCTATGATCGAAGCCATAAGACCCACGGCGGAGAGAATCGCCGGGAAGAGCGCGGCTTTTGCGCTCATGCCGTTTGTAAGCCCCACTCCTAAAGTTATGGCGGAGATAAGCGAACCGACGTAGCTTTCAAAGAGATCCGCGCCCATTCCCGCGACGTCGCCGACATTGTCTCCGACGTTGTCCGCGATGACCGCCGGATTTCTCGGATCGTCCTCAGGTATTCCGGCTTCGACCTTGCCTACAAGGTCAGCGCCCACGTCGGCAGCCTTTGTGTAAATGCCGCCGCCCACACGGGCAAAGAGCGCGATGGACGACGCGCCGAGACTGAATCCGAATAGAATATCGGTATTGCCTGAAATGGCGTAGATAAGGCAGACTCCCAAAAGACCCAGACCCGCGACGCACATTCCCATTACGGCGCCTCCGGAGAACGCGACCGAGAGCGCCTTGCTCATACCGTACTTCTTAGCTGCGTTTGCCGTGCGTACATTCGCCTTGGTGGCGACGGACATTCCGCAGTAGCCCGCAAGGGTGGAGAGAACCGAGCCGCAGAGGAAGCAGACCGCTGTAAGCCAGTTATTCAGACCTATGCCGATCGCAAGGAACAGCACGGCAACAAAAATAACCAGAATGCGGTACTCCGAGAAGAGAAAAGCCCTTGCGCCCTCGTTTATGGAGGCGGCTATCCGCTTCATTTTTTCTGTGCCTTCCTCCTGACGCTTGACCCTGAGCGTCAGGAACAGCGCGTAGAGCAGAGCAAGCGCACCCGCGCCGGCGGAGAGATACATTAATTTTTCCATCATGAACCTTCCTTTCATTATTGAAATTATATATTATAAAAATATATACAGGATCAGGACTGCGCTATAAGGTCATTCATATCGTAAAGTCCGGCAGGTCTGCCCTTCATAAACACTGCGGCGTTGACCGCTCCCGCGGCAAACACTCCCTTGGACTGTGCGCTGTGCGATATGGTCACAACCTCGTCATGTCCGGCGAAGATAACCTCATGCTCGCCGACAATGCTTCCCCCGCGCACGGAATGAATACCTATCTCGCTGCGCTCGCGCTTTCTGCGGACGCTGTGGCGGTCGTATTCGTAGCGGGATTCATATGGCAGCTCTTCGCTGATGGCTTTAGCTATCATAAGCGCCGTGCCGCTGGGAGCGTCAATTTTCTGATTGTGATGCTTTTCGACTATCTCAACGTCGAAGCTGCCGCCTAAAACCTGCGCCGCCTTGCGGGAGAGCGCAATGAGCAGATTTACGCCGAGCGACATATTGCCCGAATGGAAGAGCGCGATTTTTTTTGAAGCCTCGTCTATCTGCGATATCTGAGCCTCGGAATATCCTGTAGTGCAGAGAACTGCAGGAACATTGTTCTCAACCGCGTAGGCAAGTATCGAATCGAGCGCGCTCGGATGTGAGAAGTCGATAACAACATCCGCCTTCTCGGTGACGTCCGAAATACGCTGATACACCTGATAGCCGCGTGAAACCGCCGTATTCACATCAACGCCGGCAACGATGCGGCAGTCGTCGCGTCCGTCGGCTATGGCAGTGATAGCCGCGCCCATCTTGCCGCCGCAGCCGCAGAGAATTATTTTTGTCATAGAAATTTACGTCCTTTCGTTTTGGAATCCGAATTCTTAAAAAAATTTATACGACCCATTGTTATACCAAAGGCAGTCTGAAAACGATAGCGAGAACAAACGCCAGCGCCAGACTTATCGCCGTATTCTTCGGGGAGACATAAAGAACCACGGCTGCCGCAATAAAAATCAGAGTGTCTGTTGCGCTGATGAAGCCGAAATACAATAATCCCGTGGAAAAGCAGCATGAAGTCATCACCCAGAGGATCAGCGTACATAAGACAAGCGAGGGAACCGACTTCCCCTTTGCGTACCAGCAGAGAACGGCGAGCAGCGGTGAAAGAATCGTGAAGCCGTACCATATCATCATATAGCTCATTGGGTTGAAGCCCGCGATTATGACCGAGGAAGCATGATAGGCGGCGCACATTCCGGCAAAGAAGAGAAAAACGCGCAACGCGGCATTCAACGGAGTCTTAGCGTACACGGATATCGCGAGCGCCGCAAACAGCCATACAGGAAATTCAGAAAACACGTTTCCGAGGTCAGTCGCTCCGAGAAGACGCTGCCACCATACACCATCGTCGATGACCGTAGCGTCCAGCCATTTGGAAAAAACGCCGAGCAGCGTTCCCGCAAGCAGAAATATCCCGCCGTAAAGGGCGTTCCGCTTAAAATTCCCGTCACACTCCGGCTTGCGTATTTTTTCCAGTGCGGCGGTAATTTTTCCCGTAATACTTTTATAATCCACTTATTTCACTTCCCGAATACAATTACATTATAACTCAATAACGCTTAAATTGTCAAGCAAAGATTCCCTTTCTTAATGCTTCCGACGCTTTCATGATATTATATTTTCAGTATTTATTTGTTAAAAATATTTAACTTTTGATTCCAATATAAACATATTCAATTTCATTACAAAAATCAGGAAATTTAATTATCAAAAATTTACATATCATCGGTTGACAAATTCCGCTTTTTGGCTCATGATATACATTATATAGGTATGAAAAAACACAGAAAATCAAAAAGAATTGCGGTAATATCAAATGAGAAATCTTAAATACGAATTCACCCGCGTCGGAAGGCGGCTGCTCGACGCGTTCTATTCCGGAAGAGCGCTCGTCGCGCACAATCACTTAGGGGCGCATTTTTCGCTTGAGGACGGAATTCAGGGAGTCAGATTCACGGTCTACGCGCCTTACGCCGTAAAAATAGCCGTCGTAGGCGATTTCAACAGTTGGAATGAAAACGCGCATGTTATGCGAAAAGTGGATAATTTAGGTATGTATAGCGTATTCGTCCCAGGCGCTGTCAGCGGACAGCTCTACAAGTACCGCGTGTGGCAGGCAGGCGGGGCGGTATGCGACAAGGCGGACCCATACGCGCAGATGGGACAGCGCAGACCCTATAATTCCTCGGTCATAATGGAGGTTGACAATTCAGCGTTCACCGACGGCGAATGGATGCGCACGCGTTCCCGCTGCTTTGAAAAGCCGCTGAATATATATGAAGTACACCTCGGCGCGTGGTGCAGAAAGCCGGGGTCAAATACCGAGCGCAGCTGGCACACATACGACGAGATAGCGGAAAGACTCGCCGATTACGCCCTTGCAAACGGCTTCACCCACATCGAATTAATGCCGCTCACCGAACACCCGTTCGACGGCTCTTGGGGATATCATGTAAGCGGAATGTTCGCGGCGACCTCTCGCTACGGCTCTCCGCAGCAGCTTATAAAAATGATAGACATATGCCACAACAAGGGCGTGGGCGTGATTCTCGACTTCGTGATGGTGCATTTCGTGCGTGACGGCTTCGGTTTAGGACGCTTCGACGGCACTCCGCTCTATGAATATCCCCTCGACTTCATGGCGAACAGCGAATGGGATTCCTACAATTACGATTTCTACAAGGGTCATGTGCAGAGCTTTCTGCTCTCGGCGGCATACTTCTGGCTCAACACATATCATATCGACGGACTCCGTATAGACGCTGTGAGCAATATCATATACTGGCAGGGGCAGGCTGAACGCGGTGTCAATCAGGGCGCGGTGGAATTCATGCGCCGCTTCAACGACGAGCTTCACGCGGTATTCCCGCAGGTAATGATGATTGCCGAGGATTCCAGCACGTATTACAACGTCACATCACGCTATTCCGACCACTGGCACCTCGGCTTCGACTACAAGTGGGACATGGGCTGGATGAACGACACGCTCAAATACTTCGCGATTGACCCGTTCTTCCGGCGCGGAAGCCACGAAAAGCTCACCTTTTCCATGGACTACTATAATTCCGAAAATTACCTGCTTCCTTTCTCGCACGACGAATCCTCACACGGCAAGAAGTCGATTCTCGGCAAGATGTGGGGAGACACAAAGCAGAAATTCGCTCAGTGCCGCGCGCTCTACGTATATATGTTCACTCACCCCGGGAAAAAGCTGAACTTCATGGGCAATGAATTCGCACAGCTGGACGAGTGGAAGATTACAGAGGAAATCCACTGGTACGAGCTTCAGAACGAGTACAATTCAAAATTCGCGGCGTTCTTCCGTGAGATGAGCCAGATATACCGCTGGTACCCGTCGATGTGGGAGATGGATTACAACGGCGTGGGCTTCGAGTGGATAGACCGCACGGACGACTACAACAACATTTTTGCGTATATAAGGCGCGGCGGCGGTCAGGAAGTCGCCGTAGTGCTGAATCTCTCGACAAATCCGCAGTACAAATACATTCTTGGACTCCCGCATCAGGGAATTATCAGAGAAATAATGTGCAGCGACTCGCCCGAATACGGCGGCGACGGACTCACTCACAATCAGCCGCAGGAGATTTCGCCTTATCCGCACGGAACAATGCCGTGCAGCGTCACCGTCGGCATAGCGCCGCTTTCGGGGCATGTGTTTGTAATCGAAGAACCGGAAGATAAAAAAGAAGAAAATCAGGAGGAAGAAGAGAATTAACATGGCTCAGGTTTATTCCAGAATAGATGAAATTCCAGCGGGGCAGGCTTCGGAGAGAATTACGGAGGGCTGTCTTGTGCTGGAGGGCGGCGCGTTTCGCGGCTTATACACGCAAGGCTTTCTTGACGCAATGATGATAAGCGGGCTGAATCTCAGCTGTGTCATAGGCGTATCGGCAGGCGCTTTAGGAGGCATGAATTATGTTTCGGGACAGATAGGACGCTCGGCGAGGATAAATCTCACATACAGGCACGACAGCCGATATGTTGGGGCAAGAGCGCTTATCCACAGCCACAGCATACTCGACGTGAGCTTTCTCACCGAGGACAGGGGAATAATATCGGAGCCGTTCGACATGGAGAGATTCATAGGCTCCCGGCAGCGTTACATCGCGGTTGCCACAAACTGTCTGAGCGGGAAGCCGGCGTGCTTTGAAAAGGGCAGGTGCGGAGATTATTTAATGGACGGCGTGCGTGCCTCCGCTACGATGCCGTTCATTTCGCCCATGGTAATGATAAACGGCACGCCATACCTTGACGGCGGCTGTTCCTGTGCGATTCCATACCGCTGGGCTATGAAGCAGGGGTACAGGAAAATCATAGTCATACGCACGCGTGACCCGCAATTCCGCAAGGAGGAGACGAATATCTCTCCCGCGCTCCGCATTTACAGACGCTATCCGCTGCTTGCCGTGAAGCTGATAGAGAGCAACCGCCGCTATAACCGTCAGTGCGAGGAGATAGAGCTTTTTCACAGGCACGGAAGGCTGTTGCGTCTTGCGCCGTCCAAGCCTGTAAACGTAGGCAGAGTAGAGCCGGATCTGGAAAAGCTGGGCGAGTTATACTGGTTAGGGTATAATGACTGTGTTGAAGGGCTCGACGAGATAAAAGAATACCTTGCACGCTAAATAAAGCGCGAAGCACCCAACAAGCGAGCGAATGCGAGCGTGGGAGTCCAGGGGGAACTTGTTCCTCCTGGCAGGGGTCTGGGGGCAGCGCCACCAGCGGGGGGTGGGGCAGCGCCACACAAGCGAGGCGAAGCCGAGCGAGCGAAACCAGCCAAAAAATACAACGGGGTCAGGCGAATGCAGACGGGACTCCCGATTCTCGCGCCAAATGTGCAACGGGGTCAGGCGAATGCAGACGGGACTCCCGATTCTCGCATCAAGCCCGTTTTAAGACGCAGCGCCCAACAAGCGAGCGTTTTTTCTATTTTTCTATTTTTCTATTTTCTAAAACTTTCATCAAATGGGGTTGAAAAATGTCGTCACTGTCGGATATAGGTACAATTAAAGCTATAATGCAAAGGCACGGCTTCTCATTTTCAAAGGGTTTGGGACAGAATTTTCTTGTGAATCCCTCGGTATGCCCCAGAATGGCTGAAATGGGCGGAGCAAACGCCGATTCAGGCGTGCTGGAAATAGGTCCCGGTATTGGCGTGCTGACCGCCGAGCTTGCCAGGCGCGCAAAAAAAGTCGTCGCAATCGAGCTTGACGACAGACTCATTCCTGTGCTGGACGAAACGCTCGCCGGATTCTCCAACGTGAATGTAATTCATGGCGACGCGCTCCGTCTCGACCTCGCCGGAATTATAAATGACAATTTCGCGGACTGCCGGAACGTAGCCGTCTGTGCAAATCTTCCGTATTATATAACGTCTCCGATTATTATGGCTCTTCTTGAAAGCAGGCTGCCTGTAAGCTCCGTCACCGTCATGGTGCAGAAGGAAGCCGCCGACCGCATATGCGCTCCCGTCGGCAGCCGTGAAAGCGGAGCGCTCACCGTCGCAATAAATTATTATTCCCAGCCGCGTATGCTCTTCCGCGTAAGCCCGGGCAGCTTCATGCCGCCGCCAAAGGTCACGTCGGCTGTAATTCGCATGGATATCCTGCCCGAACCCGAATACGACGTAGGCGACGAAGAAATATTCTTCGCCATGATAAAGGCGGGATTTTCCCAGCGCCGCAAAACGCTCGCCAATTCGCTCACGTCAGGCGGCTTTCTTTCAAAGGAACAGGCGGCAACGGCTTTGGCTGACGCGGATATTCCTCCGAATTCGCGCATTGAATCTCTGAGTATGGATAAGCTCGCGGAACTCTCCGTGGCAATACAAAAATTATGTAAAAATTAATTGTAGAATTTTTAAAATATACTGTACAATTTTTGAAATGTGTTGTATAATGAAAGCTGTACAGCAATCGGATTTTGTGGAGAGGAGCTTTACTGTGAACAATGACTTCAAAAAATCGTCCTATGTATTAACTATAATATTTTTTTTCATAGGTATTGCCGCTTTGGTAGGCGTTTCGGCGGGAAAGTATTTTCAATTTGACGAAATAGTGGTTACTGTCAGCCAGATAGTGTCGCTGCTGGCGTTTTTCATAATATTCATCAATTGCATTTACGCCAAGAGCAGGTACAACAACGCGTGCGTAAGATTTGCCGAATACATCATCAACAACCGCCGCAAGGAGTCAGAGAGAAAGTTCGCCGAGGCTGAACGTATGCAGGAAGTAGAGAACACCGTGCGCGCCGAAGCCCAGCGCGACCGCGAAAAGGCAGTTACAGCCGCTCTTCAGCAGGGTCGCAGCGAGGGCGCGATGGGCGCGAGGCAGTCCGTACCGGCGCAGCAGGGATTTCCCGTGCCTATGCCAACGCCTGTCCAGTTTCAGCAGCCGGCGCCGTTTCCACAGACCGCTCAGGTACAGCCACAGCGGTCGGCTCAACAGTTCGCGCCAGCGCCCATGCAGAATTCCGTTCCCGTTCCTGTACAGAGTTCCGCGCCTGCGCAGCAGAGATTGCCTCAGAGAGTCGCCGCACCGCAGCGTGAGCCGGCAGCGGCTCCAAACGAAGAGGTTCTTTATAATGAATACGGAGAGCCGGTCATGATGCGCCGCCGCGTGCGAAAGACAGCTTCCTCGCCTGACGGCGAAATGCTTTACGACAAGGACGGCAATCCCGTTGTGCGACGTACTCAGGGATTATGGGAGCCGCTCGAACAGCGTCACGAGATAGTATTTAAATTTGAAACAGCCCCGGGAATGAGCGTTTCGCAGCCGAACGGACGTGACGGCAGCCGATGAACAAAGCAATCAATCCCTACCGTCACACGGCGCAGTATTACGAAACCGACCGCATGGGTATCATTCACCATTCCAATTACATACGCTGGATGGAGGAAGCCCGCATTGACTTCCTGCGTCAGCTTGACATCCGCTACAGCGACCTTGAGGCAAGCGGACTTGTTTCGCCGATATTCGAGGTCAGATGCCAGTACAGGCGAATGGTAAAATTTGAGGATATTGTCGCAATCGAGGTCAGTATATTAAAATACACGGGAACCAGACTTACTCTTTCCTACCGTATGACAAACGAAACCTCCGGTGAGCTTTGCTCTGAGGGGGAAACGACAAGCTGCTTCATGAATTCCGGCGGCAGGCTGATTTCTCTCAAAAAGGATTATCCACAGCTTCATGAATTATTTGAAAAGCTTGCGGAAAATCAATAAATAATTACGTTCCGCCGTCAGGAGGATAATGAAAAATTTGTAAGAAACATTACAACCAGAGATCCGATAGATCGGGTCTCTGGTTGTTTTTTCACGAGTAAAATAAAAAACGCGCCCTATATTTCCGATAATGTTTTTATGATTCTTTGTCGGAAATATAGAGCGCATATCAGAAAAAATCTAATGGAGAAAAATTAATGATAACTATTGAGAATTATTTATCTGACGGAGATGCGGTATTTTCAGATGATTTGGCTTTATCAGAAGAAAAATCAAACGGAAGCCACGAGAAATCAAGATTTTCGGTGTTGATGTAATCCGGATTCTGGCTTTCAATACGGTAAGTTACATCGGAATAAGAACCGGTTTCCGCCATCTTGCTGTAACAAGCGTAAAGAGCTATTCCGTCCTCGGAATTATACACATACACCTCGCTGCCTTTCTTGGGAGCCGGTACGCATTTTTCCACTAATGCTGTGTACGCAGTTATAAAAGCATTGTCACTGCTCTTAATGCCGTCAGATAATCCCGACATTACATTTCCAAGGAGCAATATGCACGTTACGCTTGGCTTAACCTGATCGTTTACGGACGGATCATATGTAATATCCATGGAAACTATCTTGCCCAGACGTATGTCGGCTTTAATATTAAGCATATTGTTGAATTTTGATATTGTATTTCCACGCTTGAGAGCGGCTATGTCTTCCTCGCTCAATGAACATTCCTCATCGCTCATGGAAACAGGATCCGCGCCCAACATTGCTCCGAGAGCAAATTGATTCGTATTGCAGGCATTGAAGCGGTCAGAAAACGATGCTACAGTTACTCCGATATCTCTCTTTACTGTCAATCCCATCCATACTGCTCCAACTATTAAGCCTATGGTGACAAAACACGTCACAAGCATGGTTATTAACGCTGCTTTGCCCGAAACAATTGTTTTAGGACGCGGCGAATCGTCGTAATCCAGATAATCGTCTTCATCGACTTCTTCAACCGTCTCGTCTTCATCGACTTCTTCAACCGTCTCGTCTTCATCAGCTTCTTCAACCGTCTCGGCTTCTTCGGCTTCTTTAACCGTCTCAGCTTCTTCGGCTTCTTCTACCGTCTCGGCTTCTTCGGCTTCTTTAACCGTCTCAGCTTCTTCGGCTTCTTCAACCGTCTCGGCTTCATCAGCTTCTTCAACCGTCTCGGCTTCTTCGGCTTCTTCTACCGTCTCAGCTTCTTCGGCTTCTTCAACCGTCTCAGCTTCTTCGGCTTCTTCTACCGTCTCGGCTTCTTCGGCTTCTTCTACCGTCTCGGCTTCTTCGGTTTCTTCAACCGTCTCAGCTTCTTCGGCTTCTTCTACCGTCTCGGCTTCTTCGGCTTCTTCTACCGTCTCAGCTTCTTCGGCTTCTTCAACCGTCTCAGCTTCTTCGGCTTCTTCTACCGCTTTGTTCTCTACGTTCTCTTGCGTTTCGTCAGAAGTATAATTTGCTTCTGATGCTTCCGTTTCATCGGATGACATATCGAAATTGTCAAATGCCTCTACAGCCTCATCATTATCTTCGGCGTCAGTGTTTAAATCCTTTTTAAAATCGGACATTTTGGTTTTTTCTCCTTTCACTGTATGAATAAATTCTTATCGCCTATCTATTTTGACACAACTTAATCAAAAAAACAAGTGTTTCATTTAATTTAATTAATAATTTTTTATGCGTCGCGGAAGAATTCACGTGCGTCATACATATATTTTATCCCTGAGAATACGGTCGCACCGACAGCAGTGTAAAGCATAATGTATGACAATATCATGAGCCAATGACCCGCAAAGGACGGAATAAAGCTGAATTCACCGCAGGCTTTGCCGCAGAATACTCCCACAAGAGCAATCATCTGAGTCACGGTCTTGATTTTACCCCATATATTAGCCGCGATGACCTTGCCCTTGTCCGCAGCAATCATGCGCATAGATGTGACAAGAAATTCACGAAAAAGAATCACTACTACTACCCACGCTCCGCATATATTCTCCTGCACAAAGCATATCAGCGTGGACATTATAAGCATTTTATCCGCGACAGGATCCATCAGCTTTCCAAAGTCGGTAACAAGATTGTACTTTCGTGCGATCCTGCCGTCCAGCATGTCGGTCAGCGAGGCGGCGCCGAAACAAAGACCTCCGATGAGCCAGCGAAAGGGTATTCCGTCGGCAAGAAGGAACACCATTACCACGGGTATAAACAGCACTCGCAGCAGCGTAAGTTTATTCGGAAGATTCATACATCATTCCCCTTAAAATATTTTATACGAGTTATATGAGCCGTCCGACCAGATCACAGTCCATAAAATCAGTTATCTCAACGGTTACAAATTCACCCGCACGGAGCTTTCTGCCGTCCGTATCAAAAAATATCTTGCCGTCTATTTCAGGAGCCTCTCCCTGAGAACGTCCGTAGTAGCATTCCGCCAGTCGGTCAAAGCCTTCGGTCATGACCTCGATTTTCCTGCCGGTCATACTTTCACTCCACTTGTCAATGACACGCGACTGTTCGTCAATTATAGAAGCCTCGCGCATGGAGGCGGTTTCCGCGTCAACCCTGTCGGGAAGATCAAAAGCGGGAGTATTCTCTTCTGCCGACCAGATAAAGCAGCCGAGTTTTTCAAACTTTATCTCGCGGACAAAGCTTACAAGATCCTCAAAATCTTCCTGCGTTTCACCCGGAAAAGCAACCATAAGCGTTGTTCGCAGCGTTATTCCGGGCACTTTCTCACGTATATGTTCTATTAGGTGTGTGAGCGAATCCCTGCTTCCCGGACGTCGCATAGCCCTCAGCACATGTTCACTTGAATGCTGAATGGGCATATCTATGTATTTGCAGATTTTAGGTTGAGCAGCGATAATGTCGAGAAGCTCGTCGGTTATCTTTTCTGGATAGCAATACAGCAGCCTTATCCATTTCAGACCTTCCACCCCGCACAGCCTGACAAGCAGCTCCGGAAGCATTCTTTTGCCGTAAATATCCGAGCCGTACTCTGTGGTATCCTGTGCAATAAGCGTAAGCTCCCTCACTCCCTTAGAAGCAAGCTGACTTGCTTCCTCCACAAGCTCTTCGATAGGACGGGAACGAAATCTGCCGCGTATCTCAGGTATCGCGCAGAACGCGCATTTGTTATTACAGCCGTCGGCTATTCTGAGGTAACTGTAAAAAGGCAGCGTTGTCCGGACGCGCCTGCCGCACATCTGAAGTTCTTCCTTTTCACCGTAAAGCCCGAATCCTCTTTCCTCTGAAATACGCTCCAATATCTCCGCGATTCTGTGATTAGCGCCTATGCCCACTACCGCATCAACTTCAGGCAGTTCCTCCAGAACCGCGTCACGATAGCGTTCCGCCATACAGCCGGTAACTATCAGGGCTTTGATTCTTCCCTCCTTTTTGAGTGAGGCAAGCTCCAGTATCTCCTCGATAGCTTCTGATTTTGCGCTTTCTATGAAGCCGCAGGTATTGACTATGGCAACATCTGCCATAGCGGCGTCCTCAACCAGATCATACCCCGCGTCTGCAAGACGACCGAGCATAAGCTCCGCATCCACCTGATTTTTCGGACAGCCCAGACTGACCATTCCAACTCTGACGGACATTTTATAAATTATCTCCTTTAACGCTTAGATAACGCGAATATATTATTATTAAATTATTATATCATATACTTACGTTTTTTTATAGATGTTTTTTGTATTTTTTTATATTTTGACCTTTATTTTTGGATATTCATTTCCATAGGTTGACAGTGAAAAATGATAGAAACCGCAATAGGACATGTTTTTTTATTAAATAAAAAATTATTGCTTACCAAATATATAATATATTTCTGATTATCGTATATTAACGAATTTTTTTAAATAGCGGAAAATACCTTGCCGAGACTTTCGTTGATAACAAGATCCGCCTTGCCGTCGTAGGGAGTCGCGTCGCGGTTTATGAGAATAAGATTTTCCCCGCGGAAATAATTGATAAGTCCGCTTGCTGGATAAACCGTCAGAGAAGTGCCCGCCACAATGAGCATATCCGCCTGAGAAATTGCGTTGATGGACTGCTCTATAACGCGGTTGTCAAGAGATTCCTCATACAGCACAACGTCCGGCTTGATTACGCCGCCGCATTCGCAGTGCGGAATTCCCCTGCTGCCGAATACCTCCTGAGCGCTGTGGAACTTTCCGCACTTCATGCAGTAATTACGCAGTACGCTGCCGTGAAGCTCCAGAACCCTCTTTGAACCTGCCTTCTGATGAAGACCGTCGATATTCTGAGTTACTACCGCGGCGAGCTTGCCACGCTTTTCCAGCTCGGCGAGCTTGTAATGCGTGATATTAGGCTCGTATTTCAGAGAATTCAGCTTGTCGCGGTAAAAGCGATAAAATTCCTCCGGCATTCTGTCAAAGAAGGTCCGGCTGAGAATCTGCTCGGGAGGATAATCGTACTTTTGATTGTAAAGACCGTCCTTGCTGCGGAAGTCAGGAATTCCGCTTTCTGTGGAAACGCCAGCTCCTCCGAAAAACACGATGTTCGGACTTTCTTCTACTAATGCCCTGAATTTCAGAATCTTGGGATTGATTTCTGCCATTTGATAAGCACCGCCTTTAAAATAATATGTAGTGTGGTTGCAGAGCGCTTCGCACTGAAATATACGCGCTCGTTTTTTCTTATTTTATAGAGTGTGGATAATTTTCCAAAGCTCAGAATCCTGTGCCAATGTTATCCAGCTCGTATTCGCCGTTGGCGTTAAGCGTGAGATTGCCGCACACATATTTTTCTCTGACCCACTGACCATCCTCCTCGCCGTTCGCCGGAAGAAGAGGCGCAACGTCCTTGCCGTCGGGCGCTTTCAGGTCATAGGAAGCCGAAAAGACAATGTCGGTTTCCACAAAATTATAATTGGAAAACAGTTCGTCATCCTCCGCAATTTCCTCAGCGGTGAATATTTTGATATTTCTGAATTCGCATGTCTCCAGATTATCTCCGTAATTCTTCTCAAATTCCTCAAGCAGAAGTTTCTCCACCTGCTGCTCCGCGGTAAGCTGAATTTCCTCTGACGACTCGCCTGAGGACGCAGCGTTGTCCCTACTGTCTCCGCATGCACAGAGCGAAAGTGCCATGATCGCCGCCATGAATGCCGCTGCCAGTCTGATGAGTGCTTTTGATTTTTTCATAATTGATTATCTCCTTATCATGATAGAATTATATTTCCAGCCCTTTTGCTTCGTCGCAGCCGAGCATGATATTCAGGCATTGAATCGCTGCGCCGGAAGCGCCCTTGCCGAGGTTGTCGAACTGAGCCGAAACCACAACGCGCTCGTCATTGCCCGTGACGTAAATTTTCAGACCGTCCCAGCCGGCGAGTGTATTTCCTGCGAGCATTCCGCCGTAGAGGTTCGCGCCGTTTGTTTCGTCAACGGCGATGAATTTCTCGCCTTTGTAATAATCCGCGTAGAATTCAGTCAGTTCCTTTGGATTTTTGCATTGCGAAAAGTAATCGGTATAAAGCGGAACGGAAACGACCATTCCGCTGTAGTAATCGGCGACTATGGGAGAGAAGAGCGGCAGTCTTTTCAGCCCTGTGACGGCTTTCATTTCCTTTAAGTGCTTGTGCTGCTGGGTGAGAGCGTATTCCCTCGGCGCGTCAAGCTCCAGCTCGCGGAACGTGGCTGAATACTGCCCTATCATCTTCTTGCCTCCTCCGCTGTAGCCGGTCAGCGAAAAGGCGCTTATCGGGTAATCCTCAGGCAGTATTCCTCCGGCGACAAGCGGGTAAACAACGGAAATAAAGCCCGTGGCGTGACAGCCCGGAACGGCGACTCTCTTGCCGTCGCGAATGGCATTCCTGTGCGCCGCCGACAATTCGGGGAATCCGTAAGCCCAGCCGCTTTCCGTGCGGTGCGCGGTGGATGTGTCGATTATACGAACGTTTTCATTCTCAATGAGCGACACGGATTCCCTTGCCGCCGCGTCGGGAAGGCAGAGGAAGGTAATATCTGAGGAATTGATAAGGCGTGCGCGTTCCTGCGGGTCCTTACGCAGGTCATAATCTATGGACAGCAGCTCAACGTCATCGCGCACCTTGAACCGGTCGTAAATTCGCAGTCCGGTGGTTCCCTCGCTGCCGTCTATGAAAATTTTTGTCTTTTTGCTTTCATTCATTTATTTCAAGTCCTGTCTGTATGAATTTTGATAAAGACGCTGCCGCCTGTTCTCAGCAATTGTCAATGACAGAGGCACGTCGCGCTTCAGCCCCACAAGGCGCAGGATTCTATGCTGCCGGAGATGTTGGCGTGAATGCCGAGACCGTGGTCGGTGAACATATCGTCAAGGTCGTAGTCGAAAAACAGACTGCCGTCTTTGTAGAACTGAATAAAATTCATGCTGATGCGGCGCATAAATTCGTCCTTTGAAATGATCTCGCCCTCGTTGTTGCCGTCGCAGTCGCCCCATATTTCAATGGTTCCGTCCCTTCCGGCAAATTCGTCGGCGGCAAACCGCTTTATTTCCGCGTCCCAGCCGGCGGCGTTTTTGACAAATGCGCGAAGGCTTTGCAGCGAGGCAAAAGCGGTTTTTTCATCATTGCCGTCGGTTTCCAGATACACCGAAACGCTTATGCCCAGCAATTCAACCTCACCGCAATATGAATTTTTCCTGCCAGAGTCGGTAAGTATGAATGTTCCGAGCGAATCCTTTATAACAAGCGGTTCCGGATCCGGTTCGTACTTCTTTTTCAGCTTGCCTAATAATAATCCCGAAAAATTGTGGCTGAATATCGGCATTCCGTCAGCCTCCTTTCATAAGTTCAATCAGAAATGGTATCACCCTCCGATTTCGTAAATCACCGTACTCTGCGGCTTCATAATGCCGTTGTCATAAAGGCGGCTGAAAAGCACCTTTCCTTGTGCTGTAAACAAAAAATCCTCGCTGCCGCAGTTGAGACATACGGCAATTTTGCTGCCCGCGTTTTGGTCGCTTCTCAGGTAATGGAGAATTCTCGGATTATTCCCATAATGAATGAATTCCATGGAAATGCCTTTAAGCTGAGGATATTCGCGGCGCAGACGTATAAGGCTGCTGACATCGCTGAAAATCTTATCGTATTCGCCGCTGTCTATCCTATTCCAAGGCATACAACTGCGGTTTTCCCATTTTTCCCTGCCCCTCAGAGCGATCTCCGTGCCGTAATAGATGCAGGGCGTTCCGGGAAGTGTGAAAAGCATTGACAGTTTTTGCAGCAGCAGATCGACGTCGCCTTTGCATTCCTCGGAAACGCGTATGGTGTCGTGCGTGTCGATGAAGTTGAAAAGCACTTCCGTCACCTGTTCGGGATACATGGCGAGACAGGCGTTGAGCGAATGCATGAAGTCAACCGATGAAAGTCCGCGCTCCCTGTTAAAGTCATTTACGCAGTCGTAGGCGGGGTAATTCATGACTGAATCGTACTCGTCGCCCTCCAGCCATGGCAGCGAATCGAGCCATATTTCACCCAGCAGGAAAAGCTCCGGCTTGATGGGCTTGAGCGTGCGCCTCAGCTCCCGCAGGAACGTGTGGGAAACCTCGTCGCCCACGTCAAACCTGATTCCGTCGATATCCCATTCCCTCACCCATCGTGAACAGATATCGCGGAAATAATTTATCACTTCGGGATTGTTTGTGTTGAGCTTTGGCATGAGTCCGACAAATGAAAATGTGAAATATCTGCCGTCCGCGGTATCGAAACGCTTCTGGTTGAGGTCGTCGCCGTTGATGAAGAACCAGTCGTAATATTCCGAATCCCTGCCTTTTTGCAGAACGTCCTTCCACGCGAAAAACTCAGTACCGCAGTGATTGAAAACACCGTCGAGCATCACGCGGATTCCGAGAGAATGTGCCTGACGGACAAGCTCCTTCAAATCGTCCTCGCTTCCCAGAACACCGTCTATCACGTTGTAATCGAAGGTGTTGTAGCGGTGGTAGCTGTCTGAAAGGAATATCGGAGTGAAATAAATGCCGTTTATCCCTAATTTATGCAGATAAGGCAGCCGCTCGGTTACGCCCTTAAAGTCGCCGCCGTAGAATTCACCGTGAATCCCGTGATGCGGAGGCATGAATTTTCCCCATTCCAAATACCTTTTGTCCGGCTCTCCAGCACGGCAGAAGCGGTCGGGCATTATCTGATACCACACCGTATCCTTAACCCACTCCGGCGGAGATATTATGTCGGACGGATTCATCCACGGCAGCTTGAAGGCATGCTTCGAGGTATTGTCGGGAATATCTGGGTCGCAGATTTTGTTGTCGTAGACGAGCAGGCTTTTATCGCCGTCGCTCACTTCAAAATAGTATTGCAGCCGTTTGTATGGCGGTTTTGTCCTGTATTCCCATATGAGATGCTCGCTGAGTTCCATGCAAAGAGTCATAGGGTGTTTCGTGCCGTCCCAGCTTTCCTGCCTTCTCAGCCAGTGTATAAAGGGGTCGTCGCAGATAATGTACGCCTGTGTGATATCCCTGCCTGTACAAAGACGTATCACAGCCGTGTCGCTGTCGGCGCAATAGCACATGTCGGCGGTGCTTCTGTGTCTGATGGCGGAAGTATTCATATCCATTCACCCTTTTCTGTTTTTCATTCAGAATTGCTCACTCAGCACCTCGCGTAGAATTTTCATGCCCGCGTCGATCTGTTCATAGGTAATTGTCAACGGAGGCAGGCAGCGCAGCTTTGCCTTGGCGGTCAACACAAGCAGTCCTTTATTCAGAGCGGCTTTCAGCACGTCGCCCGCAGCAATTCCGTCAAGCTCCGCTCCAAGCATAAGACCCAGACCGCTGACGCTTTTGACTTTCGGCAGCGAAGTGAGGGATTTTCTGAAATATTCCGCCTTGCGCCGCAATTCAGCCATGAATTCCGGATCTGACAGACGCTTCAGTACAACCAGTCCGCCTGCGCACACAACGGGATTTCCTCCGAATGTGGAGCCGTGGGTTCCGGGAGTAAGAACGTCCGCGTATTCTCCCCTTGTCAGACATACGCCTATCGGCAGACCGCCGCCAAGTCCCTTGGCAAGTGTAACAATGTCGGGCTTCACGCCGAAATGCTCCGCGGCAAGCAGCCTTGCGGTGCGACCCACTCCGGTCTGAACCTCGTCGGATATCGTGGCTAAATCATGCTCCCTTGCTATGGAAAAAATTTCATCGACAAATGACTGTTCCAGCACATTCACGCCGCCCTCGCCCTGAATGAATTCAAACATAATGGCGCATACGGTTCCGTCGATAGCCTCGCGGAGAGCGTGAATGTTGTTGGCTTCCACATATCTGAATCCCGGCGTAAACGGGAAGAAGTAATTGTGGAAATGCTCCTGTCCGGTGGCGGAAAGAGTGGTGACCGTCCTGCCGTGAAATGAATTGACAAGAGTTATAATTGTAGTGCGGTCTTTATCGCCATACTTGTCGAAGGAGCGCTTGCGGGCGATCTTTATCGCGCATTCGTTAGCCTCCGCGCCGCTGTTGCCGAAGAATAATTTATCGGTTCCGGTCATTTCGGTGAGCTTTTCGGCAAATTCGGCGGCTGTGGAATTGTAGTAATAATTTGAAACGTGCTGCATTTTGTGAGCCTGTACGCTTACCGCGTCTGCCCATTCGTTGTCGGCATAGCCGAGTGAATTTGTTCCTATGCCGCTTCCGAAGTCGATGTATATTTTACCGTCGGCGTCGGTTCCCTGCGCGCCGCCGCCGGATTCAAGCGCAAGTCCGAGCCTGCCATAGCTGCCTATGACGGCGCCGTCGTATTTATCTATGATCTCTTTTGAATTCATCTGTCTCACTCCAAAATATTAATTGCGTTATAACATTATATCCTTATAATCTTATCACCTTGAGTATGGATACCGTGGAAAGAAGCAGGAATATAAGCTGCATTATCAGGATCTCCATTGAGTCAATAGCATAAGGACTGATACAGCTTAGTCCCGCTACAAAAATCAGTCCCATAGCGAAGCATATCCCCTGTATCGTCACGCTCACGCCCTCGGTGTCCTTTAGCACAACGGCTGCCCTTATCACATCGGAAAGGGCGCGTAGAGTGCCGTCGGTAACTATAAGCGCACTTTGGGAACGCGTTACCCTGTATGTAACCGAATCGTAAATCCGGCTGCCCTCATTATCCAATATCGAGATGAATCTCGGCGGAATGCCGAAGACCGATTTTATGAGATTTATATTTATATTCGCGTCGCAGGTGTAGATCATTATTCCAGTGCCTTCCTCTATGAGCTGAAGCATGGCGTTCCTTGCGGACATCGCCGCCTTGTATTCCAGCATATACACTCCCATAAGACGGTTGTTGACGGCGACATATAACATCTGGTAGCATTCATTCTTACGCATGGCTTCAAATTCATCGAGTCTCGCAAGTCCTCCACCCGGAATAAGCACGCGATGGAGCCTCATCATATTTGCGTTTCCGATAAGGACCTTCTTATCCTTGACCCACGCGGAAATGCCAAGCTCGGTTTCATATGTAATGCTGTCCACACGCTGCCTGAGTCTTGCGTCGTCGCGTATCAGCTCGCCGAATACCTCCGCAAGCGCGCCTCCCGAACCAAGAAGCACCGAAGCGGCAATCGAAGTAATTTCCTCTATTTCCATATCGTTTATTGCAAAGCTCCTGCGAACACGTATGCTGCCTCTGGGAAACAGATCGGTAGTATTGATGGCAAAAGCGTCGGTTCCGCCGAATTTATCCACGGCGTTCCAGCCGGTTAAAAGAGCGCCGCTGCGTCTGAGACGTTTTGAAAGGCGTGCGAGCGGAGCTTCAAGATTGAGCATTCCCGTTATGGGAACGCCTATGACCAGAATCGAGCAAAGCGCTGAAAACGCCACATTGACCGGATCGCTGTCCGTAAAAATGCCCCTCACCGCCGCGATTGCAGCCGCAACCACGGACGCTATGAGAATAACGGGATAAAGTCCCGACATCATCAATGAGGATTTATCCTCACGGCAGGCATTGAAAAAATAATTTGAAAGGTGCTTAGTGCGTACCACATAAGCTATCTTCGCGCTCCTTACGCCGGACGCGTGTCTGAGATCGGCGGCTATTGGACTGTCGTCAGCCGACATTACAGCGCTGTATATCCCTCTCTTGGACGTAAAGGCAAAGCCGTGAGAAATCCGCGATGTGTGTATCATACGGTTTATGGTGTAAATCAGCAGCGAAACGCATACCGGAGCGGCAAATGTGCCGTATATCGGCTTCTGGGCAATGAAATAAGCCGCAAGCATATAAATTATATGCATTATCTCAGCCGACGCCGCAACGGATAATGTAGTCAGCGTGCTGAAGCTTCTTGAAAAAAGACTCCTTATACCCTCTTTCAAATCAGCGAATAAAATAATCGAAGCCAGAACAAGTCCTATAAGTGAAATAAGAAGATATACCATCGTGAATCCGTCAGCCGTGCATATTCCAGGCAGATATACGCCTGCATTCGGCAGCACATCGACTGTCACGAGAAACGCGGTAATAATGGAAATCTCAAACAAATTGAATTTCAGGCGTTTGCTCATGCTGCTGAGATCGGCGCGGATTCTTTCCGCGTCCTTTCTGCTGCGGTATTTGGAAGCCGCAAGTCTTCTGTCGCCGTTGCCGGAAAATCTTCCGCTGTCCACGTAACGATCGGACTTGATGCGCCTTTCAAGATCGAACAGGTCAATATTGCTCTCGCGGCTGTGAACGCTGCGTTTCTGATTTTTTTTGAGTATTCTGTCGGCGGGATCAAAATCCACAGGCGAAACGTCCGGAACATATTCCTGAGTTTCACGCGGCAGTCTGTCAGCTATGGAAATATCAAGCTTAACAAAGCGTATCACACCCTTGGTAAGTCTCAGATTTCCCTTGCCCTTAGCCACAGGCTGACTGATATTCCACGCGCTCGGAATCGGCATTGCCTCTATGATGTGAGAAATATGATCAGGTTTGGGTTTTCGTTTTTTTACCCCGATGTGTACGCTGTCGTCGTTATAATTCAACGGAATTAACCTCCTGATAATACGGATTAATTGTTACGGTAAATATCTCAATTTAAGTATCTACAGTACGGAAAAACGACATCTTTTTTAAAATGTCGTTTTTCAAAGCATCACTTTCTCTTTTTAAATCTGCCGCCGGAATTTCCCGCCGCGGAACCGTTTCCGGATCCAAATGACGAGGTAGAAGACGGGGTGGATATGGATCTGCCTCCGAATCCGAGTCCGAAATCGTCTTCCTCATTGTTGTCTGCCGAATTGTCCGACTGACCACTGAAATCGTTTACGCCAAAATCCATATCGCCGAGGTCACTGTCAAATCCGTCATTGCCGAGGTCGCTGTCAAATCCGTCATTGCCGAGGTCGCTGTCAAATCCGACATTGCCGAGGTCGCTGTCAAATCCGTCATTGCCGAGGTCGCTGTCGAATCCGTCACTGCCGAGGTCGCTGTCGAATCCGTCACTGTCAAAATCCGTGCTGTCGAAATCCATGCTGCCGAGGTCACTGTCAAATCCGTCGCTGCCAAGTGGATTATTTCCCGAATCACTCTCGAATCCATGTGTTCCCGAAGCGGATTTCTCCGGTTTCTTTTCATCTGAACCGCCGTTATCCTGCTTATCTGAATTATTGGTGTTTTTATGGAAGTTAAAGTCAAAATTTACCAGAGGACTGGGCGTATAACTCGGTTTTTCCGGCGCGGGTTCAGAAATATTCAAAGGCTCAGGAACGGTCTGCGGCGTGTAAACAGGCGCTACCGGCTGAGTAGTCTGCTGGTTGTATACCGGTGCCGGCTGCTCTGGCGGCGATGGCTGACGGATTGGCTGAGGAAAGTCCTCCTGCTTGCGATATGGCGGCTCATATGGGGGCTGGGGAATTCCATGAGAGCCGTCTTCCGTGCGGTAACCATCGTTCCTGAAAGCGTTGAATCTTCTTTCATTGCGGTCATCGAAGCTTCTCTCTCTGCGCTCGTCAAATCTTCTTTCCCTGCGTTCATCGTACCTGTCGTAATACCTGTCGTCGTACCTGTCGTCGTACCTGTCGTGATACCTGTCGTCGTATCTGTCGTCGTACCTGTCGTCGTATCTGTCGTCGTACCTGTCGTCGTACCTGTCATGATACCTGTCGTCGTATCTGTCGTCGCGCCTGTCATCGCGCCTGTCGTCGTATCTGTCGTTGTACCTGTCGTTCCGATATCTTCTGTCATCATTGCGGCGGTGTTCATTGAATCTGCGTCCGCCGCGGCGTGAATCACGACGTTCGTCACGTTCGTCACGTTCATCGTAGCGGTCGTCATAGCGGCTTTCTCCGCGGTCTTCAGATTTTCTTTCGTAATGCTCCTGCGGCTGCTGATAGGGTGGATACGGATACTGCGGCGGATAGGAGGGATACTGACCGTACATCGGCATTGGCATAGGCATTGGCATTGGGTACGGAATGGGTATCGTCTGTATCGGCATATTTGTGGGTTGATTCTGTCCCGCGTTCGGCATTACAACCGGATATGGCATCATCTGGTTCATTGGAACAATCGGAGCCATTGGAGCCATTGGAGCAGTCATAGGATATGACTGGTATACATTGCTATAAGGCACATAATCCTGTGCTGATTTATCGTTATCGCTGTTCATGTAATAGTCATCCTCGTCACGGTTATAATTGCTGTAATTGCTGTCGTAATTATTATAATTATCATACGGTTCTCTGCCATATGATTTGCTGAAATTATTCTGTGATTCTGACTGTCCTGGAAGCGGGGGAAGTGGAGGGTCATTTTTATCTTCCGGCTGAGACACAGGCTCCGGAGCGGGTTCCGGTACGGGCGGGGTTTTATTCTGCGCGGCAAACACCGAATCGGGGCGAAGCTCTGGAAGGTACGATTCCTCATCGGGCAAAACAGCCTTTTTGGGAGTGACCTTGATCGGAACAGGCTTTGCCGGTTCAGGTTTTTCCGGCTCAGGCTGAACCTGAATTTCATCCGGTTCAGCAGAGGATTCCGTGTCTTTCTTTTTCCTGAATGATAAAAGCGATTTTGCCGGTTTTGAATGTTCCTCAAAATACCTGTCGAAATCCTTTGACATATCTTCGTCGCTGCCGTCGTATGAAAGCCCTGAGAGCAGCTCTTTCGCGGAATCGCTGTCAGAATATATTGATTTTTCGGGATATACGTCGTCCTCGCTCTCGTTATCGTCAACCGGATCAAAAAGATATGAGAACTCCGATTCAGCGTTCTTGACAGGCGAGTTGTTCATACTGCGGCTGCTTCGGTCACGAGATCCGGAAACCATAGTCGTCCGTGCCGGATCAAAAATATGCTCCTCAGTAAGAGCTTCGTCATTGTCGTCCAGACGTTCACGCCTGTTGAAAAAACTTAATTTATGTTTGGGGAGATCGGCTGTTTTCTCGGCATTTTTTTTCTTTGCCTCACGCAATTCCTTGCGGCTGAATTTTTTTGGCTGTTCACCCCCGTCCATATTGTCGGGGTCTGCTATGTCAGTTTCAAAATCGTCATTATAGTCAAAATCATCTTCAAATCCCATATTTATCCTCCGTTTGCTGCAACTGAATGCGGCGGCAAATTTACATCATAAAATCATAAAATCATCAAAACAATAAAATAATAAAAAATCTATTTGCGCTTATCAGCCCTACGACCTGCCGTCCTGTCCCCTGTCGGTTCAGGCTTAGGAGTGTAAAATCCGAGCGGACCGAACTGCGGCTTTGGAGGAACATTCCTTTGACCGGCGGACTCTCTGCGTCGCGCCACCCTGTTACGGTCGGGCTGCGAAGAATCAGATGGACGTTGTGCGCGACCCTGCGCCTGCGCGGCTTGCATCATACGCTCCTGCTGCCGACGGTATTCTCTCATCTGACGTTCATATGCGATACGCTGCTGATCGTAGGCGCGACGGCGTTCCTCTTCCATTCGGCGGGCCATTTCCTGTTCAGCCTCACGACGTGCCTTCTGCTCAAGCCGGATAATCTCCCTGCCGTCAGAAATTCCCTGTTCCGTGACGCGGCGGAGCTGCTCCTGCATGTCTTCCCTCTGGCTTTGACGCTGACGTTTCCTGTATTCGCCGCCAGGATATCTCCGCTCGCTGCCATAAGGCTTTTCTCTCTGAATATGCGCTCCGGGACGTCCGGTGCGATGGCTCCCGCGGTAACGCGACTGCTCCGCCATATCCGCAAGACGGCTCTGCTCCTCGATCCATTGAGCGTAATTGACGTCTTTTGAATTATCGTGTTTGTAACCAGTCTTCCATTCGTACATAAGCGCGGGATCGGTCAGACCTTCAGGCGCTTCAATATTACCCGGACCGCGAAGGTCGTGATTAATGATATCCCTTAGCCGCTTGTTGCTGATCTGAACGTAAGGATTATTGAATTCTCCGGACATAATGCTGTCGCTGAGTACGTTCTTTCCAGCGGTGAGCTTGCGGCGTGATCTTTCCATACGGCGGTATCTGTTGTGCGGGTCGAATTCATCGTCTTCTACGTAATACTCTCTTTCGCCGTTTTTGGAACGGAATCTGCTTGCTTTTTCGGCAGACTTATCCTCATAAATTGTATTTACAGTGTGCCGGAGCATATCGGGGCGCGACGGATCATCGTCGTCTATCTCGCTCCATTTGCGGCTGAACCTTCCGAAATACGGAAGCTCCCTCGAATCCGGAACAAGACCGTCCTGCTCGGGAATGCTTGCTCTCCAGCTTCCCTGTTCGGTCATACTTTCTATATCATATTGATCCTCCGCTGTGTAAAAATCCTCTGCCGAGCCGTCGGCGCTGCGGACGTCATATATTCCAAGGCGCTGATATTTCTTTTTTGCACGGCTGTCTACTCCGGATTTGGCGTCCTCTATTTCACGCCTTTTGCGTATATCAGCCATGATTGCTTCAGGAGATTCCTTGTTTTCTTCCGGAAGCATTTTTTCAACCTCTGCGCGGCGCTTGTCCACCGGAGTATCAAGGCGGTTGTAGGAACGCAGCTTTACCTCGCGCTTTTTTAATTGCGAACCTTCGCCGTCGCCGTAAAGGTACGTAAGATCTTCCGGCAATTCTTCCTTGATATCGGCGAGCGCGTTGTATTTAAGTCTGTCGAGAGTGATGTTTGAAAGTGTGCTGCCTATGTTGCCCACAGGTCGGTAATTGCCGGTATACGCGTTGTCATCGAGACGCGACGTGAGTTGATCCGCGTTGATAATATCATTCTGCAAATCAAACGCAAAACGGTTTTCTTTGGGTTTTTCGGAGCTTTTGCCGTTTTTGTCAAGCTTCAGACCGCGATCGCCGGCAAACATGGCCGGATCCAGCTCAAAGTCCGGTTTGTTGCCTTGCCATGTACCGTTATTCCAACGCTCATGTGCTTCGTCCATTGTGACGAATGTGGAAAACCGAGCCTCGTCGGATTCACTGTCCACATACGGATTGACAAAAGGCTCTCTGAATTCCTCTGCCATTTCTCCCTGCCTCCCCTTTGCATCAGGAAATAAACGCTAATCGCCAGCCTTGCCGAATGCCTTAATGCCGCAGCGCTGGCGGGTTATCTCGTAAATAACTATAGCGCAGGCTACCGACGCGTTAAGCGAATTAATGCTTCCACGCATTGGGAGTGAAAGCACGCCGTCACATTTTTCTTTTACAAGGCGGCTTACTCCGCTGTCTTCTCCTCCGATAACCAGACCTGTTGCGCCTGTGAGGTCGCCCTGACACCACGGCTGCCCATCCATATCGGCGCAGTATATCCACAAACCACGCTTTTTGAGATCGTCAATGCAGGCGGAAAGATTCGCCACTCTCGCCACGGGAATATATTCCAGCGCACCGGCGGAAGCCTTGCCGACTGCCCACGTAAGTCCGACCGCACGGCGTTTGGGAATAATAACGCCGTGAGCGCCAGCGGCTTCGGCAGTGCGGATAATAGCGCCTAAATTATGCGGATCCTCTATGCCGTCGCAGAGTATTACAAACGGCGCTTCGCCGCGGCTCTCGGCAAGAGCAAATATATCGTCGATTTCCGCGTATTCGTGAACAGCCGTCAGAGCCGCGATGCCCTGATGACTGCCGCCGCACATGGCTTCAAGCTTTGCCGGTGAAACCTCCTTGACGGTGACGTTCAATTCCCGCGCAAGAGCTATTATCTGACCGAACGAACGACCGCTGCTGTCTGTGGAACGAGCAACAAGCAGCGATTCGACTGGTCTTCCGCTTTTAAGCGCCTCGGTTACGGCGTTGCGTCCGGTAATGATATCGCTGTGTCTGTCATGCTTTTCGACGTTTTCCTGATTTGCCGAAAATTCGCCGTCACGCCGCGATTGGGGATCACTTTCGCGGTGCGGGCGATGTTCCCCATTTTTATCCCCGTTAAACCGGCG